>DATJPI010000104.1:0-5619 GCA_035506495.1 Syntrophales bacterium
ACAACAGAAGGAGGATGCTATGAAACGGGTATACTTGCTTTCATTGGTGTTTGTGTTCGCCGTTGTGATCGGTACCGTCCCATGTGCATGGGCGCAACCCACCAAGCTGGTATTCGCCTCCGCCTACGCGCCGGTGGACCATCAGAGCCAGACCCTGGTCAAGTTCGGCGAGTTGGCCGAGAAGTACAGCCAGGGGAAGCTGAAGGTGGATGTTGCCGTCGGGGGCGTCCTGGGCGGTGAACGGGATGTGGCCGAGGGGATCCAGGTGGGCACGGTCAACGGGGCGATCCTCGGCGGGATCCTCCAGAACTTCGACCCGGCCATGTCCATTCTCGAGTTCCCCTTCCTTTTCAAGAATCCGGCGCACGTGCGGGCCGTCATGGAAGGGCCGGTGGGCGACAAGATCCGAGCCCGGCTGATTGCGAAGACCAACATCCGCATCCTCTACTATGTCATGCGAACGCCCCGGGAGCTGACCACCAAGAAACCCGTCAAGAGCCTTGCCGATGTCAAAGGCATGAAAATCCGTGTCCCGGAGATGCAGGCCCACCTGGAAACCTGGAGGGCCCTCGGGGCCACCCCCACGCCGCTGGCCTTCACCGAAGTCTACACGGCCCTGCAGCTGGGGACGGTTGACGGGCAGGAAAACCCCCTCGGCGTCATCTACGCCAACAAGTTCTATGAGGTCACAGAATACCTGGCCCTCACGGACCATCTCGTCGGCTTCATGATGATCGTCATGAACAACGACACCTACAAAAAACTCGATCCTGCAGCCCAGAAAGCCCTCGACCAGGCGGCCAAAGAGGCGTCGCGCTTCAACGATACGCTGCTCAAGAACATCAACGCGGACATCGAGAAGCAGCTTTTCGCGAGGATGAAGGTTACGAAGATCAACAACGCACCCTGGCGCGAAGCGACGAAGGATGTATACAAGAGCTTCCTGAAGTACGACGGCTTCGAGGATCTCTACCTGTCGATCCGCAAGGTCGGTGAGAAATACTGATCGCGTAACATGCGACAGGGGGCGATGAGGGAATCAACATGATACGCTGTATGGACATGCTCGAAGCCTTGATTCGCTGGACGGTCGTCGGCCTGCTTGCCGTCATGGTGGTCGCCATCGGTTCGCAGGTCTTCGCCCGTTACCTGTTCCATCAGTCCCTCTACTGGACGGAAGAGCTGGGCCGTCACGTGATGGTGTGGATGATCTTCCTGGCGTCCGTGATCTGCGTGCGCAGGGGATCTCACCTCAGCATCACTCTGCTCAAAGAGAGGGTCAAGCCCCACAAGCAGGCGCTGATGCAACTGATCGGGGCGATCGTCCTGGCGTACTTCTTCTACATGATGGTCGTCCACGGGTGGTCGCTTGCGCAGAAGACCATGGTCCAGCGCTCCAGCGCCCTCCACTACCCCATGGGGTATGTGTACGCCTCCCTGCCGGTCAGCGGGCTTCTCATGTTCATCGTCAACTTGGAAGTCATGATCAACGCCGGGCTCGAGTTCTTCGGGAAGCGCAGAGGCGATGCCGTCGCGCAGCACGCCGGGACGGGAGGTGAATCGAGATGACCCTTACGATCATCTTCGTCGCACTTCTGCTCATCGGCGTGCCCGTGTGCTTCACCCTGGGGCTGACGGCCCTGGCGTACATTTACATGGAAACCCCTCTTCCTCCCCTGCTTGCCTTTCAACGGATGTTCGCCAGCGTGGATTCCTTTCCTTTTGTGGCCATCCCGTTTTTCATGCTGGCCGGAAACCTGATGGGCGCCGGCGGCCTGGCCCAGCGCATCATCGGCATGGCGCGCGCGCTGGTGGGACATTTGCGGGGCGGGCTCGCCAACGTCACCGTCGTCTCCAACATGATCATGGGCGGCATCTCCGGATCGTCGGTCGCCGATTGTTCCGCCCTGGGCTCTATCCTGATCCCGGCCATGCAGAAAGAAGGGTACTCTTCGCGGTTTGCCGGGGCCGTCAATGCCACCGCCTCCACGATGGGCATCATCATTCCTCCGAGCATCCCGATGATCCTGACGGGGGCGGCCACGAGCCTCTCCATCCGCGACCTCTTTTTCGGAGGGTTGGTGCCGGGCATCCTGATCGGCTTGGGGATGCTGGTGATCACGACATTCATTTCCAAACGGAGGGACTACCCGAAGTACCCGCGTGCCACCCGCCGCGAGCTGCTGAAGGCGGTCTGGCGGGGGCTGCCCGCCTTCATCATGGTTGCGATTATCCTGGTCGGGATCATGACCGGCATCTTCACTCCGACAGAGGCTTCCGTCGCGGCGGTTCTCTATGCCCTGCTGGTGGGCCTGATTGATCGGCAGCTCACATGGCAGGGGCTCTACAATTCCATGCTGAATGCGGCCATCTCCTCGGCCGTGGTCATGATCGTCATCTCGACGGCCGGCCTCCTGACCTGGCTTCTCGCATATTCCATGATCCCGCAGAAGCTGACGGTCGAGCTGGCCGGGGTCATCGATTCGCCGACAACGCTGCTGGTTGTCCTCGGAGTGGTCTTCTTGCTGGTCGGCTGCGTGCTGGACGTCTCTCCGGCGGTCCTGCTTTTCGGGCCGGTCCTGCTTCCCCTGGTGACCGCCGTCGGCGCGGACCCCATCTTCTTCGGGGTCATGATGGTCTTCGCTCTGGCCATCGGACTCATCACGCCGCCCGTCGGTACGACGATGATGCTGTCGGCCTATATTGCCGGGGTGACCATCCTGGATGTTGCCCAGGAGAGTATCCCCTACATCATTTACATGAGCGTGCTGCTTTACGTTTTGATTTTCTGTCAGGGCCTCGTTTTGTGGGTTCCCAGCTATCTCTTTCACTGAGTGTGGGCCCAAGCGGGAGCCGATCATTTGCAGCGAACCATGTTGGAGGTCTCAATGACGGACGTAAAGGTTGAGCTGCCATACGGGAAAGGCAAGATCGATGTCCGCATCCCCGAAAAGAATCTGATCGGGGTGTATTCGCCGAAGGACGTCCGGCCCGTGGCCGATGTCAAAAAGGAAGTGATGCGGGCTCTCGCAGCCCCGATCGGGTCCAAGCCCCTGCGCGAATTGGCGCGCGGCGCAGGCAAGGTGGTGATTGTCGCCGATGACAACACTCGCCTGACCCCCACGGATCAGATGATTCCCGTTCTTCTGGACGAGATGAACGCCGCCGGCGTGAAAGACTCGCAGATCACCGTCATCATCGCCCTGGGCACCCACCGGTTCATGACGGCAGAAGAAATCATGGGAAAATTCGGCGCGGAGGTCGTCCGGCGGGTGGCTGTCAGGAACCACGATTACAAAGATCCGTCGCAATTGATCGATCTCGGCACGACGCCGAACGGCACGCACGTCACGATCAACCGGGAAGCCTACGAAGCGGACTTCAAGATCGGTGTTGGGAGCATCGTGCCCCACCACATCCCCGGATTTGCGGGCGGCGCGAAAATCGTGCAGCCGGGCATCGGCGGGGAGCAGACCACGGCCGATACACACCTGCTGAGCGTGAAGGCCCCGCGCTCTTACCTGGGCGTCACGGAGAATCCCGTGCGCACGGAATTGAACACCATCGCCCGCCAGGTGGGCCTGAACACCATTCTGAACACGGTCCTGAATCGCGGCGGCGAAGTCGTCCAGGCGTTTTTCGGAGACGTCGTCGATGCATTCAACAAGGGGGTCGAACTGTCGAAGAAAGTCTATTCGATCGAGATCCCGGAGGAAGCGGACATCGTGCTGTCCAGCTCCCATCCCTGCGACATCGAATTCTGGCAGGCGCACAAGACCCTGTATCCTTCCGACCTTGCCGTCAAGGCGGGGGGCATCATCATCATCGCAACACCCTGTCCGGAAGGTGTTGCCATGACGCACAAGGACATCCTGGAGGTGACTCCCCACGACGCATGCGGCATCCGCGGGATGGTGTCCTGCAAACTTCTGCACGATGAAGTCGCGGCGGCTCTTGCCATCGCCTGGGCCCAGGTGAAAGAGCGGGAGTCCGTCTACATCGTCTCCGACGGCATCTGCTCCGAAGATGCCGTCAAACTGGGGTTTACGCACTTTGAAACTGTTCAAGATGCGCTCGGCGCAGCGTTGCGGAAGAAAGGGGATCATGCACGCATCACCGTGCTGACTCACGCGCCGGACATGATGCCGGTCATCGTGCCCGACGAGGGGATGTGAGAAGGCCGGTTTCGGCGGATTCCAATCGTTTCACGGACCTTTCCTGGCAGATCACAGAGACGGAGGGAAAATGAAGAAATGGACACTCGTCACGATCATGGCAATGGTAGTCTTGCTCGCCGTCGAGCAGGCCGGTGCAGCCGAATTCAAAGCAACCATGAAGATGGGCTCCACCCAGCCCATGGACCATCCCTACATGGTCGGCGCCCAGAAATTTTCCGATCTGATCAAGCAGCGGACCAACGGGCGCATCGTCATCAATCTCTACCCGAGCTCTCAATTAGGCAAGGGCGAGCGGGAGATGGTGGAAAGCATGCAGCAGGGCATCATCGAGCTGGTAGTGAGCTCGACGGGGCCGCTGGGCGGTTTCAGCCCCTCGATCAACATCCTTGACATTCCCTACCTCTTCAGGGATTACGCCCACGTGGATGCGGTTCTCGACGGGCCCATCGGCCGGCAGCTGCTCAACGACATGGACAAGCACGGGATCGTCGGCATGGCGTTCTGGGAGAACGGTTTCCGTCACCTGACGAACTCCAAAGTCGCCGCGAAGACCGTGCAGCAGGCCAAGGGGCTCAAGATCCGGGTCATGGAAAACAAGGTGCACCTTCTTGCCTGGAAAACGGCAGGCCTGAACCCGACGCCGATGGCCTGGGGGGAACTCTATCCGGCACTGCAGCAGGGCGTCATCGATGGACAGGAAAATCCCGTCGCCGTTTTCTACAGCGCGAAGTTCTGGGAAGTGCAGAAGTACTTCTCTCTCACCTATCACGTCTATTCCCCGGCCCCGTTCATGATGAGCAAGAAGAAGTTCCAGGCCATGCCGAAGGCGGACCAGGAACTCTTCATGAAGACCGCCCTGGAGGTCGCCGCGTTTCAGCGCAAGCTCAATCGCGACGACGAAGAAAAGAAGCTCAAGGAGATGGCGGCCAAGGGCCTCACGGTGATCCGCGACGTCGACAAGGCGTCCTTTGCGAAGGCCATGGAGCCGGCTTATGTGGAGTGGAACAAGGACTTCGGGAAGGACAAGATCGCGGCGATCGTCAACACGAAAGCCCCCGAGGCAAAAGCCCCCGCAAAAGCAGCACCGAAGAAGAAATAACGGGACGACGATCGTGTCCGGCCTGCAGGGGGAGCCGTTTCCCCTGCAGGCGTGGGTTCGTGTCCCCCTGGAACGATGGACAGAGTCATCGGGAAACCTTCATGAAACTTCTGCACGCCTTCAATGAGTCTCTGCTTAAGCTTGCGAGCTGGGGCACGATCTTTTTCATGGCCGTGATCGCCGTCGTGATTCCCTATGAGGTATTCGGGCGATACGTGATCAAGAGCATGTCCGTATGGTCCGGCGAGGTATCCACCTATTCGCTCGCCTGGGCCTCCATGCTGGGCGGCGCCGCAGGTCTCAAGAAAGGGTATCAGGTCAGCATGACGGCCGTGCTCGAAG
>DATJPI010000105.1:0-5616 GCA_035506495.1 Syntrophales bacterium
CCACGGCGCCTTAATTCCATGAGCATCTCCTTCACGCCGGGGAACAGGCAGCTGATGGTCGCACCCGCCAGTTCCCGGTTGCTCACCAGTCTCAGGGCGCGACGGGAAAAGTCGTCTTTCTGGCCGCGGCCTATCCTGCCGATCCGTTGACGCACGTTCTCGATCAACTCAAGCACAAAGAGCCCTTCCAGACCGTCTTCGGGGATCCCGTACGATGCCGCAAGCTCGATAATGTCCCGACGCATCTGCTTGAAATCGACGTTCAGAAAAGCCAGCGTTCCGTCGAAGTCAAAGACGACGGCGTTGAGATGTAGAGAGTAAGGTTTCATGGCGCCTGCCCTTGCATTACGGGGAGGATGGATTGTGGTTGCCTGTCGCATAGTCGGGCCGGAGAGACTTGCGAACCACACGGTTCGAGTTTGCCTCGGGCAGGGTGAACCCGAAGACGATTTCCAGGAAGTTCATGATGATGTACATCGTGGCTCCCCAGAGAATCTCTTCGCGACCTCCGGGCGGTGTGTAAAAAAAGCAGGGGAAATTCCTGATGGGCTCGACCTCGCGACGGAACGGAAGGCTAGACTCGATCTCGACGGTCAGCGTGCCGTAACGATTGGGGTTGAAGAGGGTTTTCAGGGGAATTTCGATGACTCGTTCCACCTCACGGTTAGGCTGAAACGTCCAGTTCCGTCTGACGAGTCCCACGACGGGAAAGATGATGCGAGAAAAGACCAAGAGCTCGCGAGAGGGGAGGGCACCCAGGAAGCGGATGTTGAGGGGATTGACGCGGACCTCTTCCCAGGCTTCCCTGAGAGCATTGGCCAGAAACAGGCCGATGTGTTCCAGAGTCTTCGCGCCACGGGCCCTTGCAAGCGACAGGGGTTTGCCCTGCATCATCGGGGTCAGCCCCGATGAGATGAGGCGCCCCAGCCATTGGTCTGTCACGGGGTGGAGCATACCGCCGGGACAGCTGAGGTCCCCCGGCTGGGGGACCAGGGAGGAGCGCTTGATGAGCTGAAGGACGAAGTCGCTTTCCTGCCCGGCACCCTCGCGCTCGAAGAGCAGGAGGATCACACCGGCAGCGAGCCATCGATCGGCCTCTCCTTCTTTGCTTCGGATGAACTCGACACGTTCCTCGTAGTCGACCGGAACGCTGCCGAGGTGCTCGACAATTCGCTCGACGACCCCTTTCGGGTCCGACAGATCGGGTACCGGCATTTCATGCTCCAATCGTCCGTACATTATACCCATTCGGGACGCAGGTGCAAGGCGTCCATCGGGAGGAGGTCAAAAGCGTCTGATTCATCAGGATCCCTCCACGAGGGTCCTTTCCAGAAGATCCTCAAACCACACTCGAAGGCGAAGGTCTTGGAGGAAACCGCAATGCCCGCCGTAGCGTTCGATCACCACTCGAATACGATCGCCTGATTCGAGCGTGCGGAAATCTTCGACGGGGATGACGGGGTCGTCCTCGGCGGCGAGGATCGTGACGGGAACGGTGAGATGAGAGAAGTCGGCCCCGACCAGACGGTAGGTCTGGAAATATTCGAGGACGTCCCGAAAGGGCGTGTAGCGGGGGATGACGAGCTCCGTGATTGCCATGCAGCTCTTCAGACCCATGACGTCACGAAAATCATATCGGTCTGGGTAGAGCCGCTGCTTGATGGCGAGCGAGCGTTTCCACTTCCGCACAAAGTAGTCACGGTAGACAAAAAAACCGCCGTCGATGGCATGTGTGGCCTTCAGCGGGTCCAGGACGGGGCTGATGGCAATGATGTTTCTCAAGCCGGACGCCTGCCCCGGGTTCAACCGCAGGGCGATCCGCAGCCCAAAATTGCCGCCCAGGGAAAAGCCGACAAGATGACAGGGCTTCCCGGCAGCATCGGCGACGATGTTGAGAACCGCCGTAAAAACCTCTTCGATCCTGGCGCTATGGAAGACGCCCCTGTTGAGATGGTGGCTCTGCCCGTGATCCCGCAGGTTCAGGCGAAAGACGTCGTAGCCACTGCGGTACAGGCGCCGGCCGGTCGTCAACATGTACGTCGACTCCGAGCTGCCCTCCCAGCCGTGAAGAAGGATGACGAGGCCTCGGGCACGACGGTCGGGGTGACAGGTATGAAAGCCCAGGAGGCGGATTCCACGGCCGGCATCAATGAGGATCTGCTCGGAGTCAGCCTGGAGGGGATTCTCCCCCCTGGCGCGGATCTTCAGGCTGGCCAGAATCGTCTGCAGATGGGCGTTTCTGAGCAGGAAGACCGGTAGAAAGGGTGCCTGCGGGCTGCGGCCCGTCGGAATCGGCGGGGTCATGGTCGCAGTAGGGGCTCCCCGACCGGAATCCGATATTGCGGAAGCATGAACACTGCAAATGCCGCTGCCAGGCAGGACAACCCCCGAGACGAGAGGGAACGAGCACTGTGTCTCATGGGGAATGGATAACAAATAATACGGTCCCTGAAAACATCTTTTTCGCGTATGCTGTAATTTCTTCAGGATGCAATGTGCAAGGGAGGTCAACCCGGAGAGGCATCATGCGTTCAAACAAAAGAACCTTGAATCATTCGGAATTCGGTGTTAAGACACTATCTCTACTGAACCTGTTCGCGAGGAGAAGCACAATGAAAAAAGCACTGATCATGGCCTTGGGGCTCCTGCTGTTGACGGCAACCGCCCCGGGTGCTGAACAAGTGAAAAAAATTGCCATCCTGCCTTTCGCAGTCAACAGCAGTGACAATATCAATTACATACGGGACGGGATCTGGGACATGCTCATCTCGAGGGTGAGCGTTGCAGGAAAGACGGAAGTCCTGAACAAATCGAATGTCGTGGATGCCGTGGGGAAGGATCCCAAGGGCGAGCTTTCTCAGTCTGATGTGGCGGCGATCGGAAAACGGCTGAAAGCTGACTATGTCGTCTGGGGCAGCATCACAAAGATCGGCGACAGCCTGAGCCTGGATGGAAAGATGCTCGATGTAGCCTCGAACCAATCGCCTGTAACGCTCTATGATCAGTCGCGGGGCATGAACGAGGTCATTCCCAAGATCAGCGATTTCTCCCAGAGGATCCGTTCCTACGTGACGGGTGAAGCCCTTGCGGCTCCGGCCGCACCCGTCGCACCGACCCCGGCGGCATCCGCTGCCTCCACTGCAGCCGGTACGGCTGCAGGCGCTGCTGCAGGAACGGCGGCAGCTGCAGCTGGCAAATCGGAAACGGAGATCGTCACGGGCATGAGGAAGGGCAAGACGACCTATACGGGGGTTATCAATCCGGATTTCATCACGTCAAGCCAGGGCCTAGACAGGAAAGGCTTCTGGATGAGCCCGAAGTACGGCACGGAGTTCAAGGGGGTTGACATCGGCGATGTGAACGGGGACGGTCTCAACGAGATCGTCGTCATCGACAAGAACAACGTCTATATTTACCAGAGGAAGGGCAATGAGTTCATTCAGATGAAGAAGATACCGGGATCGCCCGGGGAAGAATATTACGGGGTCGATATTGCCGACATCAACGGCAACGGCATCCCCGAGATCTTCGTGACGAGCATCAGACGCACGACCGTCGAATCATTCGTTCTGGAGTACCGGAACGGGAATTACGAGGTGATCGCCAGAAAGCTGCCCTATCTGTTTCGTGTGATCAACACAACAGGGACTCCCCGCTTGCTGGGGCAGATGTTGAACCCGGCATCGAACACCCCCGCCGAAACGACGACCGCTTTCTCCAACTTTTTCATCAACCCCATCTACTTCATGTCCTGGGAAAACGGGAAGTACGTGGAGCGTGAGAAAGCGAGGATCCCGCAGGGTCTGCCTGTGTATGGACTCACGATGGACGCCATTGACTCAACGGTGGAGCGGATCATCTCCTTCGACAATCTCGACTACCTGAGGATCTACGAAAAGACGGACAAATTGCTGAGCCAGCTGACCCAGTTCATGGGCCCGACGAGCGAAGTGCTCTGGCGCAGCGACGATATGTTCGGGGGAAGCAACAACGTTCTGCAGCCCGAATTTGCATCGGGCACCCGGAATCTCCAGAGCCAGGCAGACCTGGTGTTCTTCAATCCGAGGATCATGACGGTTGACCTGAACAAGGACGGAAGGAAGGAAGTGATCGTGGTGAAAAACCTCTCGGCAACAGGAAGGGTGCTGAAGAATGCGCCCATGTTCACCGGGGCCGAGGTATACGCCTTCGAGTGGGACGGGTTGGGTCTGTCGGAGCTCTGGCGCTCGAGGAGAATCAACGGTTACACGGCCGATTTTCAGATCAAGGACATCGACAACGATGGTCAGGATGAAATCGTGCTTGCCCTGGTGCTGACCGTCGGTCCCACCCTCCGGACCAACAGCTGCATCGTCGCGTACAAACTGGTGCCGCAGACGCAATAGCCCTGAATGGGATCGGGGAAGCGGCAACCTTGACAATTCGATAAAATTGGGTTAGTAAAATTCCTCTTTTTTCCGGCGGCGTAGCTCAGTCGGTTAGAGCATGCGGCTCATATCCGCAGTGTCCGGGGTTCAAGTCCCTGCGCCGCCACCAATCGCATGAAAAGCCCGGGGATCCCCGGGCTTTTTTACTGGAGGGACCTGCATCAGCAGAATGCTCGGGGAGTGAAGCAGAAAAGGAAGGCCATGGCCGCTGGACCGGATTCCAAGAAGATCAATACGGTTCTTTTCGATTTCGGAGGGGTCCTTGCCGACGAGGGGTTCCGGAACGGCCTCGCGGCGATCGGCAGGATCAGCGACCTGCCCGAAGAACTCGTTGTCCGCAAAGGACACGACCTGGTCATCGAAACGGGGTATCTTACAGGCAGGGCGGGGGAGTCCTGCTGGTGGGACGCCCTTCGCAGTCAGGCACCTATTCGGGGAACCGATGAGTCCCTGCGGATGGAGATCCTGGATCGCTTCACGCTGCGCCCCTGGATGCTGGAGCTGGTGCAGCGTCTTAAAAATCATGGATTCACCGCGGGGATCCTGAGTGATCAAACCAACTGGCTCGATGAGATCGATGCCCGGTTCGGCCTCTACGCCCGGTTCGATTTCGTATTCAACAGCTTCCACATGGGAAAAAGCAAGCATGACGGCAGCCATTTTGACGATGTCCTGAAGCTTGTGAACCGACCGGGGCGGAATGTGCTCTTCATCGACGACAGCACCGGTCATGTCGGCCGTGCCGTGGAGAGGGGGTTCCATGCGATACGATACGAAAACCGGGAGGACTTTCTCCGCCGACTCGCACAGCAGCTGCAGGGGACGGATGGGGATTGGACGTCCTGAGGAGGAGAAAACTCTGGATTCCTTTCCAGCCGCCATGGTAGTATTCTTCATCGATTTTCGCTCCAATCCACCCTTCTCCGAGGTGCTATGATCCCGAGATATTCACGCAAGGAAATGGAAAGCGTCTGGACTGCAAAGAACCGCTTCCAGAAGTGGCTGGACATCGAGATCCTCGTCTGCGAGGCCCTGGCGAAAAAGGGAAACATCCCCAAGGCAGCCCTTCGGACGATCAAGACAAAGGCCCATTTTGACATCGAGCGCATCGATGAGATCGAGCGGACCGTGAAACACGATGTCATCGCCTTTCTGACCAGTGTGGCCGAATTCGTTGGGCCTGATTCCC
>DATJPI010000106.1:0-20550 GCA_035506495.1 Syntrophales bacterium
GCCTTTGCGGAGATCGTCCGGGTCGTCTTCAACAACTGGAAGCTCGTGGGTGCGGCAGAGGGGCTCTCCCTGCCCATGCTGGACGAGTCCTTTGCCAATTTCATGTTCCACTCCTCGAAGCTTCCCTACTACTACATCATACTGGCCTTCCTGCTTCTGGCCATCGCCACCTGCTACTTCGTGGCCACGTCGAAGATGGGCTACTATTTCCGCGCCATCAAGGAGAGCCACGACGTGGCCGAGGTCCTGGGCGTCAATGTCGTCCGCTACCGCCTGATCGCCATTATGATCGCCGCCTTCCTGAGCGCCATGGCGGGCACCTTCTACGCCCAGTACATCCTTTACATTGACCCCGAGAGCGTCATGCTGCTGGCCATCTCGGTGCAGGTCGTTCTCATCTCGATGCTGGGAGGTGCCGGAGCTGTGATTGGGCCGGTGATCGGCGCGGCTGTTATGATTCCGCTGGCCGAATACACGCGCATCACCCTGGGTCACCAGGGGACCGGCGTGGACATGCTGATTTACGGGTTTTTGATCATGCTCATCTCCATGTACCAGCCCGCAGGGGTTTGGGGACTACTCTCCAACATAGGTAAGAAGGTAAAATGAACAAGGCAATCTGCTTGGACGTAAAGGGGCTGTCGAAGTGGTTCGGGGGGCTCGCCGCCTGCCTCGACATCGATTTCACCGTCGAGGAAGGGGAGATCGTCAGCGTGATCGGGCCGAACGGGGCGGGAAAGACGACGCTGTTCAACTGCATGACCGGATTTTACAAACCGAGCAGCGGCAAGGTCTCTTTCTACGGCCAGGACATCACGAACATGCGAGCCGACAAGGTTGTCAGTCTCGGCATCGCCCGCACGTTCCAGATCGTCCAGATCATCACCGACATGACCGTCCTGGAGAACGTAATGACCGGGGCGTTGGTCCGTTATGCCCGGATCAAGCCGGCGATGGACAAGGCCGAGGAGGTCCTCAACTTCACAGGACTCTATGAGAAGAAAGACTTTCTCGCCACGGCGCTCACGATCGCCGACAAGAAACGCCTCGAGGTCTCCATGGCCCTGGCGACGCAGCCGAAAGTATTGATGCTAGACGAGTCCATGGCGGGACTCACGATCGTGGAGCTCCGGCAGATCATCGAGCTCATCAAGAAGATCCGCCAGGGCGGGATGACCCTCGTAGTCGTTGAGCACGTGATGGAAGCCGTCATGGAGATCTCGGACCGGGTCATCGTGCTCAACTCCGGCAAGAAAATCATGGAAGGGACACCGAAGGAAGTGGTCTCCCATCCGGAAGTCATCCAGGCTTACTTGGGGGATAAGTACCGTGTTGTCAGTCAATAACATCTCCGTGGGTTACAAAGGACTCCTGGCCATCCAGAACGCCTCGTTCACGATCGACAAGGGGGAGATCGTGAGCCTCGTCGGCTCCAACGGCGCAGGCAAGTCAACGATGGTCAAGACGATTGCGGGTCTACTGCATCCGCAAAACGGTGAAATCGTGTTCGAGGGAGCCTCCATCCACCAGACGCCTCCCTATGAAATTGTGAAGAAACGGATCTCCATGATCCCCGAAGGCCGCAGGCTCTTCGGCCGTCTCTCCGTCCTGGACAACCTCCTTCTGGGCGCCTACGCCGTCGACTCGAAGGCCGAGATGGAAAAGAACCTGGAAACCGTCTTCGGTCTGTTCCCCATCCTGAAAGAGCGTCAGGCGCAGCGCGCCGACACGTTCAGCGGCGGTGAGCAGCAGCAGCTGGCCATCGCACGGGGCCTCATGTCCAACCCGTCGCTCCTGATGTTCGATGAGCCCTCTCTTGGCCTCAGCCCCAAACTGGTCGGCGAAGTCTTCAAGGTCGTCAAGACGATCAACGAAAAGGGCGTGACGGTCCTGCTCGTGGAGCAGAACGTCTACGAAGCGCTCGAGATCTCCCACCGTGCCTACGTCCTGCAGACGGGGCGAATCGTGATGGAAGGCAAAGGGCAGGACCTCCTGGGAAGCGATCTCGTCCGTCAGGCCTTCCTCGGCATGTGATCGCTTCGCTGCAGGAATGGGTAACTGGGTAATTGGTTTATTCAAGAAGACCAAACGGCTGCTTCCATTTTTTCCCTGTCAATCAATTACTTAATTACCTAATTACCCACTTACTGTTATACTGCTGCGAAGCAGCATATGGGGGACTGAGGGGGATTTTCTTTTTCAGTTTTTCCTCATTACGTAGCAGGAGGCGGTCATGCGCATCGTCATGAGATACGGAAAAGAGGGGTTTCCCCTGGATCTTCCGGATGATCTCGACGTTACCGTCATCCGGAAGAAGGCCATGCCGGTCCTGTCCGACGTCCGGGCGGCCCTCGAGGCGGCTTTTGCGAACCCTGTGGGCAGCCGGTCACTGCAAGAGGAGGCGAAAGGCTGCCGGAATGCCTGCATCCTCATCTGCGACATCACCCGCCCCGTACCCAACGGCATCGTTCTGCCCCCGCTCGTCCGATCGCTGATCGAGGCGGGCATCTCCCCTGACTCGATCACCGTTCTTGTCGCCACGGGGCTTCATCGTCCCAACGAGGGAGAGGAGCTTCGCGAGATCGTGGGCGACGACTGGGTCCTCAAAACCGTGAACGTTGCCAATCACTTCGCCCGCAACGCAGAAGACCACGTCACCCTGGGGATTACATCGGACAATATCGAAGCGAGCATCGATCACCGGTTCGTGCATGCCGATCTTCGCATCGCCGTGGGCCTCGTGGAGCCCCACTTCATGGCAGGCTACTCCGGGGGAAGGAAGATCGTGGCGCCCGGCGTCGCCCATGAAAAGACCATCCGGACCTTTCATTCCGCCCGGATCCTGGAAAACTGCAAGGCCGTCAACTGCGTCATCGACGGAAACCCCCTGCACGGGGCCCAGCTGGAGATCATCGGGATGATCGGGAAATGCCTCGCCGTCAACACCGTGATCGACGAGGAGAGACGGCTGTCCTTCGTGAATTTCGGGGAGATCGAGGCGAGCCATCTCGAGGCCGTTGCCTTTGTCAGGCCCTATGCGGAAGTCCCCATGAACAAAAGATTCCGGACCGTCGTCACAAGCTCGGCAGGCTACCCCCTCGACAAGACCTACTACCAGACGGTGAAGGGGATGGTGGGTGCTCTCGAGATCCTCGAGCCGGGCGGGACACTGATCACGGTGTCGAGCTGCTCCGAGGGGATCGGATCCGCCGAGTATGCCGAATCGCAGCGCAACCTGATCCGGCTGGGACCGGAGAAGTTCCTGCAGGAGATAATGCCCAAACGCTATGCCGCAATCGACGAATGGCAGTCGGAGATGCAGGTCAAGGCCATGAAAAAGGGAAAGGTCTGCCTCCACGTGGGGGGCCTCTCCAAGGACCAGCGGGCCCTCACCGGTGTTGCGCTTGTCGAATCGCCCGCCGCGGCAGTCCTCGAGAGCGTGAAGGCCTCGGGCGATCGCCGCGTGGCCGTCATCCCCGAAGGGCCCTACGTGATCCCGCTTTACGTACCTGATCACGGCTGAGCGGGCCGAGAATCCTGAGTTTCCCACTTGGGGATGGGGGCATTCGATCGATGCTGCCCGGTCCCGGCGTTGAGTGTGAGACCATGTCGCCTCCTTCTTTACCTCCTCTTGAATGGATCTACCCCGTGTGCCGGGTGCTTCTCGGTGCCCGGAGATGGGCGCGCATCCTTCCGCAGTGCCGTGAGCCTTCCTTTCTCTCGACTCTTCTCGAGGACTACGGGAAATCGAGGGGAGTGCCTCCTTTTATCGCCGATCTGGCCCGGCTCGAATGGGCGGTCCACGAGGTCGAAGAAACCGAGCTGCCGTCTAGGTCCTCGCTGGATATGTTGATTGCGAATCCTGCTTTACGGCTCGTGCCCTTGAAGTGGAAGAATCTGACCGTCTGGATGAACGACGATCGTGCGGCATGGGATACAGTGAAGCGGGGCAATGAGATTGTCCTTGCATGGAAATCGGCAAGTGGGGGGGCCGTCACTTCCCGCAAGGCGACCACAGAGGATCTCCTCGTACTCAAGATGACAATCGAGGGGATATCCCCCGAAGTGGCTGCCGACAAGGGTAACCTTCCGGTGGGCGCCGTCGACCAGGCCATCCTCCGCGCAGTGGAACAGGGGATCCTTCTCTCTCCTCCATCTCGCATTCGACGGGATCCGGCCGTTTTCGGCACCCGTGTACCCGAGGAATATCTCGCATCCCCCGTCTTCACGCTCCAGTGGCACATTACGCAGGCCTGTGATCTGAGCTGCAGGCACTGCTATGACCGCAGCCGCCGCTCGCCCCTCAAGATGCCGACGGCATTGCGGGTCCTCGACGAGCTGCGACAGTTCTGCCGAAAGCGATTTGTGAGCGGCCAGGTCACCTTCACGGGCGGCAATCCGCTTCTCTATCCGAAATTTCTCGAGCTCTACCGTGCGGCCGTCGAGCGGGGTTTTGCCGTCGTCATCCTGGGTAATCCTGCACCGAGGCCGATGCTGGAGAAGATCGTTGCCATTCGGAAGCCGGCAGCCTTCCAGGTGAGCCTCGAGGGTCTGGAGAGTCACAACGACCTGATCCGCGGCAAAGGGCAGTTCAGGCGCGTCCTGGAATTCCTGTCCGTCCTCCGGGATCTCGGGATCTATTCCATGGTCATGCTGACACTGACGCGGGATAATCTCAGCGAGGTCCTTCCCCTGGCGGAGTTCCTCCGGGACCGTGCTGATTCGTTCACATTCAACCGGCTCTCGCGGGCAGGTGAGGGGGCCGCTCTGGCACTGCCGGACCAGGGCGAATACATCCGCTTCCTCGCGGAGTATCTCGAGGCCGAGAAGGGAAACCCGATCCTGGGCCTCAAGGACAACCTGATGAACATCTTCCGGCGCGGGAGCGCCGATGGGCTTTTCGGAGGCTGCACGGGCTATGGCTGCGGGGCCGCTTTTAACTTTCTCACGCTTCTGCCCGACGGGGAAATCCACGCGTGCCGGAAATTTCCCTCATTCATCGGCAACATCCGCGAAATGAGCCTCGAAGAGCTCTACGATTCTCCATCGGCCGCCCGATACCGTGAGGGATCGAAGGCCTGCCGGAGCTGCCCGATCCGTGCCGTATGCGGAGGATGCCTCGCCTCGACCTACAGTTTCGGACGGGACGTCTTTACCTGCCGCGATCCATACTGTTTCATCGATGCCTGCCCATGACAGACTGCCGGCGGTCATGAGGAACCCTTCTCAGCGTCCGGATGAGAAGAAGCCTCCAATTGGCTGATTGAGCATCGCAGGGCGGTGGTGTAGACAGATACAGAGGGCCCATGCCATGTTGCGGCGGCCAAAAAGAACAAGAGATGAAAAAAGGAGGTGCCTGATGGATGAGCAACAATTGAAAACGTTTCTGGCGGGGCTCTGTCTGACCGGGCTGCTGACGGGCGCCGGGCTGGCGTCGGCCGACACCCAGCAGATCCAGCTGAGCGGTTGAGGCGGGAAACCGGGTGCAGTTAGTACCCCTCAGCCCACCACTCCGCAGGATGATAAGAAGCAGGAGGAGGATACGACCAAACAGAAAAGCCAGGAACAAAAGGACAAGGACAAAGAGAAAAAGACCCCCGAACAAAAACCCGGCCAGAGCGGCTGAAGCGGGTCGAAGAAATAGTGCAGGTTGCACTAAGACAATTTCCCAGTCCCCTTCATCTCACTGCAGTAAAAAAGCTCAGCCTTGGTTCTGCGGATCCGGGGCTGATTTCATTTTGTCTTCTTATCCTTCCAGGATGAAATCGGTAGCCATCATCTTCCAAACGACAATGACCGCGAAGATAGTGAACAGGGCAACGGCGGCAAGGGTGCTGCGCTTCTGTATGGAGGGGATGGCTTTGGAAAGACTGTCGATTTTCCGGAAAGGCATCAGGATTCCCACACCCGTGCCCAGTATCGTTGCACTGAAAAGGGACAGGTACAGGGGATAGCCGATGTAGTTGTATTCTTTTTGCAGCAGGCAAAAAGGGCAGTGATGCGTCGGCAATTCATAAATGTAAGGGGAGATAAACGACAGAATGGACAGGATGGAGACGACGAAGCTCGACGCGCTGAGCGCGCTGAACAGATAACCCCCTTTGCCCTTTATGTAATAAACCATGCCCGTAAGGAGGGTCAGCGCCATCACAGCGAAAAAGACGATCTTCATGATAGCAGCCGGCAGCGCTGTAATGTCTGCAGCGCCGCCCGTCGCATCGCCGCTGAACAGGCTTCCGCAGCAGGAGGTGATGATGTTCGGGCTGAGCCGGGCGAAGTAGTTCGCCTGCAGAACAGCCTCGGCGGGGATCAACACCGCCAGAATCAGAAGCAGGCCGTATCGTTTCCGGATGAGGGGATAATCGGGAGCCTGGTTGTCGGCAAAATTGATCAGGAGCCAGAACCCCGCCAGGAGGAAATTCATCACCTTGAAGAGCAGGACGGGATAGCCAAAACCGTTTGCGTAGAGAGAGCCCGCGGCGCACATGGCGCCCACGAAGAAGGGGCAGATGCGATCGGCGGTGTAAACGAAAAGGAAAAGCGAGATGAGCTGAAAACCAAAAACGTAGGAAAGCATGCTCGAGACAAGGTATGTTTTACGCTCGAGAGAAAGCTGAAATTCGCTGCCGCTATGCAGGTCCCAGCGCCTCAGGATCTGTATCCCGCATGAGGCCGAGTACAGGACCATGAAGCAAATGAATGCCGAGGACAGCAGCAGGGCGATGATCGCCGGATGAAAAATCATGCTTCCCTCTCCGCGATCCGTCCGTCCCGCAAATCGATCACACGGTCGACCCGTGGCGATTCGTAAACAAGGCTGTCGTGGCTTGCGATGAGGACGGTTCTTCGCTCATCGGCGAGCTTCCCCATGATGTCCATGAACTCCTGGGACAGGCGGGTGTCCAGGTTCGCTGTCGGCTCGTCGGCGATAATGTACGAGGGATTGTTGATCAGCGCCCGCGAGATGGCCACCCGCTGGGCCTCTCCGCCGGACAGCCATTCCGTCTTCGATTCTGCTTTCTGTACCATCTTGAAGATGTCCAGCAGATCGAGGGCCCGCCGTTTGAGCGAGGCGTGCCTTTCCCCCAGGGGATAGGAGGGGATCATCACGTTTTCGAGAACGGTCATCCCCTTGATCAGGTTGCACTGCTGGAAGATAAAGCCGAACATGTTCTGCCGGATCTCCGTCAGAAACCTCTCGGGCAGGCTGGTGATTTCCCGGTCGTGGAGCCGGATTCGACCCGACGTGGGCCTTGACAGGCAGCCGACCATGGAGAGCAGCGTGGTCTTCCCCGAGCCGCTCGGTCCCCTGAACACGGTCATCTTCTCAGACTCGATCCGCAGGCTGATCCCGTTGATCGCCACGAATTCATTCGGCCGTCCGGCGTTAAAGACCTTCCTGATGTCGATGAGATCGATCATCATCCTTACCTCATCACCGAGTCGGGGTCCGACGTGGCTGCCTTCCAGGCGGGGATGATCGTTGCCACGGTGTAGGGGACGACGGACAGGAAGAAGAGGACCGACAGTTCGAAAAAGTCCAGGGAGGGAATCATCCTGAACCGGGGATAGAGGACGGACCAGCCTTTCAAAACGGGCTCAAAGAGAGCTGCGGAGGCGAAATACACATGGACGTAGGCAAGCATCACCCCGATGAAGAAGGACGCCAGCGAGACCGCCATCCCTTCCCAGAACTTCATGAGAAGCACATCGGAGGTCTCCCACCCTATGGCCTTGAGTATGCCGATTTCCCGCCTCTCCTCGGAGCTCAGCCCCGATGCCTTGTCCCATGCCAGGATTCCAAAGGCCATCAGGACCCCCGAGAGAATGATGATCAGGATCCCGCCGCGCCAGTCGAACACGGCATCATAGGTCCGGAGGATCTCGTCCTTCAGGATCTGCCTCGTGTCGGGCAGAAGACCCGCGGCTTTCAAGGCGACCGTCTGTATCTCCCGGGGATTTCTGATCCGCACCGCGAGATCAGTGGCAAAGCCGTTCGGTACGCCGAAAAGCCTCCGGAAATCCTGTTCCGTGACGAGGATCAGGTCCGAGGAAACCATCTCCGATTCCGATGAGAGAGTGCTCTCAATCACGAGATCAATCACCTCTCCCGCATAAGTCCGGAACTCCATCGTGTCACCTGCGTTGGCAAGGCGGACCCTCGAGACACCTTCGCCGACGATAATCTTGCCCGGGCCGAGTTCGGAATTCTCGGGGACCATCAGGGTGTAGTTGGCGCCGACAACCGGGTCGTAATAATATCCCCAGAGCCTCGTCCGCGCCGAGCTCACCCCCCGGATCGACTGCACCGGTTCCAGGTAGGATAACGGGATGATTTCATAGCGCCCGGCCACCATGCGCTGAATAAGGATTTCGGGGGCATCTTTCAGAACGGCAGCAGACTCTTTCTTCATGGACTGGACGAAAAAAACCACTGAGGCGAGCAGAAACACGACGAGCATGTAGACAAAGACGAGAGCGGCATTCTTCCTCTTTCGCCTGAAGAGCGACGACAGGGTGAAATCAATGAGATGTCTCTGTCGCTCAATCCACTTTTCCATTGATTTTCCTTATGACCATGGGAGGTGTGACCAGGGAACCGGAGGGGAAGTGCTCCAGCGACATGGGGCCATTCTGAAAGGGCGTGAGCAGGTGTGCCTGCGAAAGATGCCTCGTGTAGCTGGCTTCCGTAAAAAGGCACAGATCCGTCAGATCGAGTTTGCCGACAAGATCGGCATTCGCCCGGAAGGATGCCTCCTCGGCTTTCACCTGGACAGATGCGTGGGCAAAAATCAAGACGAGAAGGCCGATGCATACCGTCAGGAATGATAGAAACAGAGTCGATTTCCTCATGGCGCTAGTCCAGCTCCCTGATCAGCTCAACATGGACGTCCTTGAAACGCAGGAGGGATTTCCCCTTGTGGTCTTTCATAAATCCCCGGGCATCGGATTCCTTTGCAAAGGGGACGAGTTCCTTCCCCATGGGGCCAAAGATATCACTGCCCACGACGTACCAGGCCATGAGTCCGTCGATGGGTTCCAGGCTGTAATAGTCCGTTACGTAAATCGCATCGATATCTTCTGCCCGTTTTGCCGGGGCGTACTTCTTCAGGTTGAAGTAATACTTGAACATGTCCTTGGCTCCGTCAAAAACAGCATAGGAGCCGTCTTTGAAGATCACCTGGGTGACAAAGTCCGAGTATTTTGCCGCGAACATCCCGCAGACGGGACATTTGTCCTTCGGAGAGGGTTTGACAAACTTCTGATCCGCCCCCCATGCTGGAGATACCACGATCAGTGCGGTGAGGACAGCTGCTGCGAATCGTTTCATGTTAGGACCTAGTGCTTGTGCTCCATCATCATTTTTGTTCTTCTGTCCCGGATCATCTTCGTGTCGGCGTACATGTCTTCGTAGGCGGCCTTCATGGCATCATCATAGGTAGCGAGCTTCCCGCCGTTCTGTGCGATAAATTTCTCGGCATCGCCCTTCTGCGCGAAGGCCCACTTGGCATTCCGTGTCATAACGCCCATCTTGCTCCCGCCGATCACCCAGGTCGCTTTCTCGGCGTCGATGAGCATCTTCGTGTTGTAGTCCCCCACCATGATGGCCTTCGGGGTCTTGTCAATGGTCAGGGCGAACTCCACAGCGGCGCAATGGATGCTGCAGGTCCCCACGGCCTTCCCGTCGGTGTATTCGATGAGCATGCGGCTGTGGGCGAACTTTTCGCGGTCCATCCCGCAGTATTTGCATGAGGCGGTTTTTTTCACATCATCCTGGGCCAGGGCTGCTGCCGTGAGGGCCGTTACTAGAAAAATCAAGCAAGCAAACAACATTATTTTTTTCGCCATCGATCCGTACCTCCGACTTTTCATTATCTATGATCGAAATCTGGATGAGAGAGAATCTCCCCGAGCAGTCACTTCAAGGCCTTCTTTAGCGCGAAATGCCATTTCCAGGTCTGGTAGATCACGGGATAGACCAGGAGTTCCAGGAGGAAGGATGTCAGGATGCCGCCGATCATGGGTGCGGCGATGCGCTTCATCACATCGGCGCCGGCCCCGTTGGCCCACATGATGGGGATGAGCCCCAGAAACATGGTCGCCACCGTCATGAATTTCGGCCGCAGCCTTCCTGCCGCCCCGTACTTGACGGCCTCGCGCAGGTCGGCCAGGTTCCTCATGCGCCCCGCTTTCTTTGCCCGCTCATAGGCGAGATCCAGGTAGAGAAGCATGAAGACGCCCGTTTCCGCGTCCACGCCCAGCAACGCGATGAGCCCGACCCAGACCCCGATGCTCATGTTGTACCCCATCAGATAGAGGAACCAGAAAGCGCCGATCGCGGAGAACGGCACCGACAGGAGCACGATGAGCGTCTTCGTCAAAGACCGGGTGTTCATGTACAAAAGAAGGAGGATGAGCAGCAGCGTCAGGGGAACGATCGTTGCCAGGCGGCTCGTCATCCGCTGCGTCGCTTCGTACTGGCCGCTCCACGACAGGGCATACCCCACGGGCAGCGGCACCTTTTCCCGGAGAAGCGCCGCCGCCTCTTTGATGTATCCGTTCTGGTCCCGATCGCCGACATCGATATAAACATAGCCTGTCAGCAGTCCGTCCTCATCCCGGATCATGGAAGGCCCGACGCTCGTGCCAACCGTGGCAAGCTGGGAAAGGGGGATCTGCTTCTGCCCGCCTGCAACCGGCACGAGGACGCGCCCCAGGGCCGTGAGGTCGGAACGGAAATCGCGCATGTAGCGGACATTGACGGGATAGCGCTCCCTTCCCTGGATGGCGGTTGTCACGTTTTCCCCGCCGATTGCTCTGGCGATAACGTCCTGCACGTCATCGATGTTGAGACCGTATCGGGAGAGGGCCTCGCGGTTCCATTCGAAATTGAGAAAGTATCCGCTGCCGGTCTTTTCCGCAAAGACGCTGCGGGTGCCGGGCACGGACATCAGGACCGATTCCACCCGGGCCCCGATCTCCTCGATGGTATCGAGGTCGGCGCCGGAGATCTTGATCCCCACCGGCGTGCGCAGGCCCGTCGACAGCATCTCGATACGCCCCTTGATCGGCATGGTCCACGCATTGGAGAGGCCCGGGAACTGCAGGGCCTCATTCATCTGATGGATGAGCTCTTCCTGCGAAATGTTATCAGGCCTTACACACCGTATGAGCGATTTCAGCCATTCCGGGGCCCACGACGAGTACCACGTGTCTGCCCGCCGCCACTCCGACTTGGGCTTCAGGATAATCACCGTCTCTATCATGGAAAGCGGCGCGGGGTCCGTCGCCGTCTCGGCCCGGCCGGCCTTGCCCAGGACGCGATCGACCTCGGGAAACTGCTTGATGATCCGGTCCGTGACCCGCAGCAGGTTGCCCGCCTCGGTGATGGAGATGCCCGGCGAGGTGGTGGGCATGTACAGGATGGAGCCTTCCTCGAGGGGCGGCATGTACTCCGAGCCCAGCTTGAAGTAGATGGGTATCGTGGCGAGCATCAGGATCAGAGCCCCGGCGATGATGACCTTTCCCCGCTTCAGAGACCAGACCACCACGGGCTCGTAGAGGCGCATCAGGACGCGACTGATCGGGTGCTTCTCCTCCGGCTGGATTTTGCCCGTGAAGATGGCGTTCAACGCCTTTGATAGCCATTGCGGCTGCAGGGTGAAGGCTTTCCTGTGCGTCAGGAACAGCCTCAGGGCCGGGTCCAGGGTAATCGCCAGAAAAGCGGCGATGAACATGGAGAGATTCTTCGTGTAGGCCAGCGGCTTGAAGAGGCGCCCCTCCTGGCCCTCCAGGGTGAGCACGGGAAGGAAGGAGACACCGATGACCAAGAGAGCAAAGAAACTGGGACCGGCCACCTGCTTGACGGCCCTGATGACGACGGCCCGGTCGTCCTCGCCCCGCCCCGTTTTCTCCCACTCCTCCAGACCCTTGTGGGTCTGCTCGACAACCACGATGGCGGCATCCACCAGTGCCCCGATGGCAATGGCGATGCCCGCCAGGGACATGATGTTGGCGGTGATCCCCATCAGGCGGAAGGGGATGAAGGACAGCAGCACCGCAACGGGTATCGTGATGACCGGGATGATGGCGCTGGGAATGTGCCACAGGAAGAGAAGGATCACCAGGACCACGACGAAGATGACTTCCACGATCGTGGATTTCAGATTGTCGATGGCGCGCAGGATCAGGTCCGATCGGTCATAGATGGGGACGATTTTCACCCCTGCTGGAAGCCCGGGCTCGATTTCCCGCATCTTTGCCTTGACACGATCGACGACGTCCAGGGCGTTCTGGCCGTGCCGCATGACGACGATCCCGGAGACCGCATCGCCCTTTCCGTCCAGGTCTATTATGCCTCTGCGCCAATCGGGGCCCTCCACCACCTGGCCGATATCCTTGATCCGTATCGGCGTGCCGCTGTCGCTTGCAGAAAGGACGATGTTTTCGAAATCCCCGATGGTCCGCGCGTAGCCGCGGCCGCGGATCATGTACTCCGTGCCGCCAAATTCAACGAGGCGGCCCCCCACCTCCCTGTTTCCCCCCTTGACGGCCTCGATAACGCGGTTGATCGATATCCCGTAGGCCTGCAGGCGGTTGGGGTCCACGTTCACCTGGTACTGCCTGCCGAAGCCGCCTACTGGGGCAACCTCGGCAACTCCCGGCACGGCCTTCAGGTGGAAGCGGAGATACCAGTCCTGCAGGGATCTCAGATCGGCCAGGCTGTACTTGCCCGACTCGTCGACGAGGGCATACTGGAAGACCCATCCCAGTCCCGTCGCGTCGGGGCCCAACTCCGTCCTCACTCCCTCCGGAAGGCGAGGAAGCACGGCGGACAGGTATTCCTGGGTGCGCGCCCTGGCCCAGTAGATGTCCGTGTCGTCCTCGTAGATGACGTAAACGTAGGAGTAGCCGAAATCCGAGAAACCCCGGACGGACTTGACGCGGGGTGCGCCCACCATGGCCGTCACGATGGGGTAGGTGACCTGGTCCTCGACGATGTCGGGGCTGCGGTCCCAGCGCGAGTAGATGATCACCTGGGTATCGGAGAGATCGGGGATGGCGTCGAGAGGCACCGTTTTCAGGGACCACCAGCCCGCAATGCAGGCCGCGGCTACCACGGTAAAAACGATGAACTTGTTGTTTACCGAAAAATCGACGATTCGGTTGATCATGTCATTCCACGGACTGCTTTACGTAGCGATCGGGATCCTGTTCGAATTTCCGCTTGCACTCTTCAGAGGAAAAATAATAAGCCTGCCCGCGGTGGACACTCTTCATACCCGCTTTTTCTGCCTTCCGGACGGAGACATCCGTCTTGCAGACCGGATCCCTGGCGATTGTTCCCGAGATTCCGCTCAGGGCAAGCTCCGTCCTGCTTTCCGAATCGATGAGGAAATTCCCGGAGACGACGATTCGCTCTCCGGGCTCGAGCCCCTTCACGATTTCGACCTTGTTGCCGAAGCGCCAGCCTGTTTCCACCTGGCGGGGCTCGAAGAAGCCCTTGCCCCGATCGACGAAGACCGTTTTTTTGAGTCCCGAGTCGAGGACAGCGTCGGCAGGCACGACGACGGCAGGCGGGAAAGTGATCGGAAGCTCCACGTCCACGAACATGTCCGGCCTGAGAAAATAGCCGGGATTATCAGCCTCGAGGCGGACCTTCAGCGTTCGCGTGGCGGGATCGAACAGGGGAAGAGTGCTGCTGACCTTGGCCTCGAAGACCTTCTTCTGATTAGGGAGGGTCGCCTTCACAATCTTACCCGGCTTGAGATACTGCGCCTCGTTCTCATAGAGATCAGCGATGATCCAGACGCGCCGGAGGTCTGCGATCTTGAACAGCTCCGTCCCCTTGCTGAATTTCTGGTCGGGGGTTATGTTCCGGGCGACAATGAATCCCGGGACAGGGGCGTGGATCACGATATCTACAGCGCGCTGCCGGGTCCTGGTGATTTCCGCGATCTGGATGTCATCCATTCCCAGGTTTCGCAGGGTGTCGATGTATTGCTGGATATTGGCCTTCAGCTGGGGGTTTTCCTTTTCACGTGCCTGGAGCCGGTCCATCTGGTTCAGCTGGTAAATGTAGGCCTGCTGGGCGCTGAAGAACTCGGGTGTGTAAAAGGAGGCAAGGGGCTCATCCTTCTTGACGAGGCTTCCTGTCGAATTGCGGATGGAGGACTGAGTAATCCTGCCGTCCACGGCGGCAATGATCTGGTAGACCCGGGTTTCGTCAGAAACCACGCGGCCGAGCAGACGCAGGGTATGTGTCTCCGAGTTTCGCTCTGCGGTGCCAAGCCGCACCCCCATGATCTGCAGTTTATCGGGGCTGACCTTAACCGTACCGGGAGGAAATGCGTCTTCTGATACAGACGCTTCTATCTGCCCACCGGCGACCCGTGTTTGTGATGCTGTCGCGGGTGTGCCCGACTTGGTTCCCACCGGCGAGTTTGACCAATAGCCTGCCAAGTATGCGACAGCGAGGCACAGGCAGACAGCGGCAAAATAATAAAGCTTTTTCATGGTTGACGATTTCTCACTTGGCAGCATCACATCGATGACATGGCGGGCACAATCCCCATGATCCCAGGTAGTTCATCGATGCGAACGTGATGTTCGTTGGATAGCCAATTAAACACTATGAAACTCTATATTTGAATCCGTCAAAGGCATATTTGTGAATGTCGGATCTCTTATTTTTATCTAAGGGAATGGATTAGGTGTGTCGATCGATCTCACCGGTGTCACACATGATCAGTGCCGCCCGTCCTAATGCTGGAGGAGGGATACCCTTGTGAAGTTCCTTTCGCGTGAGTCCGATCGGATAGAATAGTGGCGCATGTCTTGGAGAGCATGTGATCGCCCGGGGAATTCTGTTTACCCGGAACGAGGGAATATAGTAAATTAGATTATGATTCCCGTTCGGCAGTCGTCCGATCATATACCATGGAAGCTTGTCTGCCTGGCGGCACTGTGCGTCCTCCTCATTCTCTGTTTCCTGACGGGAACCAGCGATGCGGCGAGTCTCGCCGACAGCAAGAGGGCGGGCGATTACGTTGTCGCAATCCAGATCGACCGGAACCCCCCGATCCTGGGAATCAACAATATCGAAGTGGAGATCAAGGGCACGGACGGCCAGGCGATAATCGACGCAAAGGTCCTTGTGAATTACTACATGCCGCCCATGCCAAGGATGGCCCCCATGAATTACAGGGTCGAAGCCCCATTCAAAGGGGGGAGCTACCGCGCGGCGATGCACTTCATCATGGAAGGCCCGTGGTACATCGTGGTGAAGATCGACCACCGGGGGAGAGCGGCGTCCGCCAGGTTCAATGTAAACGTGCCGTGACAACCTTTGTGGACTCAATCCTCCCTCATGGCGAGCGAGCCTCTCCGCGTTCACCAATAATGTTCATTCGCCATCCGCTGTCACGAACGGGACAATCATAAAAGAGGGTGACCGAGAAATATATTTATAGATTATATCCTGCGACCTTTGTGGCCCGCCTTTTCTGCTTGGGTTTATCTGCAGCGGCTGAGTCCCCACGCACCGAAGATATCGCGAAATTCTGTAAAAACATGAAACCCGTCACAAATGCCATGATGGATCGCCTTGAGGAGCATGAAAGCGAGCTATCCGGTGCCTGCAGGGCATATGAAGCCAAGATGGCGGGAAGCAGAGTGGAAATAGAAGAAGCAGTAAGGGAAAAGAAGAGATTCCTTCAGACCTGCCAAAACGACATTGCCAGATTCTCAAGGAAGTCAACCGCGGACAGAGCAGGCTCGCAAAGTGCATGAGACATAGCAAATCAGGGAGGTGGATGCAGAAGGCAGCAAAGAAAATGGGGCCGGTCATCGGGCCGGATTCGATTTCGTCTGGCAGACGATTTCGTAATCCCGAATCGCCGCCTTGATATTGGCGTCAGCCTGGATGGCATCTTTTTCGGCTCTTTTTGACTCGGACATATAACGTAAGCGACGCAACTCATGAGCTTTTTGAGCTGATTTTATCGGGTAGGGGGTAACATCGCTGTCCCGCTCGTTCATCGTTGTGCTTGCCGCAAGGGTATCTTTGATGATCGCCGCGAGGGCTTTCTGGTTCAAGTCGTCTGCTCTTGCATAGTCGAACTGGATGGCGTGACATAACAATGCTTTTGATTGATCGAAGATAGCCCGCTTCGCTTCAGTCGAACCGCCTTTGGCTGCGGCGGTGAGGTTGGTCTTCAGATATTGCATGTAGACATCGGCCCTCAATTTATACAGCCCAGAGTTTTCTCCCGCGTATTCAATGGCAAGGGTATATTCTTTCGCAGCCTTGCCGTACTGGAATGCACGGTACTGTTTATCCCCTTCGTTTTCATGTATCTTTGACATGTTGCCGCCTGCCATTGCCGGGATGCTTCTTGTCTTCGTTATCAGATATTTTGTGATTTGCTCATCCGTTTCTCCCTTTTTTAGAGCCGATTCCCTGTCAAACCCCCTCTGATAGGACAACAATGTCGCAATTCGGGCATAGTTGACACCACGGTTCAACATGTCAGCTACCTCGATGGCGGTTATGATGTCCTCAACTCTGGGTACGTCGCTGACGGGACCTTTTTGAGTTGCCGCTCCGGGGAGTGGGGCTTGTGCTGCGGGAGGGCTGCCGGGTGGGAAGCCAGCGGGACCCTTTTGAGTCGTCGCGGGGAACGGCGCTTGAGCTTCGGGTGGGGAGCCAGCGGGCCCCTTTTGAGTCGTTGCGGGGAACGGCGCTTGAGCTTCGGGTGGGGAGCTAGCGGGCCCCTTTTGAGTCGTCGCGGGGAACGGTGCTTGAGCGTAAGCGGTACATACAATCATGTTCGCAAGCATGAACACGAAAAGGGCATTCCATTTCATCTTTTTCGCCTCACGATATTATTTTGACTCGCGCCTCTGAGGAAGCTCTGTCGATCGACTTCATAATAGCCAAAACTGTAGTTAATTTCAAGGATACACAGAAGGAAGACGACCACTCCCGCTCACGGTATATCCTGTCCGGCGGGGTCGGATCGTCGCTATCGGGCGGTCACTTCCGGATAGCCAGTCCTGGCGTGTTCCTGCATTACTGTCACTGGCGGGCCCCCAGCATTGCCGGGTTCATTCCTGTAGCGGTCATAGTAGTCGAGAACACGACGGATATAGGTTCGGGTCTCAACGAAGGGCGGAACGCCGCGGTGTTTGGCCACGGCCTTCTCTCCTGCGTTGTAGGCAGCGAGGGCAAGACGAAGGTCCCCCTCGTATACATTGATCAGATAGTGCAGGTACCGGACACCGCCGTCGATGTTGGCTTCGGGCTCGAAGCTGTCTTTGACCTGCAGGGTCGAGGCTGTCTGCGGCATGAGTTGCATGAGGCCCTGGGCTCCCTTTACAGAGACGGCCTTGTGGTCGAAGTTGGACTCGGCCTTTATGATGGCCTTGATCAGCGCATAGTCTACCTGGTGACGGTTGGCGGCCGCCTCGATGAGGGCATCGTATTGAACATTTCCCAGGTTGGGCTTGAGGAGGACCCTGCTTTCACGGATCCAGATCTTGAATTTCCGGTTGTCGGGGACATTGGTGAAATGTGTTATCCCCTGCTCGTCGACATAGCGATAAACGTCGGCCAGGGCGATCGACGAGAACAAAAGGCACAGGCTCACCAGGCCGATTGCTGTGGCAACGATGAAGCCGTGTCCAAAAAGTCGAACGGGAGATAAGTTCTCTTTCACGCCGCCTTCCTTCTATTTCGACCTCTCAGCAGTTACTTGATGGAAATGAGTTCGACTTCGAAAAGGAGGGTGCTGTTTGGCGGAATGCGGCTCACGACGCGCTCGCCATAGGCCAGATCGGGCGGAATGAAAAGCTGCCACTTGGAGCCTTCCTTCATCAGCTGCAGGGCTTCAGACCACCCGCGGATGGCACCGTTGACCTTGACGGTGAATGGCTGACCGCGGCTGTAGGAGCTGTCAAACTCGGTGCCATCGATCAGGGTGCCTCTGTAGTTGACCGTCACTTCGTCGGCGGCTTTCGGTGTCTTTCCGTTTCCCTCCACCAGGACTTTATACTGCAGGCCGCTGGGCAGTGTCTTCACTCCTTCCTTTTTCCGGTTTGCCTCCAGGAAGGCCTTGCCTTCGGAAAGATTCTTGTCGGCCATTTCCTGCAGCTCTTTCTGGCGAGCGGCCATGACTCTTGACTGGACTTCCGAGATGGTTTTATTCACCTCTTCCTGGCTCATCTGCGGTTTTGCGCCGCTTAGGGCATCCCGGATTCCCGCCGTATAAACGTCGAGATTGACAGCCAATCCCTGTCTTTTCATGCTTTGCCCAAACTGGTATCCCAGGCTGTAGCTTTCTTTGTCTTTCTGGTCCTTTAGCTCCATGCGATCGGCTCCAAAACAGTTTGTTGCGAAGAGCATGATTCCGATTATTGCCGCAATCACGTGGGTCATTTTATTACCTCTTTGGCGAGATCACTTGATGGCGATAAGCTCCAGCTCATAGATGAGCGTTGCGTTGGGACCGATGTCGCTCCCCGATCCCTGCTGCCCATAAGCGAGCTGCGGGGGTATGAAGATCTGCCCTTTGGAGCCCGCGGGCATCAGCTTCAGTGCTTCCCTCCATCCGGGGATGAGGCCTTTAACCGGGAGGGTCGCGGGCTGTCCGGTGCGATAGGTGCTTTCGAACTCGGTTCCATTGACAAGGGTGCCTCTGTAATGAATCTCGACCGTGTAGGCCTCCGCAGGCGTCCTGCCATTGCCCGCCTTGAGTATCCTGTACTGCAGACCGCTTGGCAGGGTAATCACACCTTCTTTTGTCCTGTTCTCGGCGAGGAAGGCATCCCCCGCGGCCTTGTTGTCGATCGCTGCAATCCTACCGTCCTGTATCGCCTTTTGCCTCAACTCATACTGGACTGCCACGCGGGTATCGCGGAGCTCCTTTTCGCTCATGAGGAGCTTCTGGCCTGAGAGCGCGTCCCTGAATCCTTTCATGACGAGGTCTGCATCGATCTCGATTCCGCGGCGCTGAATGTCTCTGGCGATATCGACTCCAAGCTCCTAGCTGATTTTTCCTTCTGCGTCTTGAGAATCGGTTCATCGGCCGCTTCCACTGTGGCAGCTACGAGCCAAACGCCCAGAATTGCCAGCCATTTCATGCTTGCTTTCAGTGTCATCGCCACCCCATCTTGATGAAGACTTCAATGAGATCGGAACCCTCCCGGGACGAGATTGACAAAGACCGCTCTTTTCCGCTTTGCCTCGACACTATTCCCTCCCAGAATGTTCTGTCATGAATTCTATATTAACCAAAGCAGTCGCGGAATGCAACGCTCAGTCGCATCGGGTGTTGATCGCCAGCGCTTCCGGGTGGCATCCGTTTCACACCGCCCTCGAGGTAGTGAACGTCGATGAATCCCATGTCTTTCAGTTCTTTTGCTGCTCGTGCGCCGTTCGGCCCGTAGCTGCAGGTCGTGACGATTGACCGGTTGCGATCCTGAAGGCGCGGGTCGCGAAAAGCCTTCGGCAGTTCCCGATCTGCACGGATGGCCAGCATTCCCAGCGAAACATTGATCGAGCCTGGGATCATCCCCGTCACCCGTATTTCGTCGGCATCGCGTGCATCGACAATCAACACGTCCTCTTTTCTTCTCATCCGCAGTTCCACTTCTGCCGGTGTAACTTTCTTCACCCCTGCCATGGCCGCCTTGGCCATTGTTGTTTCTTTTCTTGCTTTCGAAAATGGGCCCACGGGCTTCGTTGCATTACAATCGATGTAGTTGTCGTTTTCTATAGGATTGTCTCTGATTTGTGACGATGAAAAGGCTGATATTGTCATCATCCGGGGGATGAACAAAACAGGCGCAGATAAAGCGAGGCGGACATCTGTGAACGGAATGGATTTGCAGTGTTCAGGGGACTGGCGATTTAGGGCCTCAAAAAAAGGGGCAGCCGAATTGGCTGCCCCTTCCAGTGTTTTCTGGCGTCCCCACGGGGAGTCGAACCCCGGTCGCCGGCGTGAAAGGCCAGTGTCCTAGGCCACTAGACGATGGGGACACTTGTTTCTCCGTAAAAAGAGGGCCGGAGAAATCCGGCCCGTTCGTCCATCTGGCTGGTCTTTATAGCCTTCCTTGAACAAAATTGTCAAGTATCAAAATTCGGGATTCAGGTATCGGGCCCCCGGATTCTGGCTCTGGAAATATAAGATTGCTTTTCCTGAAGCCTGATACCTGATGCATGTAGCCTGCTGTGTGCCGTGTGTTTTGAGGCCGCAGGCCTCAAAACACAACCGGTTCCCGCAGCAGCGACTCACGAGCTTTCCAGGCCAGGGCGGCCACATCCGGGTGGGAGTCCCGCAGGGCGGCGATCTGCCGGAGGTTGTCGGCCGTCCGGGAGACGAGCATGGCCATGTCGCCGTCGGCGAAACCGTAGCGTTCGACGATCCGGTCCCATTCGCGCCCCCGGGCCCAGTCGTAGATCACGGCCGCTGTCCAGAGGGGCAGGGGATTGAGGCTGAAGCCCGCCGCATCGAGCCTGTCCATCATGGGAAAGACCGTGTCGAAGAC
>DATJPI010000107.1:0-10204 GCA_035506495.1 Syntrophales bacterium
ATGATCTCCGTCATGGTCTCCGTCATTTCCGTCTCCTGGAGGTCGATCCCCTGGACAACCTTCGCCAGTGCTTCCCTGATCATGATGCTATTCTCCTTTCCCGTTCCCGGAGACCATCTCCAGGAAGTTTCTCAAAATTCGTTTCCCGTTCGGCGTGAGAACCGACTCCGGGTGGAACTGGACTCCCTCAACAGGGTAGTGGCGGTGGCGAAGCCCCATGACCTCGCCTTCTTCCGTCTCGGCGCTCACTTCCATGAAGGGCGGGAGCGTTTCCCTCTTCACCAGCAACGAGTGGTAGCGCCCTGCCGTAAGTGGGTTGGGAAGGCCCTTGAAAATCGTCCGGCCGTCATTGAAGACGGGCGAGGTCTTGCCGTGCATGAGCCGCTCCGCGCGGACGACCTCAGCACCGAAGGCATAACCGATGGCCTGATGCCCCAGGCAGATGCCCATGATGGGAATCCGTTCGTGAAACCGACGGATCACCTCGACGGAGACTCCCGCCTCCCTCGGCGTGCAGGGGCCGGGAGACAGAAAGATCGCCTTGGGTGCCATGGCCTCGATTTCCTCGACGGTGATCTCGTCGTTGCGGTGCACGGCCACATCGCAGCCCAGCTGGCCCAGGTATTGGACCAGGTTGTAGGTAAAGGAATCGTAGTTATCGATCATCAGGTACATTTCATTTCTCCTTATTCGCTCCTACCAGAGTCGCCTCATTGGGGCTGTTCAAAAATACCCAGATGCAAGGCCTCCGAAATCCCGAGGAGTGAGACGTACTATGTAGCGTACGTCGCAGCGGCGAGGGATGAGGGAACGCCGCAGATGGGTGTTTTTCAATAGCCCTGGTCTTCCGACAATTCAAACCCCCTCGCCGCCAGTTGGACCGCTTTCATCATCCCGGCGGCCTTGTTGAGCGTCTCTTCATACTCGGTCGCAGGGTCCGAGTCTGCCACAATACCGGCACCGGCCTGGATCGAAAGCCTTCCGCCCCGGAGGATCATCGTCCGGATCGTGATACAGAAGTCCATGTTACCCGAAAAACTCAGATATCCCACGGCGCCCCCATAGGGTCCGCGGCGGGTCGGCTCCAACTCGTCGATGATCTCCATGGCACGGACCTTGGGCGCCCCCGACAAAGTCCCCGCCGGGAAGGAAGCCCGCATCACGTCGAAACAGTCCTTCCCCTCGGCAAGCTGGGCGCGGACGTTTGAGACAAGGTGCATCACGTGGGAGTAACGCTCGACGATCATATACTGGTTGACCTGGACGCTCCCGATCGCTGCGATCCTTCCCAAGTCGTTTCTTCCCAAGTCGACGAGCATGACATGCTCGGCCTTCTCCTTGGGATCCTCGAGAAGCTCGTCCGCCAGTTTTCGATCCTCCTGCTCCGTCTTCCCCCGCTTTCTCGTCCCAGCGATGGGACGCAGCTCTGCGAAACCGTCCTCGACGCGGACCATGACCTCGGGCGAGGAGCCAATGAGGTGGACATCCTCCAACTTGAGGAAAAAGAGGTAGGGCGAGGGGTTGACGAATCGCAGCGCCCGGTAGAGGTCCACCGGCTCGACAGGGTTTTTCGCCGAAAAGCGCTGAGAGAGGACCGCCTGGATGATGTCCCCCGCGGCGATGTATTCCTTTGCGCGGCTGACCATCTCCTGGAAAGCCTCGCGTGTCATGTTGGACTCGAATTCGACGTCCTTGCGGAAATCTCCGCTTCTGAGAAGCAGTGGCTTGATGGGCTCCTGGAGCTGCGCAATCATTCCATCGATTTTCGCCGTTGCCTCGGCATAGGCCCCCTCTAGACAATCCGGCCCCTTGTCACACCGGGCCGAGGCTACCACCTTGATCGTGTGACGAATGTTGTCGAAGATGATCAGCGTGTCCGTCACCATGAACACGGCATCGTCGAGCCCGTCCCCCTCGCGCGGACTCTTTCCCAGCCTCTTTTCGAAGTAGCGGACCATTTCATAGGAGAGAAACCCCACGGCCCCACCGCTGAAGCGCGGAAGCCCGCTTACGGTGACGGGCTGGTAGCGGGCCAGAAGCTCCTTCAGGACCGCGAGGGGATCGCCCCCATGAGCCAGGCGCATGACGTTGCCGTTGGTTCGGACCTCCACCTCGTCGGGCTTCACGCGAACCACGGCCAGGGGATCGGCGCCCAGAAAGGTGTATCGGCCCCACTTCTCGCCGCCCTCGACGCTCTCCAGCAGAAAGGCATAGGGACGTTTCCGGATTTTCAGGAGTGCCGTTACCGGCGTCTCCTCGTCAGCGAGGATCTCCCGGAAGACGGGGATGAGGTTGCCGCGCCTTGAAAGATCCTTGAATTCCTCGAAAGACGGTTTGTACATAATCACTCCAAAAAGAAAGAGGCCGTGCTTTGCACGGCCTCTTCGTCATCACAGTTCAAAATAAAAAAGCCGTGGAGCACCCTCGGGGTCCCCCACGGCCTTGATCAGTCAATCATTTCTTATGGCAGCAGGCAAACCCCTCCTATGAAGTTGCACCACCACCAGTTGTTTTTCGAAAGGATCATATTGAACATTATTCTATCTCCAAACTTGTTATTTTATAGCAGGCTTTCCGCCATCTGTCAACCCGGATAATTCGCGCCCTGACGGTCCTTTCGGGAACGTTCCCCTCAGGCTGGTCACCGGGGGCGCACCCTCGTTAGAGGGAGCGCAAATGTGTTTACCCCTTACCCTACCGGGAAGCATCGCCCTTCGGGCGTGCTTCAAATGTGCCCAGATGCGTCTGCACTCAATAGTAGAGCTTCGGCGACAAAACTCTGCCTCTCTCATCGAATTCAATCCCCTCCTGCGTGAGCAGCACCTGCTTCATATCGAGGCCGCCCTGATACCCGCCGAGCGAGCCATCGGAGCGGATCGCACGGTGACAGGGGATGACGATCGGGAAGGGGTTTGTCGCCAGAGCGCTGCCTACGGCTCGGGCCCCGCCGGGAACGCCCAGATGGTCGGCAATCCTACGATACGTGCTCACCGAACCCCGCGGGATGCCGTATTCAGCCAGAAGAACTTTCCGTTGAAACGGAGAACAGATTTCCAGCCTCACATGATCGAGCGCAAACCGGACTGCAGCGCCGTCGAGAAACGCAGTGATACGCCCAGCAAGATGATCAATGGTCGCGCAGGAAGACGGGATGGAGTCAGAGTATTGCTCTTTCAGGACGACTTGAGCCTTCCGCCCCGGTCTGGAGATCAAGATCTGCCGGATCATGGGTCGGCTCTGCTCATTGTCCCAGATGATGACGAAGGGGCCGAATCGAGTCTTTCCTGCGATGTGATGATACGTCTCACGCTTCTTCATCGAATCCATCCGGTCGCATCAGTGTCGCAAGCTCTTTGGCGTTTCCTGTGATGGCGATTCGTCCGACCCGTTCCAGGATCTCCCCATAGAGGCCAACCATCGCTGCGGCGTGCGGGTTCGCCGTGATGATCTCCGCATAGAGTCCCGGGTGGGAAAAGACCTTGTCGATCATCGCCCGTTTCCCCCGGAACAGGGGTGTGGAAAAGGTCTCCAGGATCTCGCGGGCAATGCCGCTTCGGCGGATCGCAAGGCCCAGAACGATCGTGTCGAAGTGGTTGAGGGCCTGCACGACTGCCATGATCTTATCGTGTCGCTCCGGCGTTGTCTCGATAAGATTTGCACCTTTTGCTCCCAGCGTCTTCCGCACCCAGGGGAGCCATCGCTCGCTTCTTGCCGGGCACAGAACAATATTCTGGCCATCCAGAGATAATTCCCCTGGCCCGAAGAGCGGATGCAGTCCGATGACCTCCGAGACCGACGACTCGATCATGGAGGACACTGGTTTTGACTTCAGAGACGTGAGGTCCATGAGGAGGGAGTCTTGCCTCATGTGCGGCCCCACCTCGCCGATGACGGTTTGAGTCACGCCGATGGGGACGCTCACGATGACGACGGGGCAGGCCTCGGCCATCTCTGAAGGACGAAGGCCGATCTTTCTTCCCGACACCTGGACAGTGTAGCCTTCCCTCTGGAAGAAGTCGGCAAACCATCTCCCGATGCCGCCGGTGCCCCCGATGATGCCGATCTGGAATTTGTCCGTTCTGTGCAAGGCCGTCTCCCCTCACCCATGTTCTCTCCCTCGGAGAGAGAGGGATTTATGGAATGGATTTATTTACAGGCCCTCTGCCGCAGCAGATGATCTGCGATCACCAGACACGCCATGGCCTCGCACACAGGGATGATGCGAGGGATGACGCAGGCGTCGTGCCTTCCCCGGATCGCTATCTTTGCCGGATGGCCGTGGACATCGATCGTTTCCTGCTCCAGGGCAATGGAGGGGATCGGCTTGCAGGACATACGGATGAGGATTTCCTGTCCCGTCGTGATCCCCGCCAGGATGCCGCCGGCGTGATTGGTCTTGAACCCGCCGGGGCCAATGGGGTCGTTGTTTTCCGAGCCCCTCATTCTCGCCGCACCGAATCCGGCGCCGATTTCGACGCCCTTCACGGTCCCGATCCCCATGAGGGCCTTTGCAAGGTCGGCATCGATCTTGTCGAAAACGGGCTCCCCCAGACCTGCGGGGCAACCCTTCACATGCAGCTCCACGATCCCTCCGAGGGTATCCCCTCCGCCTTTCGCCTCTTCCAGCCTTTGCTCCATCCGCGTTGCCGCCCCGGAGTCGGGGCACAGCAGCCGGTTCTCCGCGATGGCCTCACGGGAAAAGCTCCCGATAGGAATTCCGCCAAGTTCCACGGTGCAGGCGAAGACCTCGACTCCCTCGCGGGCAATGATTTTCCGGGCGATAGATCCTGCAGCCACCCGCGCTGCCGTTTCGCGCCCTGAGGCACGGCCGCCACCGCGGTGATCCCGGATGCCGTATTTTTTCATATAGGTGAAATCTCCGTGGCCCGGCCGGAAAGCGTTGCGCAATTCTTCATAGTCGCGACCGACGGCATCCCGGTTGTGGATCAGAAGGGCGATCGGCGTTCCCGTCGTCTTTCCCTTGAAGACCCCGGAGAGGATCTCCACGCGGTCCTCCTCACTTCTCGACGTGGAAGTCCTGTGGCCGCCGGGCCTGCGTCGCTGCAGTTCGCGCTGGATCTCTTCTTCGCCGAGATCGAGATTCGGCGGGCAGCCGTCGATGACGGCCCCGAGGGCCCTCCCGTGAGATTCCCCGAACGTCGTGACTTTGAAGAGCACACCGAAGGTGTTACCGGACATGGATCTGCCTCCTCTTTGGCCTCTTTTGCTCGCCCACCCGTTTCTTGTCCAGAAGCGCGATGATCTCAGCCGCAATCCCGGCGGGTTCCTTCCCCGTCGTGTCGATGATGGCATCAGCGATGTCGCGATAGAAGGGCAGCCGCTTCGACAGGACCTCGTCGATCTCTGCAAGCGTCCCGGCGGCGGTGAGGGCGGGACGCTGGGCCGCGCCGTTCTGATCCCCGCTCATGCGAAGGGCAAGGACCCTTGTATCGGCCTGAAGCCAAACGAAGCGATCTTTCTTCCCGAACATCGCCACATTGTCAGCATCCATCACAGCACCGCCCCCCAAAGCGATGACGACCCCATCGAGACCGGACAGATCCGCGATCACAGCCTTCTCCATCTCGCGGAAGGCCTGCCAGCCGCTTGTTTCAACGATCTCGCCAATGCTTCGGCCCGTCTTCGCAAAGATCATCCGGTCCGAATCGAAAAAGGGACGGTCCAGGATCCTTGCCAGCTCCCGTCCAACGGACGTCTTGCCGCTTCCGCGGTAACCGATCAGGATGATGTTCATAGTGAAACAGGGTCCGAGGGCCAGGGTGTAGGGTTCAGGGTGAATGACCGATAGAGACACTCTTTTCAGTAAAGTTTCGAGAACTCCTCCCAGAAACCGGGAAAAGATTTCCTGACACAGCTCGGGCTGCGGATGCGCATGCCGGGGACGGCAAGCCCCATCACGGCAAAGCTCATGGCGATCCGGTGGTCGTTGTAGGTCTCGATCTCAGCGCCGCGGGGCGTTCCGCCCATAATGGCGATCCCGTCTTCGAGTTCTTCAACCCGGATGCCCGTCTTCGTGAGTTCCTTCACAAGGGCCTCCAAGCGGTTGCTCTCCTTCATGCGCAGGTGCCTCACATTGCGGATGACGGTCCGACCCGGACGAAAGGCTGCGAGCACGGCCAGAGAGGGGACCATGTCAGGAATGTCCTCCATGGAGGCCGTAAAGTCTCCCCCGGTGAGTTTCCCCCCCGAGACCTCGATCCACCGATCTGTGGCTACTACTGCGCAACCAAGCTCCTTGAGGTAACGCAGAAATCGGACATCCCCCTGGTGCGTCCAGAAGTTTGTGTTCGCAACCCGGACGGTCCCGCCGCAAATGGCTGCGGCAAGGAAGAAATACGACGCACTCGAGAGATCCCCTTCAACAAGGTATCGGCAGGACCGGTAGCGATGCCCGCTTTTTACAGAAAAGTGGTTCTCGCCTTGCTTCTCGACGGGGACCCCGAAGGATTTCATCACCGCCTGCGTCATCTCCACGTAGGGACGCGAAACGACGGAGCCGCGGATCTCGATATCCACGTCCTCTGCGGCATACGGCGCCGCGATGAGGATCGAAGAGACATACTGGCTGCTCTCGATGTCCCGGAAAACCACGTGCCCGCCGCGAAGTGTACCGCCGTGGACCGTGACGGGAGGAAGACCTTCTGAAAGCCGGCAGGTGCTTGAAACCCCAAGAGTCTCGATCCCCTCGAGGAGCGGCCGCACGGGCCGCTCACAGAGGCGTGGATCCCCCGTCAAGGTAATGTCACCGGAGCCGAGGGCTGCGATGCTGATGAGAAACCGCATGGCCGTCCCGTTGTTTCCCAGCGAGATCTCTCTTCCGGGGTTTCGGATACAGCCGCCTGTTCCTGTGACAATCAAGTCCCTGTCCGAGGAGACGATCCCGGCACCGAGGAGTCGGAGGGCCTCCATGAGATACTGCGTGTCCTCCGAGACGAGCGTGTTTCTCAAGATTGAATTCCCTTCGGCAAGCGACGCAATCACGAGAGCCCGCTGGGTGTAACTCTTGGAGCCAGGCACAAGCACCTCGGCTTTCACCCGCTTCAGCGGCCTGATGTCTTTCATTTCTTCCACGCTATTACCCCTGCACCTCGAGCAAGGAACAGGATTATTCCCCCTCACCCCGGCCCTCTCCCTCGAGGGGAGAGGGAGATCGAGGAAGGGTCCTCTGAGCGCGTTCCTCGCTCTTCGTCCCTACTTTTCCAAGGCCGTCATGACAACCCGGCTCATCAGCTCAACCTGGGGCTCAAGTCCCGTCCAGATGCGTATCTGCTCCGCCCCCTGTCGGACGAACATGGAAAGCCCCGTGACCACACCGCAACCCGCTGCTTTTGCCTCACGCAGCAGGCGCGTTTCGAGGGGGTTGTAAATCGTGTCCACGACCCACTGCCACCTGGGCAGGTACCGCTGATGAACGGGGGTCTCCTCCGTCAGCGGACTCATGCCGACGGGGGTCGTGTTCACGAGGACATCGGCTTCAACCCTGCCGAGATTGGCCAGCGGCATCGCATCGCACTCAAACCACCTCGCAAGAGATTCACCACGATCGCGGCTTCGGTTAAAAACAATAGGGATGCCTCCTTCCTGCAGGATCCCGTAGATGGCCGCCCGGGCCGCACCCCCGGCCCCCAGCACGGCAACCGTCTTGCCCTTCAGGCAAAATTGCTCCCGCATCGCCGCCATGAGCCCGATCCAGTCCGTGTTGGATCCCCGAAGCCTGCCGTCCTTGTTCGTGATCGTATTGACAGCCCCGATGGTGCAGGCATCTTCGTCCACCTCGTCGAGAAAGGCCATGATGGCCCCCTTCACAGGCAGGGTCACGCTCACGCCGGCCAGTGGCTTCTCCCGGATCAGCCGGACGGAGAGCTCCAGGTCCTCCACGCAGTGTACCTCGTAGAGGGCACGGAACCCCAGGGCCCCGAAGGCCGCATTATGCATCAGCGGCGAGAGGCTGTGTCCCACGGGATTGCCGAAAAGTGCATAGTGCCTCAGTGGCTGGTCCATGGGTCAAGAATCTCCAGGATGTTTCTCATCCGATCCGCCGTCAACTGTCCCGGCGCCGATCCGGCACCCTCCTCGAGGCTTGCGTAGCTGATGCTGGAGCCCAGAAGAGGTGCCGCCACGCGGCTCAGCCGCCCCTTCTGTCCCATGCAGAAGGCAACGATATCCTGCCTCAGTCTCAGGGCCTGCGGAATAATCTCGAGGACGCGAAGGTTGTCCTCCACCGTGTTGGCCATGGTCACGACCTTCGCGATGTCGGCGCCGAGCAGCCGGCAGGCCTTCAGCCTTCTCTCCAGGGTCCGCCTTGTGGGTGTTCCTTTCATGTCGTGGTGGGAAACGATAAGCCGCGTTTTCCCGCCCTTCGCCCGAATGGCCCCTGCCAGATCACCCACGGCTCTGGCACCCGTCCTGGCCTCAATGTCTACGAGGCGGGCGCCGAGCTCGACGGCCTCGTGGAGCAGCGCCATGCGCTTGTTCTCACAACTTGCAAAAAACCCGCCTTCGTCCCTGCAGCGGTTTGTAACCAGGATCCTTTCTTTCCCGTCATGCAGCAGCACCGGCAAATCCGGTTTTTCTATGCGGTCGATCCGCAATTCGACAAGATCCGACAGGGGCAGGGCACGCCCCAGCAGCGTGAGAGCTTCCTCGTTCGTTGCGGGCACAATCGATATGCAGATCATGGCTTCACTTCCTCCCGCGGATAGGATCCGAGAATCTTCAGTGTGGCCGTCCTGCGGCCGAGCGCTTTCAGACAGGTTTTCACGATCTTCTCGCCGGTATGGCCCTCAAAGTCGACAAAGAAATGATACTGCCAGATCCCGTCGCGCGCCGGGTGGGATTCGATTCGAAGCAGATTGATCCCCGCCTTCGCGAAGGGCGCAAGTGCCGCGTGAAGGGCCCCCGGCTTGTGTTGCGTCGAGAAGAGGATAGAGGTCTTGTCCGATCCCGTCGGGCCGTTCTCACCCCTCCCGATGACGATGAAGTGGGTCGAGTTCGCAGGGTGGTCCTCGATGCCCTCCGCGACAATGGGAAGTCCGTGGATCTCCGAGGCCAGGCGGCTGCCGATTGCGCCCGCCTGCCGGTCCTTCAGGGCCCGAAGCACGGCCGCCGAGGTGCTTTCCGCCTCGACGGGAAGGGCCTGCGGCATATTCATCGCCAGCCACCGACGGCACTGGGCCAGGGCCTGGGGATGAGAGTACACCCGGCGGATCTTCGCCTTTGCCCCCCTCGCCATGAGGCAGTGGGAAATACGAAGGAAGATCTCGGCCCGGATTGCAAGCGGTGTTGCGATCAGCCGCTCGAGGGTGACCCGCACGGGCCCCTCCACAGAGTTCTCCAGGGGCACAACGCCGAAGTCGGCCTTGCGCTTCTCGACGGCATCGAAGACCGTACTGATTGTCTCTTGCGCGACTGTGCGGGCGTTCCGGCCGAAGCGCCCGAGGGCCACCAGGTGGGCGAAGGAGCCTTCCGGGCCCAGGAAAGCCACAGCAAGGGGCGCCTGGAGCGCCCGTGACGCCGACAGGATCTCCCCGTAGATGATCCGCAGGGCGTCAGCCGCAAGAGGCCCCCCATTGAGAGCTGCGATCTGGTTGAAAACGCGCGACTCCTGTGCAGGGTCGTAAACCTCGACCCCTGCCCGCCCCTTGATCCGTCCCACTTCCACAGACAGACGGGCTCGCTCGTTGAGGAGTCTCACGATATCGCAATCCTTCTGCCGGATCTCATGTCGGATGTTCTCGATTTCTGGATTCTTCATCCCTTGAGCGCCTCGATTGTTTCCTTCACGCACTCCAGTGGAACACCGCCATTCACGAAGGGCATTCCGGGTTTGCGCAGAAGAACAAAATGAATCTTGCCACCCTCCTTTTTCTTGTCGGTCCCGATGTGCGACAGGATGCGCCCCGTGTCCAGGGCTTGCGGGATGCGGACGGGAAGGCCCGCTTGTCCGATGGCAGAGACAATCCGCTCCCGATCCTCGGCGGAAAGGTAGCGCTGCCTCTCCGAGATGAACGCTGCAGCAGCCATGCCCATGGCCACCGCTTCGCCGTGCGCGATGGCATATCGCGACTCGGCCTCGATTGCGTGGCCTACCGTGTGACCGAAGTTGAGGATGCGGCGCAACCCCTTTTCCGTCTCGTCGATCTCGACGACACCCTTCTTGATCCGGCAGGACGCAGAGACGAGG
>DATJPI010000108.1:0-10713 GCA_035506495.1 Syntrophales bacterium
TCCCATCATCCCGTTGCCACTCGAGGAAGGTGCCGATGTCGTGCGCCACGGCTACGAGCAGGGGATCACGTTTTTCGACACGGCGAATGTCTATGGGGACAGCGAAAAAAAGATGGGCCGGGCCCTCTGCGATGTCCGCGACAAAGTCGTCATCGCAACCAAGACCCTGAAGAGGGATGCCGAAACGGCGGAGAAACATATCCAACAGAGCCTTGAGAACCTCAAGACGGACCGCATCGATATCTACCAGCTGCACAATGTCTCCAATGATACGACACTCGCACAGGTCCTCGCCCCCGACGGGGCCTACCGGGCTGCGGAAAGAGCCCGGAAAGACGGTAAGGTCCGCTTTATCGGTTTTTCCTCACACAATGTGAAGTTTGCCGCCGGTGTGTGCCGCATGGGTCTTTTCTCGACGGTCCAGGTCCCCTTCAACTTCATCGAGACGGAAGCGGCCGAGCATCTTTTCGGGGTGGCCGGCGAGATGGGCATGGGGGTCATCGGCATGAAACCGCTGGGCGGGGGTCTGCTGCAGCGGGCCGACCTCTGCATCCGTTTCCTCCAGCAGTATCCCGCGGTCGTTCCGATACCGGGCGTGATTTCAAAAGCGGAGATGGATGAGATCATAACCCTGTACCGGTCGCGGCGAAAGCTCACCCGGCCCGATCTTGCAGACATGGAGAAGATCCGCGCCGACCTGGGGACACGGTTCTGCCACCGTTGCGGCTACTGCCTGCCCTGCGAGAAGGGGGTTCGAATCCCCGAGGCCTTGGGCTTCAAGTCCATCCTGAAGAGGTTCCAGGGGGATTTTGCCCTGAATTTTTCCCGGGATGCCTTGAAGAGTGCAGAGAATTGCGATCGGTGCGGCGCCTGCATCGAGCGATGCCCCTACGAGCTGCCCATCCCCGAGATGCTGGATGAGAATCTCAGTCTCTATCGGGCGGCGTTAAGGCCTGACCGGTAGGCCGGAAGAAGCCGGGGCATTGAGGTGATGAGCAGAAAGAATGCGCTATGAACCCTGACCAAACTCTTTGGGTTCAATCTCTATGCGGGCCTTCCGGATCGGGTCGGTCGTGAGGGGCCGGTATAGGAAATGATTCGTATGTTAAAATCATGCTCGCGTCGTATTGACAGATGGCGTCCCGGAGGCGATACTGATAAAAAATAAGGTAATTCTCGGTTTTGCCGAAAAGACTAGGTAGGAGGTGTGCTCATGAAAAAGACGGCGATGGCGATCCTCGTGCTGTGTACCCTGATTGCGATCTCGGCACCGGCCCTCGCAGAGACGCCCAAGGACGGCATGGCGGTCGTGGCCGATGTATTGCTTGCACGGCCCATGGGCCTGGTTACGATCGTGTTCGGCTCGGTGATGTGGGTTGTCGCCCTGCCGTTCTCCATTCCAAGCGACAGCGTCGGCGCGGCGGGTCAGCTGCTCGTGGTCGATCCTTGCAAGTTCACCTTCCAGAGGCCTCTTGGGGATTTTGACTACAGGGTGGGCACGGCGGAAATGCCCAAAACCGGGGCGGCCAAGTAAGGCGAGTATTCACTTCTCCAGAAGCTCCCGCAAAGCGGGGCGGATGTAGACGTCTGTGAGGTCAAAGGGCTTCAGCGCCTGCAACAGGATCCGGATCCTGTCCTTTGTCGTTGCACGCGAGTCGATCACGACGACGTGTTTCCCCTTCAGCCGGTACAGTCCTCCGGCTGTCGTGACGTCATCCTGTGGGATTTTTTCATACCGGATCTCGACCCCGAGGTCGTACGCCAGCGCCTCGAGCTGATCCAGGGCGATGTGATCGTCCACCTCTCCCTCCGGCAAATCCGGGCGGCCCCCTTTCAGCCTTTTCCAGTGACCAGACTCTTCCCGAGTTCCTTTGCTTCCTTGAGGAGGGCCTTGTTTGCCTTGATATCGCCGGCCTCCATGGCGCTGCCATAGACCATGCCGACCATCTTTGCCCCCACGTAGTTGTAGGCGTCTTGGAAAGTGCGCAGGGCGTTAACGCAGCCCGAGTCGAAGGGGTCTTCGCCTCCGTAGCTCATGGCCACAGCGATCCTCTTGCCCTCGAAGGGATCCTTCGCGTATGCGCCGAAGGCCAGGCAGCGATCCATCCAGAGCTTCATCTGTGCCGACATTGTGAACCAGTAGACGGGGCTTGCGAGGACCCAGGCATCGGCATTGAGCATTCTTCGGTAAAGAGGCTGCATGTCGTCACGAATCGAGCAGCCCCTGCTTTTCGGCTTCTGGCAGTCGAAGCAGGCCCTGCAGGGTGAGATCTTCAGCCCGTGCAGGAAAACCGTATCGATGCCTGCCCCGGCGGCCTTTGCGCCTTCCGCGATCTTTCCGGCCAGGATCCCGCTGTTTCCCTTTCGTCTCGGGCTCCCCAGCAGGACGAGGACTCTCTTCTCTTTTCCCATGTCACGGGCCTCCTTGCAGAAGTTTCAGGACGTGCGTAGTGTTCCACATCGACCGATCAAATGCAAAGCAATTTGCCTGTTGGGAGGGCAGGGGCGCCGACGGAGCCCGCAAAAAAGCCCCGCGGGATGGGCGGGGCTTTTGACGGAAGGCCGATTGGAGGGGGTGTGACCTTCTGTCGATGCTATTGAATATTCGGGCTTGGCTTTCTGCTTTCCGGACCGGACGTGCCGTCTTCGTCAACACTGCTTTTCCGGGCGGCCGACTGGGACCGGAGGTTGCTGAAGATGGCCCCGGCTTTACGCTCTGCCTCGATGAGCACGGCGTTGCACTGCTCCACGGCATCGCTTTTCCTCTGGACGGCGAACTGCTCAGCCTCCTGGCGGGCCGCCTTGACAATCTGTTCGGACTTGTGGACGGCGGTCTGCACCGCCGCCAACAGGCGCTCGTGCTCCTTGTTGAGTTCCCCCAGCGTACGCCCGATGAGGCTGCTGGTGATCACTTCTGCCTCCGCCCGGGCGTTCTTGATGATGGATTCGGCCTTGGACATCGCCTCACCGATGATCCTGTCAAAGCTCCTTTGGGCCTCTTCGGCATATTTCATGTCCCATTCACTGGACCCGGTGCTGTCGCTTCCTGGCGTTCCTGCGGTTTCCGCAGAGACGGACAGCGGGCGATCGAAGTCGTGGGCTGCCTTGTGGGCTGCCGCCGCATTGGCTTCGGTCTCGATCCTGTCGGCCTTTTGCTTCGCGTTCAGAAGGATCTCGTCGGCCATGATCTTTGCCTGCGAGAGCATCACGGCCGTTTCTCTTCTCGCTTTCTCATGGGCCTCTCGCTCGGCTTTTTTCCGGATTTCGTCGACGGCCTTCTCCGCTTTCTGCCGGATCTCGTCGGACTCTGCTCTGGCCCTGGCGATGATTCCCTCTGCCGCCAATTCTGTGTCTTCCAGAGTCCTTTTATTTTTCTCCGCGGCCTTGTCTGCGTCCTTCCTGCCGCCGATACTTGACTTGACGGCCTGTTCGGTCAGTCGTTTCTCGAGCTGGGCATTCTGAGTGAGGATCCGGTCAAATTCCGTCGCCACGATCTTGAGGAAGCTCTTCACCTCCTCGGCGTCGGCTCCCATCAGGCTCTGCTTGAATTTCCGATTTTTGATGTCGCGGGGTGAAAAGGTCGTCATAGCCAGCCTCGTTTCGTCCGAGTTCGCGCCGGCGCCCGTCCCGGTATGACCTGCCGGTCCGGGGGCACTTACGGCCGTAAAGGGATACGACCTTACATTTATGTCGGTCGTGAGGGACAAATTCTTTAGCGGAATAGCACCCTCTGCCGTGCGCCTCCAAGAAGACTCTTGACAATCCGGCTGAAACCTGTTTAGAAGTACGTATATTTTCAGGGGAAGCAATCACGATGGCAGCATCTTCGTACAGAAACGGCCTCGGCTGGTGGTGGTGGACCAACAGGAACCTACGGGTCTGCCCATCGTAAAGGACAAAGGCACAGGGTAACAAGCCGGAAACAAAGCCATGGGTGGATCAGATGCCGCCCATGGCTTTTTTATATCGAGAAGGCCATGGGGCGGGACACCCTGTGGCCTTTTTTGCGGTCTGGCATGGAAGAGGTGTGCATTCAGGCGTCAGCTTTATGAAATCAATTCATAAAAGGAGGAGATCGTGTGATGAAAAAGAGGGAGGTGTTCAGAAATCTGTTCGGTGTTTTAATACTGACAGCCGTGCTTTTGTGTCCGGCAGTCCTGACGGAGTGGGCCTGTGCCACCGAAGGCGGCGGGGGGGCATACCCCAATGGCGCCGAAGACTTCATGGTGGGCGCTCTTCCTCCCCCGGGGACCTATTTCAAAAACTACATGCTCTACTACACCGCTTCGACGTTCAAGGACAACAACGGAAACGACGTCACCGGTCCCTCCGGTCAGAAGTTTAAGCTCAACGCCTTTGCCGAAACAATGAGGCTGATCTATGTGACCAAGGCGCAGATCTTCGGCGCCAGCTGGGCCATGCACGCCTTTTTGCCGATCGTCTACGAGGATGTCACCGCCCCGTCCGGCGCGACGGACAACCGGTGGGGATTGGGCGATATCATCATCGACCCCATCATCCTCGGGTGGCACTTCCCGAATTTCCACATCACGACGGGGCTTGACATCTACATGCCCACGGGAACCTATAATCAAGACCACCTTGCCAACGCCGGACGCAACTACTGGACCTTCGAGCCCATCGTAGCCATGACCTATCTGAGCGACATGGGCTTCGAGGTCTCGGGCAAGTTCTTGTACGATTTCAACACCGAGAACAGCACCACGAAGTACCAGTCGGGCCAGGAGTTCCATTTTGACTACACCCTTGGGTATCACCCCGACAAACAGTGGGCCGTGGGCCTCGGGGGCTATGTTTACCTCCAGACGACCGACGACCAGCTGAACGGCAATACCGTTGCCGACGCCAAGGGGCAGGTGTACTCTATCGGTCCCGTCGCGCAATACGGCTACAAGAACATGAGCTTCACGCTCAAGTGGCAGTATGAATTCGACGCGAAAAACAAGCCCGAAGGCAACAAGTTCTGGCTCAACTTCGTCTACGCCTTCTAATGGGAAGGGCCGCTTGAGTGGGGCAGGCGGCCCTTTTTTTGAATAATGCTTGAAATCGCACGGGGATTTGTTTAGGGTACGACGAACGCTGACGCTTTTCCGCCGCAGCGGGCCACGGTCATAAACCCGTGACCGGTATCGACTGATGAAAGGCGCCTTCTTATGTAACCGAAGCACGACTGCGGCGCTGAAACGGGGCAATGGGGTTCCCAGCGAGTGACACCGGCAAAAAATACTCTCGGTCCGGCCCTCCTTGTCCTGGCAGTGATTTCACTGCTTGCAGCCTTTCTTGTTTCCCGCAGCATCCCCGATCCGAATCCCCCCGTCCCATCGAAACAAAGCGCAGCGGCGAATCTGTTACGGATCAGCGGCATCGTGGAGAAGGGTCAGACGCTCTACGAGATCTTCAAAGGCCATGGGCTCGATCCCGCGGAGCTGTTCCAAGTGAGGCAGGCGCTCGCGGGTGTCCACAGCATCCGCGACATCCGTCCGGGTCGACCCTATGAGATCCATGTCAACCCGGAGAGGCGCCTGAGCACATTCGTCTACTGGGTCAACGAGGATTCGCTCGTGCGCGTCACCCGCGCCGATGCAGGCTACCAGGCAGAGAAGCTCAGTCTCGAGTACGAGAGAAAATTCCTTTGTCTCGAGGGAGCTATCGAGGACAACCTGATCGCCTCCATGGGCGGCGGCCAGCAGAACCTTCTCCTTGCGCTCAGTCTGTCCGATGTCTTTGCCTGGGATATCGACTTCACGACGGCCCTGCGAAAGGGTGACACCTTCAGGATTCTCGTCGAGGGCCTCTACCGAGACGGCGAGTTTAAAAAGTACGGCAACATCCTTGCCGCGGAATTCGTCAACGATGGCGTGCTGTTTCGCGCATACCGGTTCGAGATCGATGGCCGGGCCGACTACTACGATGCCGCGGGGCGGTCGCTCCGGAAGGCCTTCCTCAAGGCTCCGCTGAGCTTCCGCCGAATCAGCTCCGGTTTTTCAAAATCGCGGATGCACCCCGTCCTCAAGATACACAGAGCCCACAACGGAACGGACTACGTCGCGCCGAAGGGGACGCCCGTCTCTGCCATGGCCAATGGACAGGTCCAGGCAGCGGGCTACCAGGGCGGCTACGGAAAACTCATCGTCATCCGTCACCCAAACGGCTACAAGACATTCTACGGACACCTGTCGGGGTTCGCGAAGGGAGCGAGGAAAGGGGCGGGTGTCACTCAGGGGCAGCTCATCGGCTACGTCGGTGCAACGGGTCTTGCCACGGGGCCGCACCTTCATTTCGAGATGCGGCTCAATGACCGGCCCATCAACCCTCGCAAAGTCCAGATACCCCCCGGTGAGCCCGTGCCGGAGGCTCTTCTTGCCTCTTTCGGGGCCGCCCGGGACGGGCTCGCGGGCCAGCTTGCCTCGATCACGCCGATGCGCTTCGAGACGGCATCGCGGTAATTCCCGTCTGCGAAGTGACACAACCGCTTGCATCCTTGTGCATTATGCACTAGAAGAAAGGGAACAGATTCGAGGGGAGGCCATGGCACGGAAAATCGCCATCACGAACCAGAAGGGCGGAGTGGGCAAGACGACGACGGCTGTCTGTCTGGCAGCGGCCCTCAGGGCCAGCGGGAAAAGGACGCTTCTGGTCGATCTCGACAGCCAGGGAAACGCTTCGGCCGCCGCGGGTCTCATGATCGAAAACGATGAGCGGACGCTCAAAGACCTGATCCTCGAGAAGGGACAAGCGGCCGATTACATCGTCGCGACAGGCTGGACCGATATCATCCCTTCCAACAACTCCCTGAAGGACGTGGAGGAGAGGCTCGTACGGAAGCAGGCCTGGGACCTGGTGAAGACCGTCCTGGCGCCTGTCGAAAGCGGGTATGACTTCATCCTCTTCGACTGCCCTCCGAGCTTCAACGTCTTTACGAAGAACGCCCTCGTCGCCGCAGACGAGGTGATGATCCCCGTCGACTCGGGATTCTTTCCTCTACTGGGCCTCAAGCAGTTGCTCGAGGAGATCGAGTTCGTCAAGCACAGCCTCAACCCGGGACTCACGCTTTTGGGGGTGCTGGCCTGTAAGTTCGATCGCAGAAGTTCCCTTTCAGACCAGACGTACGAGACCCTGAAGAACCATTTTCCCGAAAAGCTTTTCCGGACCGTCATCCGGGTCAACGTGGACATCGTGAGGGCCCAGATCAACCAGCAGAATATTTTCGAGTACAACCCGTCAAGCAAGGGGGCCGAGGACTTCCTCGCCCTGGCAAAGGAGATTATCCATGGCTAAGAAGAGCCGCACCGATATCCTGGAGAAGCTGAGCGCCTTGAAACCCAGCGAGCCGACGAAGACGAGGGGAAAATCCTCCCGCAAGCCCGCGGCCCGGAAGGTCAAGGTGAAGACGGCGGCCCCCGCGAAGCGCCCGGTCGTCCAGGCGCCACCGGAGCCGGAAATCCCTTTCCCCCGATACACCGGGTTCATGATCTGGGGCGATGCTTCGAAGGTGTACATGGGTGTTTACGAACGCTGGTTCAAAATGATCACGGACACCAACAGTGTCCTCTCGGGCTATAACAACATGCTCGTCGACAACCTGACCTCCCTGTGGGATTTTAGCAAGTGGAGACGGTACTGAACCGAAACATCAGTCACATTTAGCCATTGGAAAAAGAAACCCCTGAAGGAGTGTCACTCAGGGGCTTTCTTTTGTTTGGGGCGCTCAAAGGCCATTTTGCCCCTCGTTTGCAATTCCAACCACAGAAGGACTCTTCTTCCTTCAGATTCCGTAAGTATCACGCAACCGCTTGACAGGCATGTATATTAATATAATGAGCTTGAGGAGGTGTATGTCATGAAAACAACCAAGCGAGAAACCCTGAAGAGGGAAAGTGAAATTCAGGTAAGGCAGAACGTGATGAATGACGTGTCCGACAAAGAGCAGTATTGTGATCGCGGTGACAGTCTGTTTAGCAGTTCTGGCGTGTGCTTTGAGAGTGGAGTCTATCGTGACGTAACTCGCCGTGAAGGTGATGACACCTACACATGCAGCTCGGGTTCGTGCTTTGAGTGTGGACTCTGAATCCAGAAGTTTGCAAGAACAAATGTCTGACCAGACGCGGGAAGATGTAGGGCGGATCGCTGGCACGAAAAGAGTCGTTGCGTCGGGAACCCGGAAGTGATAAAAGCGACGGCAGAACATCACAGAAGGACAGGGGGAACAATGCCCGACTACTGGATCAAGATCTCGGAGCGCGAGGACGAGGACCTGCGCCACCACCACTACCTCATTACGGCAAAGGACGAGAAAGAAGCGAAAAAGCTCGCCCTGAAGTTCATGGAGCGCTTCATCGACGACGATGAGAACCCCGAAAAGATCGAAGACGGGTACTCTTTTTACAACAACGGCATTCTCGTCAAGCTCGTCGATGTCAAGGAAACAACGAAGGAACAGTTCAAGGAGTTCCTGCTGAAGACCCATACGATCAACCTTGCCTGACAGACCCCCGGGTATCCCGGGGATGAAAGAGAGAACAGGAAAGCGGCCTCAAGGCCGCTTTTTTATGCCGGCCGATCGGGTTGCGGGGCTACGTGCGCCTCGATGCGGGCAGCAGCGCGACCAGGGATGCAAAACAGCTCAAGTTTGGCTCTTGGGGGGGCGATAGAATAAATAGATCGACAGGATGTTCGAACGAAGGGAGAAGATATGGCCGCCAACGCAGAATTCAATGTCATTGTGGGCGACGTCAATGATGCCTTCGTCGAAATCGTCGCCGAGACAGTGGCCGAGGCCCTCGACCCCTGCCACCGGCTGCGAGTCCATGGCACATCGGATACGGACCGGATTCTGGCGCTGGCCGATGAGCGACCGGTGGATCTATTTGTCCTGTTTCTCAACAATTTGACCTTTGGCAAATGGGGCAGTAACCTCGATGCCGACAGCTTTGTCAAGGCCCTCCTGCTGGTCAGGCATCTCAAGGCCTTCCACGGCAAGCCCATCATGGCCACGGCGGCTTTCCCGGCCGAGTTCCTCTACAAGGACATTGCCCTCCGGTTCGGTGCAGATTGTTTCCTGCGGATGCCTTTTGAGATGAGCGACTTCCTGGTGGAGATCCGAACGCTTTTCCCGGAGCGGGCCAGGCAGCAAACCGACCTGCGTCCGGTTCCCTGCTCGGTCTTCCGCCCGGGAAGCCCCGGGTTCCATGCCTGAAAAAGAAAGCACGGGCGGCTGTCAGAGATGAAAACAGAAAAGTCATGAACCGAATCCGCAAACAGGGCGATTCCGCTTTCTTCGTTTTTCCCGACGGGGAGAGCATTTCCATCGAGGATACCGACAGGGTGCTCATGCGAATCCTGGAGGTGAGGACCGATGAGATCGACATTGCCCGGGCCTTCTGGGATCTTGCCCAGGATTGCCTCGTGCAGGATTGCAACGAGGCGGGCGGCAACTATATTCGGACGGCTGTGCAGTTTTCCCGGGACGGGACCGAGGCGGCCAAACGATGCCTGTTCCTGGGCCTTCTCATGGAACAGCGCGAGAATTTCGAGGCCGCTGCGGTCGCCTACTCCGAAGCTCTCCAGCTGACGCCCTCGCGGAATGACACCTGGTATTCCATCTACAACAATCTCGGCTACTCGCTCATTCGATGCGGACGGTGTCGCGAAGCCGAATCCTACTGCCGGGCCGCCTGCGACATCGACCCCCACCGTCACAACGCTGTGAGAAACCTGGGACTCGCCATCCAGGGGCAGGGCCGCTATCACGAGGCGGCCCGGGCTTTTATGAACGCCATGAACCTCTGCCCCGATGACCTGCGTGCCTATGTTCACATAGAGGATCTGCTTTACAACCACGAGGAGATCGCTTCCGACATGCCCGACATGATCGCTCAGGTGGAGAAGTGCAAGGAGCGGGTCATGAACAGGGGGGACAGGGCGTAGGGATTCCGGCGTCAGGATTCCGAAATCGGGATGAAGCGAGAAGAATTTGAAGGGGCGGTGAGGTGGCCGCCCCTTTCTTTTGCCCGCGGAATGTGGCAGATAAGACAGGTTGGATGCCTGATTCGCGATGAGAGGAGAAGACGCCATGTATGACTTTCTGCTGACGGAAGAGCAGCGCAGTATCCTCAGCGAGGCGAGGGAGCTCGTCCAGTGGGTTCCCCGGCAGATGATCCTCGATATGGACACGGATGTGATCCGGTTTCCGAAGGAGTTTCTTCAGGAGGCGGGAAGGCGAAACCTTCTGGGCTGCCGCTACCCGAGACAGTGGGGCGGCAGGGGGATGGACTGGGTCACCACATGCCTGCTCATGGAGGAGATCGGCACACTCGGCTACGAACTGGCCTGTGTCTTCGGCGTGGGGGCGGAACTGGTCTGTGACGCCATCGTCTTGCACGGCACCGATGCGCAGAAGGAGCGCTTCGTGAAGCCGCTGCTCAGGGGCGAGCGATTTGCCGCCGAGTGCCTCACGGAGCCCCGGGGCGGCTCCGATTTCTTCGGCGCCACAACGAAAGCCGAGGATCGGGGAGACCACCTCTTGCTCAACGGCCAGAAGCGGTTCATCGTGGGGGCCGAGGGGGCCGACTTCTTTCTCGTCTATGCTCGCACCAGTCCGGGTGCGAAACCCCAGGATTCGATTTCCTGCCTGATCGTCGAGCGGGGACCCGGTGTCGAGACAAAGTACCTCTACGGGCTGATGGGCTGCCG
>DATJPI010000109.1:0-3222 GCA_035506495.1 Syntrophales bacterium
CTTAGGATTCAGGAAGCAAGGGCCATGATGAAGGATTGCGTTACTGATGAGGAAGTAATCATCAAGAGGTCATTCAGTGAGTTTGCATTGAGGGAAACGACTAAAACAGGGCGCATCAGACGTTTCAGTTTGACGAGTAGGGCCAGGGCAATTCTAAAATCTGTGACGTTATCGACTTGCCAGTTCGTTTTTACTCCCAACAATAAGACGGCCTATCATCCGCGACTTCTCAACGAAATATGGCATAAAGCTTGTGCAGCGGTAGGCATCAAAATAAAGCTATATAATGCTTTTCGCCACTCCCTGGGGTGCCAGCTTCTTGATGAAGGTCAACCCCTGGATCTCGTTCGCGACGTGCTTGGACATTCCACGTCTGAAATGACCCGCCGCTATGCAAAACGCAACCCCACCCAGTTAACCAATGCCCTGGAAAACAGGGGCAAGGTCATCCCGTTTAGAGGTCATTTAGAGGTACAAAACCAAGACGTAAAGCCTTGATTTTATTATGTATAGATGGTCGGGGCGGCAGGATTTGAACCTGCGACATCATGCTCCCAAAGCATGCGCGCTACCGAGCTGCGCCACGCCCCGATGCTATCGCGGGCTTCCGGAATCAGGCTTCAGGATTCAGGAAATTCTACTTCCTTGAAAAATCCCGAATCCGGACGCCCGAATCCTGATGCCCTATTTGTTTCTCTCAAGCCACTCTTTGAGCTTTGCAAATGCCTGGCCGCGATGGCTGATGCGGTTCTTGATGTCGGGGGGCAGTTCCGCTGCCGTGAGGCCCTGCGCTGGATCGAGAAAGAGCGGGTCATAACCGAATCCCATAATCCCCCGTGGCTCGAAGGTGATCTCGCCCCGCCAGGTGCCTTCAAAGGATTCACTCTTTCCGTCCGGACGATGCAGCACGAGGACGCATCGAAACCTGGCATCCCTTTTCTCTTTCGGAACCCCCTGTAGCTTGCCGAGGAGCTTGAGGTTATTGGTCTCGTCGGTGGCCGCAGGTCCCGAATAGCGCGCCGACTGGATCCCCGGCTCTCCATTCAGAATATCCACCTCAAGCCCGGAGTCGTCCGCCAGCACCACTTCAGAAGTGTAGCGGGAGACCTCCTTTGCCTTCTTGAGGGCGTTCTCATGAAACGTGCGGCCGTCTTCCTCCACTTCCGGGACGCCGGGAAAGGCTTGCAGGGAGAGGACCTCCACGTCAAGGTCGCGGAGCATCTCCCGGAGCTCCCGGACCTTCCCCTCGTTTCGAGTAGCCAGTACAATACGACGGATCAGATCATTTCTCCGAGCACTTCGATTTGCTTGTGCGTGAGCATTGCGATCCCGCTTACGGCAAGATCGGTGAGCCCATTGAGAAGATCCCGTGAGAACGGTGCTGTTTCGGCCGTTCCCTGCACTTCAATGAAGAGGCCCCCGCGCGTCATGACAACGTTCATATCCACCTCGGCCCGGGAATCCTCCTCGTACTGAAGGTCGAGAAGCATCCGACCTTCCACGATGCCGACGCTGACGGCCGAGACGAAATCCTTCACCGGCATCCGGTCGACCAGGCCCTCCCCGCACAGTCGGCGAAAGGCATCGACGAGCGCCACGAAGGAGCCCGTGATGGCGGCGGTTCTCGTCCCCCCATCGGCCTGGATGACATCGCAGTCGATGTGAACGGTACACTCCCCAAAGGCCGTTAGATCCGTCACCGCCCGAAGAGATCTTCCGATCAGGCGCTGGATCTCGTGGGTCCTGCCGCCGACCCTCCCGCGGGATGACTCCCGCTGGCTTCTTTCGTGGGTCGAGGCCGGGAGCATGGCGTATTCCGCCGTGAGCCATCCCCGGCCCGTGCCTTTCAGAAAGGGGGGAACGCTTTCGTCAATCGACGCTGCGCAGATGACCTTCGTGTCTCCCATCTCGATGAGAACGGACCCCTTGGGATGCCGAAGATAGTCCCTCGTGATGGTGACCGGCCGGATCTCGCTGTCTTTTCTTCCGTCTTTTCTCATCAGCCGCCTTCGCTTACTGGAAGAATTCCCGAATGCTTTCGGCAACGGCCTGCGCAACGGCCGCCTGGATCGACTCTTCCTGCAGCTTCTTCCGGTCCGTCGGGTTGGTAGCGAAGCCCATCTCCAAGTCAACGGCAGGAATTCGCAGATTCTGAAGGATCAGGACCGGCGCTTCACGCAGGCCCCTGTCCATCCTTGGAAACACGGGGTCGAGCCTCTTCTGGAGAATCTGGGCAAACCGAACGCTTTCGTTGAGGTACTGTGTCCGGGTCATGTCCCGAAGGATCGCGGCCGACTCGCCCTTCGGCGCGCCTTTTGTACTCTCCTGCCCCGCGAAGCCCGGGAAGTAAAGCTCGTAGCCAGAGGAATCCTTTTCAAACCCCGCGTTGACATGCAGGCTCACGAAAAGATCGGCATTTGCCTTGATGGCAGCTCCAACCCGGTCGGCCATGGCCACATCGGCGTCGCCCGTCCTCGTAAATCTCACGACCAGGGTCTTCGAGTCCTCAAGATTACGCTTGATGAGGGTGGCAACGGCGAGGGTGATGTCTTTTTCAGACACATTGCGCGAGAGCTGCACGCCCTCATCCTTCCCCCCGTGGGCGGGATCAATGACCACCACGAACTTTCCTGCCGGGTCCTTCGCCGGGACGGACTGCGGCATGATCGCCGCCATGGTCATAATTGCGAATATAACGAATGTAGACAGCAAGCTTTTTTTCATCATTCACACCGGATTTCCAAAATAAGCGCAGCAACCTCCCCGTGGGGAAACGAATTTATACCGGATGGCTTCTGGCGTGTCAACCTCAAGGACAGGAAATGGGATATTGGGAATTGGGTAATCTGTAAAACCAAGCCGTTTCTTCTTATGCCCATTACCCATTACCCAGTTACCTCCTAATGGAGACTCTTCCTGTCCGGTTTTTTTTCCGGCTTCGAGTCCGATACCCCCCTCACTCGCTCCACGGCCTGTACGGCCTTCAAGCGCTTGAGGGCTCCCACAACATTATTGAAATGCTTCAGGTCGGTCACTTCCAGATCAAACTCGCAAATGGCCTGCTCTCCGGGTATGGTTTCTACCGTGGCGTGGCTGATGTTGACGTCATGGGATGAGATGGCTGTGCTCAACTCGGCGAGCAACCCCTTCTTGTCCCTGCAGGTAACCCGTACGTGAACGGGGTATGTGTGCTTTTCCGTGATGTTCCAGTGCACATCGACC
>DATJPI010000110.1:0-10211 GCA_035506495.1 Syntrophales bacterium
TCCTCTCGCCCCGACCATGAAAAAAGCTCCCCCGGCCACCCGGGGACGGAGGGGGATGCGGAAACGGGTGTGCTGAAACCCGTTTTCATTTTTATACGCGGCGGTCAGTCGACGGAAACGATTGGCCGCCTTCTTTTTCACGCATGACGGTTTCATGAACAAGACCCCGACGATGCCAACCCGGATTGAGTATTCTTTACCCGCCCATTACGACCCCGCAGCCGTAGGAGCCGTGTGGCGCGTTCCGTACCAAACACGCGCAGCCGAGGCCGAACAATGGGCAATCCGGCACGGGATCAGACCTTCGGCAGAAGATGTCTGCAGGATCTGCCTGCTTCTGGTCGATGTCCAGAACACCTTCTGCATCCCCGGCTTTGAACTCTACGTCGCGGGCCGCTCGGGGCAGGGGGCCGTCGAAGACAACCGGCGCCTGTGCAATTTCATCTACCGCAATCTCGGCAGGATAACCGAGATCTGTCCGACGATGGACACACACAGGGCCATTCAGATCTTTCACAGTATCTTCTTCGTAGATCGACAGGGTGATCACCCGGCACCCTTTTCCCTGATCAGCGACGATGACATCCGCAAAGGCCGCTGGCTTTTCAACTCCGTCGCAGCCTCAACCCTCGGAATTGACGAAGAGTACGCCCGGCGCTTCCTCACGCACTATACGAGACACCTGAGGGAAGGGGGAAAGTATGATCTGACGATCTGGCCCTACCACGCCATGCTCGGGGGAATCGGGCACGCCCTGGTATCGGCCATCGAGGAGGCCGTATTCTTCCATACCATAGCCCGGATGAGCCAGGCCGATTTCCAGATCAAAGGAAGCAACCCCCTGACGGAAAATTACTCAGTCCTCAGCCCCGAGGTGCTGGAAGACGACGAGCAGCGGCCCATCGACATCAAAAACAGGGACCTCATTGAGAAGCTGCTGCATTTCGACGCTGTCGTCATCGCCGGCCAGGCCAAAAGCCACTGTGTCGCCTGGACTGTTGACGATCTGCTCCAGGATATCCGATCGGCGGACAAAAGGCTCTCCGATAAGGTTTTTTTGCTGGAGGATTGCACATCTCCCGTTGTCGTCCCCGGTGTCATAGATTACACCAATGAAGCGGACACGGCTTTCCTCCGGTTTGCAGGGGAAGGAATTCATATCGTACGGTCGACCGACCCTATATCGTCTTGGCCCGGGATCCGCCTCCCTTGAGGCAACCAAAGCAGGTCCTTGGAAAAAAGGGCGTGGTTTTGAGGGGTTGACATTCGGTATTGCAGCGCATATATATGGAATCCGTTTTTCAGGGAGGCGAGAGTGGCGGAACTGGAAGACGCACTGGATTTAGGATCCAGCCCGCACTGCGGATAGGGGTTCGACTCCCCTCTCTCGCACCATTTCATTCTTGATAGAAAAGGAGTTCGAGCGTGACAAGCGGAACAGGTGCAACCATCAAGGTCGAAGAGATCAGTCCCGTCAAGAAGAAAATCTCCTTCGAGATTCCCTGGGAAGAGGTACGGAAGGAACTCGACGCCGCCTACCGGACGGTGGGGAAAAAAGCCAAAATCAAGGGATTCAGACCCGGCAAGACGCCGCGGCACATCCTGGAGACCTACTATAGGGAAGACGCCGAGGGGGAAGCCGTCTCGAATCTGGTCCAGCGATCCTTCGAGGAGGCCTTGGAAGCGAACAACCTGCTGCCCGTTGCGAGGCCGCAGATCGAGCAGGCCGGAATCGAGACCGAAAAGAGCTTCACGTACAACGCCACCGTGGAAGTCGCTCCTGTGATCGAACCTCAGGGTTATAAGGGGATTAGCCTTCAGAGGCAAGATGCCTCCGTGACCGATAAGGACGTCGATGCCAGACTCGAGGAGCTCCGAAACATGTACAGCAGTCTCCAAGACGTGGAGGGAAACCGTCCCGTCCAAATCGGGGATTTTTTACTCATTGATTTCGAAGGAAAGCTTGGAGGTGACACCCAAAAAGAGCTGTCGGAAAAAGGTTTCCGACTTGAGGTAGGGTCAAAGCGGTTCGTCCCCGGTTTCGAGGAGGCTATGATCGGGCTTCGGAAAGGGCAATCCAAGGAATTCACTGTAAAATTTCCCGACGAGTATCATATCAAGGAATTTGCCCTGCAGGACATCACCTTCAACGTGACGGTCCAAGATATTAAGATCAAGATTCTGCCGGATCTGGACGAGCAGTTTGTAAAGAATTTCAATCAATACGAAACGATGGATGCCATGAAGGCGGATATCCGCAAATCCCTTGAAGAAGAAAAGGCGGCTCAGGCCAAGTCGAACCTGTACAAGGTGATCAATGACAAGCTTCTCGAAATGAATCCTTTCGAAGTGCCCGACGCCTATGTGGAACGCCAAATCTTGAACATGATGATCGAATATCAGCGCCGCATGGTCATGAACGGGATGGATCCGGATCAAGCGGCCAAAGTGGCAGCAAATTTGCACGACAAGTTCCGGGAAGAAGCCACCCGAATGGTCCGGACAGGAATTCTTCTGCAAAGGATTGCCGAAAAGGAATCCATTGCTGTCGATGAAAAAGAAATCGACGACCGGATCCGTGAGACAGCCTCCCGCTACGGACGAGATTTCGAGTCCGTCAAGCAATCCTACGAGAAGGATGGTCTGATAGAACGCTTGAGAGATCAGCTACTTGAAGAAAAAACCCTTGCTTTTATCGAGTCCAAGGCTAATATTAGTTGAAAAGCTGCAATCTCCAGATGAAGGATAGAACATGCCGCTGATCCCGATCGTCATAGAACAGGATGGAAGAGGCGAAAGGGCTTTCGATATCTACTCAAGGCTCTTGAAAGACCGGATCGTCTTTCTGGGTGTCGCCATCGACGACGACGTGGCGAATCTCGTTATCGCCCAGCTTCTGTACTTGGAATCGGAAGACCCCGACAAGGAGATCCATTTTTATATCAACTCCCCCGGGGGACTGGTAAGCGCCGGCCTTGCCGTTTACGACACCATGCAGTACATCAAGTCGCCGGTCTCGACCTACTGTATGGGGCAGGCCGCCAGCATGGCGGCTATCCTCCTTGCGGCGGGTCAGAAGGGAAAGCGCTATGCACTCCCGCATTCCCGGATCCTGATCCACCAGCCGATGGGAGGGTTTTCGGGACAGGCGACGGACGTGGAAATCCAGGCACGGGAAATCCTGCGCCTGAAACAGGAACTCAATGAGATTCTGACCCTGCATACGAACCAGCCGATCGACCGAATCGAGCGTGACACGGACCGCGACTACTATATGTCCGGTGAACAGGCCAAAGGGTACGGGCTGATCGACGCCGTGATCCAGAAACGGCTTGCGCCCGTCAAGAAATAAAGAGGGAAACATGCCAAGAAGACAAAGAGAAAACGAGGGCGGCGAAGGCATCCTGTTCTGCTCCTTTTGCGGGAAAACCCAGAATGAGGTCAAGAAGCTTGTGGCCGGTCCCTCAGCCTATATTTGCGACGAATGCATCGAGCTGTGCCGGTGCATCATCCAGGAAGAAGCCGAAGTCCAGAGCATCGATGAGAGCCGCAAAAAGATCCCCGAGCCCAAGGACATCAAGAAATTCCTGGACACCTATGTCATCGGGCAGGAACGGCCGAAGAAGATCCTCTCCGTGGCGGTCTACAACCACTACAAACGGCTCTTTTCCGATGCGGATCTCGGCGGGGTCGAACTCCAGAAGAGCAACATCCTGCTCATCGGACCCACCGGTTCCGGAAAGACGCTACTGGCGAGGACCCTGGCCAAGATGCTCAACGTTCCCTTTGCCATCGCCGATGCCACGTCCCTTACCGAGGCGGGCTACGTGGGCGAGGACGTGGAGAACATCATCTTAAGCCTGCTGCAGAATGCCGACTACGATGTGGAACGGGCTTCGAAGGGAATCGTCTACATCGACGAGATCGACAAAATCTCTCGGAAATCCGGCAGCCCCTCGATCACCCGGGATGTCTCCGGGGAAGGGGTACAGCAGGCGCTGCTCAAGATCATCGAAGGGACGCTTGCGAACATCCCGCCGAAGGGCGGCCGGAAGCACCCCCAGCAAGAATTCATCCAGGTTGACACGACGAACATCCTCTTCATATGCGGCGGCGCCTTTGTCGGACTCGAGGATATCATCCAGAAACGCATCGGTGCCAGTTCGCTGGGCTTCGGCGCAGACATCAAGGGAAAGAAAGAGAGAAAGCTCGGTGAGATCCTGTCCGAGGTGCAGCCCGAAGACCTGCTAAAATACGGGCTGATCCCCGAGTTCATCGGCCGGCTCCCCGTGATTGCAACCCTCGAGGAGCTCGACGAGAATGACCTCGTGAGGGTCCTCGTAGAGCCGAAGGACTCCATCAGCAAGCAGTACCAGAAGATTCTCGAGTTGGAAAACGTGAAGCTGAAGTTTACCGACGGGGCCCTCAGGGCCGTGTCCCGGCTCGCCGTGAACCGCAAGGCGGGCGCACGGGGACTCCGCGCCATTCTCGAGAACACCATGCTCGACATCATGTACGACATTCCGTCCCGGAATGACGTGAAGGAAGTAATCATCAATGAAGACGTCGTCAAGAAGGGCGAAAAACCGATCCTGCTCTTCGAGTCCAAGACAGAGACGGCGTAAGGAGAGACAATTTCAGAATGGCCATGTTTGATTTTACAAAAAGAGAAGACAAGTCGATCGTCGTCCCTCTGTTGCCCCTCAGGGACGTCGTGGTTTTTCCCTATATGATTGTGCCTCTCTTCGTGGGGAGAGAGAAATCCATCAATGCGCTGGAATCGGCCATGAAGCAGGAAAATGAGATTTTCCTTGTGGCCCAGAAGAGCGCGCAGAAAGATGAGCCCACCGAAGAGGACATCTACGAGATCGGAACGCTGGGGGTCATCATTCAGCTCCTCAGGCTCCCTGACGGAACGGTGAAGGCTCTCGTGGAAGGGAAAAGGCGGGCCTCGGCGCGCAAGTATATCCCGAACCCGGATCACTTTGTCGTGGAGATCGAGGAGGTGCCTGAAACTGGCGCCGAGAGTGCCGGATCCGCCCAGGCCGTCGGACGCGTTCTCGTCGAAGCGTTCAAAAATTACGCGAAGCTCTCCCGGAAAATCCAGCCGGAGCTTGTCGACACCATCGCGGCGATCGACAACCCCGCGAAGCTCTCCGACGTGATCGCCTCGCACCTGGGCGTGAAGCTCGAAAAGAAGCAGGCGCTCCTGGAAATCACAGACGCCGCAGAGAGGCTCGAGAAGCTCTACTCCATGATCATCGGCGAAATCGAGATCCTTGAACTGGAAGAGAAGATTAAGCGCCGAGTCAAGAAGCAGATGGAGAAGACCCAGAAGGACTACTACCTCAACGAACAGATGCGCGCCATCCAGAAAGAGATGGGTGACAAGGACGATTTCTCGAGCGAGATCGAAGAGCTCGAGAAACGCTTGAAGGGAAAGAAGCTCTCGGAGGAGGCGCAGAAGAAGGTCAAACACGAGATCAAGAAGCTCAAGATGATGTCTCCCATGTCGGCGGAAGCCACCGTCGTGCGGAATTACATCGACTGGCTTCTCGACATGCCCTGGCAGGAGAAGACCGAGAACAAGCACACCATGAAGGAGTCCGAGGCCATCCTTGAAGAGGATCACTACGGGCTCAAGAAGGTGAAGGAGCGGATCCTCGAGTACCTCGCCGTGCAGTCTCTCATCAAGAAGAACAAGGGATCCATCCTCTGCCTGGTGGGCCCTCCCGGTGTCGGCAAGACCTCGGTCGCGAAGTCTATCGCCCGGGCGACGAACCGGAAATTCGTGCGGCTATCTCTGGGCGGTCTGCGCGACGAAGCGGAGATCCGCGGGCATCGCCGGACCTATATCGGGGCGCTTCCCGGCAAGATCATCCAGCTCATCAAGAAAGCGGGATCCAATAATCCCGTGCTGTGCCTCGACGAGATCGACAAGCTCAGCTCCGATTTCCGGGGAGACCCCAGTTCGGCGCTGCTCGAGGTCCTGGATCCCGAGCAGAACGGCGCCTTCAACGACAATTATCTGGAAGTGGACTACGATCTGTCCGACGTCATGTTCATCACGACGGCCAACATCCTGCAGACCATTCCTGGACCTCTCCAGGACCGCATGGAGGTCATCCGGATCGCCGGGTACACGGAGCCCGAGAAACTCAACATCGCCAAGCGGTTTCTTATCAAAAAGGAGATCGAGGCCAACGGGTTGACGGATCAGAACATCCTGTTCACCGACGGTTCGATCCTGGATATTATCCGGCGGTACACACGCGAGGCCGGCGTTCGGAACCTGGAGCGGGAAATTGCATCGATCTGCCGGAAGGTGGCCCGGGAAATCGTGACCAACGGGCACAAGAAGCAGATCCGGATCAACTCGAAGTCCATCGAGAAATATCTCGGCATCCCCAAATTTCGGTTCGGTGAATCCGAGGGAAAAGATTCCGTGGGGCTTACGCAGGGGCTGGCGTGGACAGAGGTCGGAGGCGAGCTGCTGACGATCGAGGCCACGATCCTTCCCGGCACGGGGAAGACCATCCTGACGGGAAAACTAGGGGATGTCATGCAGGAGTCGGCGCAGGCGGCACTCACCATTGTCCGGTCGAAGGCCGACGTCCTGGGAATCGACAAGAACTTCTACAAAGAAACCGATATTCACATCCACGTGCCCGAGGGAGCCATCCCGAAGGACGGGCCCTCGGCGGGGATCGCTATGGTGACCTCCATCGCCTCGGCATTCACAAAGCGTCCCGTTCGCGGAGATCTGGCCATGACCGGAGAGATCACGCTCCGGGGCAGGGTGCTACCCATCGGCGGGCTCAAGGAGAAACTGCTGGCGGCCCACCGCGGCGGCATCAAGATGGTCATCGCCCCCAAGGAAAACGAAAAGGATCTCGTCGACATTCCATCGAACGTCCTCAAGGATCTGAACCTCAAGCTCGTGGAGCGCATCGACGAGGTACTCGAAGTTGCCTTGCTCCCTCGGGTCCCGGCGCAGGAGATCCCTCCGGAGATTCAGGAGGAACGGATCACGATTGAGAAACCGGTCGGGACGGAGCGGCATATCAACGCCTGAGTGGGCTCGAAAGGGCATCTGAAGAGCGCTGGAAAGCCATTTTAGACCTTGACAACGGTTGAGGGTTCTCGTAAATTAAGCGCCCGACTCAACGGGCGGATAGCTCAGTCGGGAGAGCGCCACGCTTACACCGTGGATGTCACAGGTTCAAGTCCTGTTCCGCCTACCAATAGGACAAAATGCGGGGTCGTAGTTAAGTTTGGTTATAACGCCGGCCTGTCACGTCGGAGGGCGTGGGTTCAAATCCCATCGGCCCCGCCAGTAACAAAAGAAGGGGTTTCGGACTTTGCCGAAACCCCTTCTTTTGTGATCCCTGAAGTCGATTGCTTCGGGGATGTTTCTGTCCCTCTCATACGGAATCCACGCCAGCGGGGAGTCCCTCCCCACGCCAGCCTCTATGACTTCAACCCGCAGGATTGCGCCTTATCCCGTTGAACCAGTGCCCGGTGCAGCAGACAGACCGTCGCGACACCGATCCAGGCCCCGGCAACCGTGTCGCTCAGGAAGTGCGCCGTCGTGACCATCCTGCTGAGGGCAATCGTCAGGCCGATGAAAAACAAGGGGATACGATATTTCGGGAACAGTCGCGACAGGGCGAAGGCAAGGGAAAGTGCTGTGGCGGCATGACCCGACGGGAATGAATTCATGTCCTCCGAAGGGTGAAAAAAATTGAATCCGTAGAGACCCTCTGTAAAATACAGGATCGGGCGAAAACGGCCGAAAATCGCCTTGACGAGAAGGGTCACCAGACCGGAGACGGCCACTGAGGCAAACACGAAGAGCGCCCGGTTCGCATGCAGCGGGCGAGGCTCGAATTTCCGGAAATAAAGGAACAGGCCGAACGCAGCGACAAGGTACCACGTCGATTCGCCCCAAGTGCTGATCCAGTCGAAGACGTTCGAGACCCACGGGTCCATCCCTTTGCAGAAGACCGCAACAGGAAGGTCGATCCAGTAATAACCCGCTATCGAAAAGAGGATCACAGCCGCAAAGGAGACGCAAAGTTTCACATCAGTGGTTCCCACGCTTCTCCCCCTGATAATTCTTGCACCGGTAAAACTCGATCCGGTTCACTTTCGCTCCGTTGAGGGTAATCTCGAGCGTGCGGGCAAGGTCCATCTCGTCACATTGGAAACGCTGGCCGTAATTCTTGTCCTCGCTGTGGGGGTTCGCCTCCACGAACAACAGATCGTACCCCAGTGGGACTTCCTTCTCCCAGTAATCAAACTGATCCGTCCTGTCATCGACGACGAACACCTTGTTGCCGTAGGGCAGGGAATAGTAGATCAGACGACTGGCCAGTGTCCAATCGGTCACGGCCAGTGCTTTTCGGGCGACCGGGTCTTCCTTCAAGAGCGCATCGGCCTCTTTGGCGATGGAGTCGAAGCCGTAGATATCCCGGAAGGGGGAGTTGTAATCGGGGAAGACGAACCATTTTGCCGCAAGCTCTGCATAGAGGAAGAGCGTGATCGCCAGGCTGATCCCCACACTGACCTGCAGGACCTTTCTTCTGCTGGCGGACCCATCGATGCTGAGTTCATAAACCCCGATTGGAATGAAAAGCAGATAGAAGAGGCTCGCCCAGTGCGGTAGGGACAGATCGTAGAGCGATACGTAGAGGGAAAAGGCCAGAACCGATCCGCCGAAGAGGATCGACAGCCAGATTCGTTCGTCTTGGGATCGGAACCCCTTGTAGAAACCGTACAGGGCGATCCCGAACAGGAAGGGGCTGAAGGCGCCCGCCTGGGCTCCCACAGAAGACAAAAAGGAGAGGACTTTCAAGTGCGACGGGCCCATCACGTGGGACCATTGGTAGCGGAAGCTGAGGTAATCGTTCTGCAGGTTCCAGTACAGCACAGGGGAAATGAAAAGGAGGGCAACCGCCACGGAGACGGCGGTATAGGCCGAAAAGATCAGATCCCATCGTTTCCGGAACACAAAGTACACGAGGATGGAGGGAACCAGGATGATCGAAGTATATTTCGCCAATCCACAGAGACCCAGGATCAGACCCAGAAAGACAAAGGATTTCAGATCCCCTTTCTCTTCCATGTTCCGGATCACGGAGATTAAGGGAAAGATCAGCACCAGTAGGAGGGATTCCGGCAGGAGCATCAGTGCCATCGCGTTGAAGAGAAAGGAGCTATTGAGCGCAAGGACGGCCACGAGAGAAGTCCTCTTCGATCCGGAGATCTCCATCGTGAAAAGGTAGGCAAGAAAAGATGTCAGGGCGAACAGGAGGATCGCCGGCAGTCTCACGAAAAGCTCGGAGGAGCCGAAAAGCAGATAGAAGGGGGCATGTACCCAGCCAACCAGAGGCGGGTGGTCGACGTAGCTGAGATCCAGATTGACGGCATAGAGGATATAGTGGGCCTCGTCCACACCGAGACCGAACGTGGGAGCAACAACGATCCGGATTGCCGTAAAAAATGCAATGAGAAGAAAAACGTCCCTGTAGCGGGTCATCGAACCATTTTCCATCCGTGCAGAGGATCGAGTCATTTTGCCCCTCCCTGGGGGCGCAAAGCTCCCGGGAGCGGGAACTGTTCCGGATTTTCTATCACATGTCGGGTGAGATTTCTGCCTTTTTTCTGACGCATCGGGATTTGCGGCCCTTCGCAGGCAGGAAAAGTGATTTCATGATTGAATCCTCTTGCAGAAACCGTTACAGTGGACAGCAAATGCATCGTCACGGAGGAGACATGGAGAAAGACAGGATGCCTTTGGGGCGACGAGAGATTTGGATCCTGGGAATTCTTGTGATCTCTATGGCCCTGACCAGCTGTACCAAGACGCAGCAAGTTCTCGTGCGGGAGCCGGCGGCTCCCCCGGTAACAATGGAAGGCCGCTGGGATCTCCAGGGTTACGGGCCCATTGGTTCGGAAACCGTTATTCCTGCCGAGCCATCCATCTTTATCGTTTTTGGGGCCGACGGCAAGATCAGCGGATCCGGCGGGTGCAACCGTTATTTCGGGGGTTGGGGATTCCTGGAGGGGTCACCGGATGTCGTACGAATCTGGCGGACGGGATCGACGCGGATGGCATGCCCCGAGCCCATCATGGCCCTGGAATACCTGTTTCTGGAGGAGCTTTCCCGTGCCTCCCGATATCAAATCACGCAAACGGAGCTCCGTCT
>DATJPI010000111.1:0-3778 GCA_035506495.1 Syntrophales bacterium
ATCCGCGAGGATCACCCGACGCTCGCCAAGGCCGTGGAAAAGATGCTTCAGGACTCCGGTGCCCGTGCAAGCAAGGGGTTTATTCCCGTTGTGAGGAGACTTCCGGACGGTGAAGAAACGGCAAAAATACTCCGGGGAAAAATCGGGAGAAACAGGGCCTGCTATCATTGCCCCTGCCCCTGCATGACCTACGCAGGCTTCAGGAAACCCGGAGACGGCACGGAAAAAGAAGGTCTGCTGCTCATGGATCACAGCGGCTGGGCCTCTCTATCGCTCAAGTCCAATGATGCCCTTCCGCTTCTCCATAGGTGTCTCGAGCTGGGACTTGATCCCCGGGCCGCCGGTTATGGCCTCCGCGAGGACCGGCCACTGAGGGAGTCGATCAACGCCATTGACAAGCTTGCCACGACCGGGGCGTCCATAGACGAGGAGGACTACCCTTCGACCCCCGACATCGACACCCGGACATATCGTATTTTCGGCGGGGGGATTCCCCCCCTTGCTTCCGGTGAGGTCTGGACAGAACGAGTTGCCACGGCCATGATCCTGGGTGTGTGTCCGATTTTCATGCAGCTTGCCCGCCGCTTGAACCGCACCGATCTTCTGCGCTTCATTTCGGGCGATGCTGAGGAGATCAAAGTCATGGGTGAAAGGATCGATCGGGAGATCAGCGTATTGCTCGAGGGGAAGATTCCAAGCCAGGGTTAAGGGTTCAGGGTAAAGGGTTTAGGGTAAAAGAAAAGGATCGAGGAATAAATCCCCGATCCTTTTTTTTCTCTTGCCTGTACCCTATACCCTTGACCCTTTCTTAGTCTCCAAAGAATGCCGGTGCTAACTCCGGTGTCTTTCCCTGCATCTTCTGGCGCTTTTCCTCGCGCGTCTTGCACTCGATGCAGTAGGTCGTCACAGGCCTGGCCATCAGGCGCTTGGCCCCGATGGGTTCGCCGCACTCATCGCAGATACCGTAAGTTCCCGAGTCGATGCGATCGATGGCCTCTTTCATCTTCACGATCAGCTTGCGCTCCCGTTCCCGCATGCGGATCTCGAGGTTGAGCTCCGATTCCTGGGAGGCCCTGTCGTTGAGATCGGGAAGTTTCTCCTCCTGCCCCGCCATATCAATGACGGTTTTCCCGGCTTCTGCCATGAGTTCATTGATTTTGGACTGCAGAAGAGCCTTGATCTGCTTCAGCTCTTTTGCAGTGAGGGCTTGAACCTTTGCCACGTTGCGACTCCCTGTGCTAATGGCAATAATAAAAATCTGGCCTCGTTATAAATACACAATTCATGCCAAAAGACGCCTGCGTTTACCAGATAAACCGGCCCCTTGCAACACAAATTTAATCATGTCGCAGAAGAAATCAAGGGCAGCCCGGCATTTTCCTGAATAAAAAAGGGAGGATCGAGCGATCCTCCCTTTTTGAAGCCATTACAGCCCGGCTTATGCCAAGGTCTTATCGTCAGGAGCATGATCAGCCGGAACGATCGGGCAGTAAATGATTTCCCGCTCGGTGTTCATTCCGACGGGTTTTTCTGTCTTCAGAAGACCAATCCACACCCGGACGTTGTCCACGATGATGATCGCCACAAGGACGAGAATGACGACGCTCATGATCGTGTTGAGCACCATGTTCCGGGCCACATAGAGCTGGATGTTCATGATCCCCGCCGCAAAAGTCGTCACGGCCACGAAGATGCACGGAACCGCCGTGATCAAGGCGTAAATTTTCTTTGTCCCGATCCGGAGAATCAGCGTTGTGCCAATGGCCAGGGCCAGTGAACCCAGCGTCTGGTTCGTCACGCCGAACATGGGCCAGATCGTGGAGATGTCGCCTGTGTAGAGGATGTACCCCCAGGCAAAGGAAACAGCGGCGCTCGTAGCGATGACACCGGGCATCCAGTCGGTCCTCTTGATGGGCTCCCAGACGTAGCCCAGGAGGTCCTGGAGGATGTATCGGGCCACTCGGGTCCCCGCATCGATCGTCGTGAGAATGAAGAGGGCTTCGAACATGATGATGAACTGGAACCAGTACTTCATCGTGTGCCGCAGCCCTTCGCCGATATTGGCGAAGACGTGTGCCATGCCGACGGCCAGGGAAATGGCTCCGCCGGGACGGCCGGCGACATTGAGACCGACGAGAGAACTGAGTTCGGGCAGATCGACGACGGGCATGTTCAGTTTCGCAAAGACTGCAGGTGCGCAGTTGATTGCAAAATAATCATTGGGAACGAGAGTCACAGCCGCGAGCAGGGCCATCATGCCGACGAAGGCCTCTGTCAGCATGGCTCCGTAACCCACCATTACGATCTGTGTTTCCTTCTCAATCAGCTTGGGCGTCGTGCCGGAGCCGATGAGGGCGTGGAAACCGGAAATGGCTCCGCAGGCAATCGTGATAAACACATAGGGCCAGACCGGTCCCGGTATGATGGGGCCGCCGCCATTGATGAAATCCGTGGTGAAGGGCATCTTCACCATGGGATTCACAAAGAAGAGTCCGATGGCCAGGGCCGCGACGACGCCGATTTTCATGTAGGTGCTGAGGTAATCCCTCGGTGCCAGGAGCAGCCAAACGGGAAGAGCTGCCGCGCAGAACCCGTACAGGGGCAGCAGGACAGAGAGGGTCTGCTTATCAAAACTGAGCCAGCTGGCAAAGCTGGACTCGGCAAAAGGGGCGCCCAGGAAGACGGCGGCACACACCGCGATGACACCGACAATCGACCCCGAGAGGATGGCGCCGGGTTTGATCTTGAACATGTAGACGCCTACGATCATGGCGATGGGGATCGTCATGGCGATGGTGAAAACGCCCCAGGGATTATTGTAAAGGGCGTTTACGACCGCAACGGCAAGACCCGCCAGGGCCACGATGATGATGAAGAGAACGACGAAGGCCGTCGTCAGGCCTGTGACCTTGCCGACGTCCTTCTTGGCGATGACGGCAAGAGACTGGCCCTTGTGGCGGACCGAGCCGAAGAGAACGATCATGTCATGGACGCAGCCCGCAAAAACGGAACCGAGCAGAATCCAGAAGAAACCAGGGCCCCAGCCATACTGAGCGGCCAGGGTGGGACCGATGAGAGGGCCCGCGCCCGCGATTGCCGCGAAGTGATGCCCGAAGACGACCCACTTGTTTGTCGGTACGTAGTCACGCCCGTCGTTGCAGGACACGGACGGGGTGATATTCCGGTCGTCGAGCATCAGCACTTTTGCGCCGATGAACGCCCCGTAGTACCGATAGGCGAGAGCAAATACACACAAGGATATGAGCATCAGATAAATTGCACTCATACGCGCCTCCTTCTTTCAATGACCGATCGTGATTTAGAGAATTCCTTACGACCCGCCGCTATAAATTTTGTATACAGTCCTGAACACCTGTTCAATCTTTTTAGTCGCTTGCCCATTCAATGTCAAACAGATTCTTCCGGCCTTTTTCCGCTTTACATCCTCCCCAGGTTGGCATAAATTAGGTGCATGTTCTGGACGGCGTTGCTGATTCAGATTCCAAGCGGGTTTGAGCCCCGGGAGGGCCGGGATGTGAGGGACTATGTGACCCGCCATTTTTTCAAAGAAGGCAAAGAAAATCCAATGATTTCCATTACAAACGAGGCGCGCGACCACATCCGAGAAAGGGGTGGAAGCATCTACCTGCTGGACGCGAAGCCCGTAGGCCTTTGCTGTGGGCGGGTGGCCTTCGAGCCACAAATCACAATCGGGATACCGACAAAGCAGGAGGGGTATGTCCGTGATGTCATCAACGATATCCAGATATATATCCCC
>DATJPI010000112.1:0-2201 GCA_035506495.1 Syntrophales bacterium
GCCCTACGTGCTGCAGGCTGCCATTCAGCAGGGGGTCAACTTGGGCTGGGTGGTACAGATATACAACGCAGCGGAGGCCATCCCGAATTTGCTTAACCCCTTCTGGATGCTGCCGCTGCTGGGATTGCTGCACATGAAGGCGAGGGATCTCGTCGGGTATTCCGTTCTCCAAATGTTCATCCACATCCCGCTCGTGTTCTTCCTGTGCTGGTACTTCGCGCTGACCATTCCGTTTGTGCCACCCGTAAAATAAGGTGGGTCCTCTGAACAAAAAAGGCGCCGAGTGCGGCGCCTTTTTTGTTCTTTGCTTACTTGTTTCTCTCGGTCCACGCTGCTCGTTCCTCGAGCCTCATATGCCGTAGCGCAGTTCGTTCCTCACCGGTGTCCCTTGGGCCGAGACGGTCACGATTTCGCCGACAGTCCTCAAATCGCCGAGGCGCCGGACCACCCCCTGGATGCGGATGGCCCTGCCGTCGAAGAAGATCTTGAGCGTCGGGATCCTGATCCGGGGATTCGTCGCAATGTGGGCCTTGATCCGGGCCGCCAGCATGCGCCCGCGGAGCAATTCCCAGCCTTCCAGGGTGAGTTGACGGGTTTTCTCCTCCAGGGCGTTGCAGACGATTTCCGTTATTTCCTCGAAGGTCTGGACGGCGGTGTTGAACACCATATCGTACCAGGTCAGGTCATACCAGTCCCGGTGAAAGGTCGAACGGATGAACGACGCCCTGTCGTTGTCCATCTTCTCGATGAGCAGCATCGCGTTTTTCCGGTCCACGTTGTCCTTCTTCATCACCCGCGCGAGTCGTTGTTCGAGGGGGGCTGTAAGCCGGACATGCAGGGCGTGGGGAATCCCCTGGAGCAGGAAGTTTGCACCGCGACCCACGAGAACGACGTGGTCATCCATGGCGCGATCGTAGATATAGGATTCCATGAGCGCCAAAAGTCCTTGGTATTCCCAGTCGAAACGGTCCCAGATCGTCGGCCGGTCTTCATCGACCTCGTTGAGCAGAGTGATCCAGCGCTCGCCCTGGCCACGGAGGTCGGCCAGGATCCGTTCCTTGCCCACGTAGTCGTATTTCATGCGCTCTGCGGCAGCCGTTCCGACTTCCTGTCCTCCGCTTCGGAATTCTCTCGATATGGTCAGAATGGCCATGAGGTCTGAACCTTGTTCCTGATGAAGTTTTGCAGCCCTGTCGGTGAGGGTTTTAGAAATTGTGGCCGAATCAGCTTTTCGAGGAAATCTGCCAGCGTACCCAGAGTTTTCCGACGGCGATGACCCCGACGGCGAAGAGGACCTCCAGGGTGTAAAGGAAGATCACAGAGGGGTTGAAATACTCCACAATCACCGGGTCCGTGAAGATCATCTCCGCACCGACTTTCCCCAGGATCGCAGCACCCATATAGATGATGATGGGGTACTTGTCCATCAGCATGGAAAGAAGATTGCTCGTGAAGACGACGAAGGGAATGCTCAATCCCAGGCCGAAGATGAGGAGTAACGGATTTCCCTTTGAAGCGCCGGCCACGGCCAGGATGTTATCCAGCGACATGGTCAGATCGGCCACGACGATGATCCACATGGCCTGCCAGAGGGTCTTTGCCTCCCGCTGGCCTTCTTCTTCCGGTGCCCCCTCGACGAAGAGCTTGACGGCGATCCAGAGGATCAAGGCGCCCCCGATCAGCTTGACGTAGCCGATCTGCAGAAGCTTGGCGGCGAAGAACGTGATGATGACCCGGAGGATCACAGCAGCGGCCGCACCGACCGCAATCCCCTTCCGCCGCTGCTTGCGTGGCAGGGAGCGCACCGCCATGGCAATGACCACGGCATTGTCGCCCGCGAGAATGAGATCGATCAGAACAATGCTCAGGAAGGCGGTGACGAAGTCCCAGGTGAAGTTGATGTGCCCCAAGAGATCCGGTATCACGGTGATAAAAAGACTCCCTCTCCAGTCTCTCCGAAACGCTACCTCGGGAAGGCCCTGGAACGATTCGTCAAGTCGCGTAACTGGCACAAACCCTTTCCTTTGTCAATGAAATTATCATTGCACGGCTTTCGCTGTATCGCCCGATGCAAGCCCACGCCCGTGTTGCGGCGGCCTGTTCCGAAGATGACCGTCGGACATTCCTCAAATCCAGATTCGCGCTTGCAAGATGAGGGGTTGCTGTTATAATACACGCGATTTTCACCCGGCTGGCGGGTG
>DATJPI010000113.1:0-12929 GCA_035506495.1 Syntrophales bacterium
TTTCATCATGTCTTCGGCCCTGACAGAACCCGCGCAGATGATCAATGCGATGAGTGCTACAGTCAACGCAAAGTATGAGCGCTTATTCATGTGATACCTCCTTTTCGCATTTGACATTCTCTCTGTAAAATTGTTCATTCAATTCTACGGGACGATCAGAGCAAACGGGATTTTCGGGGATCGTGCTCATCGAATCTCCCCTCTCATGCCGTGACGGCTTTCTCTAACTCTTCCGCAATCCCAAGATACTTCGCGTGAATGCCCTCTCCCGTCTCCTCATGCTCAATATGGTCAAACGCCTCTGTTATCTTTTCGTGCTGTTCGACGGGGATGACCTTATCGGCCATTGGAAAGAGCACATTATCTTCCTTCATGATGTGCTGTCGCAACAGCATCACGTAGCCGAGCGCATTTTCGATAACCTGGGAATGAGCGGTATTGTCACCTCCCTGAATTCGTTCTGAGCCGACTCGCATCGCTCGTGTCAGGCGTCGGCCTTCTTCGTGCTCGGCCAGCATGACAGCCACCGGTCCCGAATCTTTCGGCATCCCGTTTGCGATGAGGGCGGGGAAGAGAACCCCTTCTTCTTTCTTGTGGTGACATCCGTCGGCGAATCCCTTGATGAAGTCAGCCGCCTTCAGGAAGATGCCGGCCGGAACCGCCTCGCCTTTCGAAAGTCGTTTCGCAGCCGTCTCGAGCGAGGTCAAGACCCCTTCAATCACGCGATGCTCTTCCATGAGGATTTCCGTTGCTTTCATGATTTGCTTCTCCTCCCGCGTGTTTCGATATGTTTACCGGCGCCTGCCGGAAGTTCTCGATTTCTTCGCTTTCATCATTTTTTTCTAATAATCCCGTAAGCCTTCACGGATGCGATCACCATGGGCACTACCCCGCCGATGATGAAGATGAGATCCGCCGGCATCCGGAGCCATTCCATCAGACGGCTGATTCCCAGGTTCATAAATTCCGGACCCCGCGCGTGCCAATAGCCATTCTCGAGCACGTCGAGAAGCTGGAGGACGCCTGCGGGAAACAGATTCATGACCACCATGAGGGCAAGGCCGATGTTGAGGCTCCAGAATGAGGCCCGGATGTACTTTTCAATCCCTGACCATTCTTCGTCCTTCAGGACCTGCCGGATGGAAAAAACGATGAAGGAGAGCGCGAACATCCCGAACACCCCCATCATCGCCGCGTGGCCGTGATTCGGCGTCAGGATCGTGCCGACCTCGAAATAGCTGACGACAGGCAGATTGATGAGAAAGCCGAAGATGCCGGCGCCGACGAAATTCCAGAATCCGACGGCCATCATGAAGTAGAACGTCCAGCGATGAGGGATGGAGATTTCCTTACCGCAGACATCGCATTGCGATCGCGACAGCTTGATGAAGTCCCACGCATCCAGGGTGAGGAGCGTCAGGGGAACAACCTCCAGAGCAGAAAACATCGCGGACAGTGCGACAGTCACGTTGGTCTGTCCCGTCCAGTACCAGTGATGGCCCGTCCCGATGATGCCGCTTCCCAGGAAAAGGATTGCATCCAGGTAAATGACGCGGGTCGCCGTCTGAAGGGAGACCATTCCCAGCCGGTAGAACAGCACCGCGATCATGGTTGTGACGAACAATTCGAAAAATCCCTCGACCCAGAGATGGATGATCCAGAACCGCCATACATCAACTGCTGTGTAATGGGTGGTGCTGCCGAAGAACATTGCGGGAAGATACAGGAAAGGGATGGCGGCCGCCGTGAGGATGAAGAGGGTGGAAAGCTCCCCTTCCTGCGGGTCTTTCCTAGCCGAGCCCACCCCGCGAATGACGAGGAAGAGCCAAAGCATGAAGCCGACAACCAGAAGAACCTGCCAGGCCCGCCCCAGGTCCAGGTATTCCCATCCCTGGTGCCCGAACCAGAACCACAAGTCGCCCAAAATCTGAAAAACTCCCAGCATCTCCCCCAGAAGACTCCCCACGGCTACAAAAACGAGCGCCGCAAAGAGCGCGTTGACCCCCCTGGCCTGTCCCTTAGGCTCTTTTCCACCCAGACCGACGGACAGAAAGAGCCCCCCGGCGATATAAGCCGTGGCAATCCAGAAAATGGCAAGCTGAAGATGCCAGGTGCGGAAGATGTTACTGGGAAAGAAACGAGAAAAGTCGATCCCGTAGAAGCTTCCCGGGTCGGCCCGGTAGTGTGCGGTTGCCCCTCCCACAAGAGTCTGGGCCAGAAACAGGAGCGCCACAATGACAAAATATTTGATCGTTGCCTTCTGGCTTTCAGTGGTCATGCCGGGGAGCATGCGGGGATGGATATGCTCCCCCTTGCCCTTCCACCCGAGAAAGTTGAATCGACCGAAGGCAAAAAGCACCGCAGCCGTACCCGCCAGCAGAAAGATGAGGCTGAGGGCGCTCCACAGGATGGCGCCTGTGGTGAGCGTGTTTCCGACGAGCGGATCGTAGGGAAAGTTGTTGGTGTAGGAATAGGCCTTTCCAGGGCGGTTCGCCGCGGAGGCCCAGGCGGTCCAGGCAAAAAACGCCGTGAGGTTTTCGATCTCTCGCGGGTTGCGGATATGGCCGTACAGAAGTCCGCGGTTTACCACGGGATCGGAAAAATAGTCCGTCCATTTTCCGATCTGGTGCCGGTAGGATTCCTCCTCTGCCTTGGTAAAGAGCAGGGTATCCGTCTTCGGATCGAAGCGGTTCTCTTTCACGATCTCCTGCAGCCTGGCTTTGACGGCGACTTGCTCGTCCTCTTTGAGCTCCGGGAATCCGCGGCGATAGTCCTGCTGCGAAAGGTACTCTCTCGTATCGACGGCGAGCGTATGCAGGTATTCGGCCGAGAAGTCCGGCCCAAGGTATGCGCCATGGCCCCAGATGGTGCCGTTTTCCATCAGGCCATACTTGAGGAATACCTGCTGTCCCGCCAGGATGTCGTCACAGGTGAAAAGAAGATTGCCGGCCGTCCCCACGATCTTGCCGGGGATGGGCGGCGCCTCCCGGTAGCTGTTCATCGAGAGCCAGATCAGCACGGTGAATCCAACGGCCAGGACTAGGATGACGGTTCTTCTCCACCAGGGAGACAGCTTCTCCGCGTGTGCCTGATCATCTTTCATGCTTCTCCCTCCTTCCTTTTCCTGAGAAGCCTGGCTTTCGTAAGTGTTTCTTACGCCCGGATCATGACTAGCAGCATCTTGAACGGGCTGAGTGCCTTCAATGCGTGAGGTTCGTTGGCCGGCATGATCACCATATCGCCCTCCTTGGCCCTCAGCGGCTTGCCCGAGATGCTCACTTCTGCTTCGCCGTCAATGATGCAGCCCAATGAACTATTCAAGCGGATGGAGGATTTCAATCGTGGTTCGTACAAGAGCGCACTCGAAAACATCGAGCGGCTCGAAGAGCAGGCGGAGAAGATGATGAATCTTTTCATCGACCGGGCCATCGGTGTGCCTGAACAGGGAAAGAATGCGGCCAGAACGATCGTCTCCATGTACGGGATCGGCTTCGATACCTACAAGAAGCTCTTTGAGTACGCCTACGGGAACGGCAGATCATTCCGGGATAACCCCCGAGAGGCCGAGTCGTCATCGAGGAGGACAACTTTCTCGACCCTCAGTTCGTCATGCGCTTTCTCTCCATCCCCGGCATTCATTTCTTATCTATCGAATCGATGCCCTGTTCTACTCCTGGCTTCAACTCGCTCGGTTCATCTCCGGTGATAGGCAGGCGCACTGCCTCGAGGGCAAGTAGCACCCTCGAGCCGCGGCCGTAGGTGAAGTAGGAAAAGGCCCAGCGGACAAGCACGACTAAGCGGCTCTCGAAATTGATCAGCAGCAAGAGGTGGATGAAGAGCCACATGAGCCACGCCATGATCCCCCCGAACTGGAAATGGCCGATGTTGGCCACGGCCTCGTACCGCCCGATGACGGCCATGGTCCCCTTGTCGAAGTAGGAGAAAGGAGCCTGGGAGGGTTCGCCGCGTAGTTTCCTTACAATCGCTCTTGCTGCGTAGCGTCCCTGCTGCGTGGCCACGGGGGCAAGGCCTGGCAGAGGGCTTCCGTCCCTGCCAGGCAGATGCATCAGATCGCCGATGACAAAGATCCCCGGATAGCCGGGCACGGTGAGATCGGGGTTCACGATCACCCGTCCCATGCGGTCCACATAGGCCCCGGTTTTTTCCGCCAATATCTTTCCCAGGGGCGAAGCTGCGACCCCGGCCGCCCAGAGCACCGTGCGGGCGGCAATCCGTTCAGCGCCCCCAGGCCCCTCCAGGCTGATCCCCCTCTCATCGATGGCCGTGACTTTCACGCCGGTGCGCACATGCACCCCAAGCCTGGACAGTGCCGAGCGGGCATGTTCCGACAGCGCGGGGGGGAAAGCGGGAAGCATCCTGTCCGCCGCGTCCACGAGGATGATCTCCGATTCCCCGGGATTGATAGAGCGGAAGTCCTCCTTAAGAGTTTCCCGGGCAATCTCGGCCACCATTCCCGTCAGTTCGACGCCCGTAGGGCCGCTGCCGACGATCACGAAGGTGAGCCACGCACGGCGCTTCTCAGGGTCCGGTTCCCGTTCAGCCACCTCGAAGGCAAAGAAGATTTTCTGGCGCATCAGACCGCTGTCCTCGATGCTTTTCAGTCCCGGCGCCGCCTTCTCCCATGTGTCGTTGCCGTAATAGTGGTTCTTCATCCCCGCCGCGACGATAAGCGTGTCGTACTCGATCGCCCCATCGGCCAGGATAACGCGTCTGTTCGTCGGCTCAAAGTCGACCACCTCCCCGAGAAGGACCTGTACGTTCTTTTGTTTTCTGAGTATATGTCGCAGCGGCGCTGTGATTTCGCCCGGGCTGAGCATACCCGTGGCCACCTGGTAGAGAAGCGGCTGAAAGAGATGGAAATTGCGCCGGTCCACGAGCGTGACGCTCACAGGAGCCTTTGCAAGGGCCCTCGCCGCATGGAGTCCTCCGAATCCCCCTCCGACAACGACGACGTGGTGTGATGATGTCAGCTCAGCCCTGTAACTCATTCCAGATGCCATGCTGATGTTCTCGGCCTGATTGAATGCCATGAGCATCAGAAGAAAAAAGATAGTCTCACGATACCAAACTGACTGTTGATCCCGCCGTTTGGCTGCTTGAGATTCGCATTGGATACATGCCGATACCGATAGCCCAGATTGAGAAACATAGTCCCTGCGAGCGGGATGTATACTCCGGCACCGACCGCACTGGCAAAGTTGAATCCGTTGGCTTGCCGTGCCGTGTCAGCAGAAATATACTGGGGGCCAGTAACTCCAAGAATATAGGGCGAAAGGTACTTTATGAGGGGGTAGGAGTACTGAATCCCGATACCAATCCCGAATCCCGTATCCGACGATGACCCCTAATTCTGAGAACAATGGTTTCCTCAGCGGGACAGTGCTCTTCTCATCCTCGGTACGAATAGCTCCAGGTGCAGCCATCAGAGCGAACAACACATTGAGTACAAGCACAAACCGTGATTCGAGATGAGCCCTTTCTGCCGTCGTGCTGACCACAAATTCCCCTTATCTGCGGTGGAATACCTTCTCCCTCTCTTTTTCTCAGAGATGCAAAGCCACAAGGAACTGCGGCCATTGAACGGCGTCATCGGTGCTGATTCGATTTTAAAAGAAAAAGAGGCAGATGCTATAGGCAAGTTCCCGATGCTTCCCGACGAAAATGCTTAGACCAGCATCAGGGAATGGAGCAGGAGCAACTCAACAAAGATGCTCTTCCAGAGGATGGTAATGGATGCTATATGTATGAAGGGTATGCCGTTGTGCGCTTGTGCTAAAGGTGGGGTCTGCTCGATCCACCCTTGCAGTACAGATTAACGATAGATATGTACTACCCATACTAAGATCGCGATGCTAAGCAGTCCAGGAAGTACCTGATGCGCCTTATCCGTATCCAGCAGACCTAATGAGCTTGCAGGTTTGACTGACCGCCTCCATCCTTCAGGCTGGTCAGGAAGGGTCAGATGCAAGGCACCCCTCTGTCAGTCGTTTGCGTTTCTTTCTCAGCCCTGAACCCTATACCCTGTCCCCTGAACCCTGTCTTTCAAGGTGCCCACAGGTACATGAACTGAACCCCCCTCGGCATCAGACCCTCGAGATCCTGAGGCAAGATGTTGACGACTGTGGTGTTGCCGCCGGCTTCCGAGTAAATCGATCCCTTGTAAGAACCCGGGCGGTAATAGATGATGACCGATGCTTTTTCCAGGTTGAGGGAGCTCTTGACCCGTTCGAGGGTGGTGTCCAGGTATCCCATGCGGTCCACCAGCTTGAGATCAAGGGCCTGAGAGGCTGTGTAGACCCGTCCGTCGGCCAGCTTCACAATGGCCTCGCGGGTAAGCGCTTTTCGGCCATCGACGATCACATCGATGAAGCGACCGTTGAACTGATCAATGATCGTCTGCATGATCTTTATCTCTTCCGGCGTGGCCGGCCTGAACGGGGACATGAGGTCTTTCATCTCCCCGGACTTGATCGCTTGAGATTCCACACCGATCTTCTCGAAGAGTCCCTGGACGTTGAACTTCATGGCAATGACACCGATGCTCCCCGTGATCGATGTGGGGTGGGCAACAATCTCGTCGGCCGCCGTTGCCACGTAATAGCCGCCGGAGGCCGCCACATCCAACATGCACGCGACAACCCGGACGCCGGTTTTCTTCTTGTACTCGAGGATTTCATGGTGAAGGATGTCGCTGGCCGTCACGGTGCCCCCGGGCGAATTGATTCGAACAATCAGGGCCGCGATCTTCTTGTCACCGGCCGCTTTTTTCAGTGATTCGCGGATCAGATCGACCGGGGAAGGCTCCTCCCGGAACCCGAGAGAACGTTTCTTTTCATCCGAAATCACTCCGCTGACGTCCAGCAGAAGGATCTTCCGGTCGCCTTCTCCCTCGACGACGCGCTCCTGCAGGGGCTCTGTCCTCGGCAACAGGGGGACGGTTACGGCGCAGCCGTTACAAAAGATGACCAGCATCGTTAACCAGAAGAACAGGGTTTTTCGATCCATTCCGTCTTTCTCCCTTTTCTTATTTCTTTTTGTGCGGACGGTGGGTTTCCGCTTTGCGCATCTTCTTCTGCTCCCGCAGCACCCGGGAGATGTCTTTCTGACGTTTCGTGACTCGTTCTTTGGCCATGGGCATCCTCTTTGCAAGCCTGAGGCGTCTGTTGCCTCGTTTTCGTCGTTGACTCCGTATTGTGATGCTTTTATACTTTTAGGTAGACATATTGCCAGTAAAAACCATTTCTGTAAAGGAGGTGTCGTTATGTCTGATAACCATTGTGGCGATTGGGTCAAGGGCCTTTTGATCGGTGGGCTTGTTGGAGTCATCGTCGGGATGCTGTATGCACCGAAAAGCGGAAGGGAGACGCGTGACGAGCTGTCGGACAAGGCAAAGGACGTTGCCGGGAAGCTCAAGGAAGAATACGAGGTTGCTTTCGAGAAAAGCAAGAGCGCCTATGAAAATCTGCTCAAGAAGTTGAAAGACGTGGAAGCCCGGGCGGAGAAGAAGGCCCAGGAAATGGGCGGAGGTTCGGCCTCGCAGTCCTAAACGAGGAGAAGGAAGCCTATGAACTGGGAAACGACCCTTTTCGTCCTTTGCCTTGCCGTGGTGGTCCTCGTGGCATTCACTATTCCCGTGCTCCTGCAGTTGAGGCGCACGATCCAGAATCTGGATGCGACCGTGACGACATTGAACCAGAATCTGCCCCAGATCCTCAAGAATCTGGATTCGATTACGGAGAACATCCGGCAGAGCGTCTCCACCGTTCGGGTGACCGTCGAAGAGACGATCAACCGGTCCCTGCCTTCGGTGCTCGAGAATGTGGATCGCCTGACGTCGACACTCGGGAAATCCGTCGAAATGGTGAGGAGCCGCGTGGAGGACGTCTCCAAGGGCGTTGAACGGTTCCGCGGGGGGCTCGGACATTTTGACGACCGGCTCAAGGGCAGTACCCGCAGCCGGATATCCCATGCGCTGACGACCTTTGCCGGTGTTGTGAAGCGTGTCCGGGTGATGCTGGAATCCATGCGGCCCTGAAAACCCTGCACCGACGCACCCCTCCGGGGTCTTTCCTGGAGTGGTTGAAGACTCAAGGAAGAAATCACAAACATTCCGGGAGGACAAGATGAGCGATAGAGACGATTTTGCGAAAGGGATCCTGGCCGGTGCCCTCATCGGAGGATTGGTCGGTGTGGTGGTCGGGCTGCTGATCGCGCCGAAGAGCGGAGCGGAAACGAGACAGGAGCTGACCGAGAAGGCAAAGGATTTCGCCGACAAGATCCAGGACGAGTACGATGTTCTGTACGACAAGGCCAGGCGCTCGTCGGACACGCTGATCAACCGGCTTCACGAACTGGAGTCAACCGCCCGAAAGAAGGCCGACGAACTGGCCGGAAAGATCAAGGCATAAAAACGGGGATCCCGTGGCGCCGAGAGGGTTTGATCGAGGAGGCCTATGCCCATTTCGTGGGAGATAAGCGCTACGCTGGCGGCGGCGGCGCTGCTGGCGCTTGGCGTAGTAGCTGGATTGACCCTGATGGATGTTCGAAGGACGTTTCGGAATGTCACGGAGCTCTCCGCGGCAGCGGAGAGGCACCTGCCCGCGATCCGTCAAAACGTCGGCAAGATCCGTCACGACGCATCCGTTCTGACGTCGTCCATCCAAATGCTGTCCAGGAAGGCTTCTGTGACGGCCGAAGGATTCGAAGGCATCAGCAGGGACATCCGCTTCACGATCAACGCTCTCGAAACCGAAGTCATCGAACCGGGACTGAAGATCATGAAGGTCCTGTCAACGCTGCTTGCCTTCACTGCCGTTATCCGGCGGCTTCGGCACCCCCTCGGACCTGTCCGGAGGCGGGGAAAGGGCAGGGCGTGATTCCTCCCGTTTTGTCCTCAGCACGGATTTCAGCCACCGACCGATGTGAAAATACCCCCAAAGGATGATCAGCACCGTCACGCCGAGCAGGATGAAGAAGATCACATCATGGTCTTCGCGCAGCGAGCTGCCCTGGATCGACAGGATGATGGTTCCCAGGAGACGCCCTGCCGTGGAGATGACAAGGAAATCCCGGGTCCGCATATGGGAGAGTCCCAGGATGTAGCAAAGCGTGTCCTTGGGGAATCCCGGGATCAGAAAGAAGATAAAAGTAATGACCCGGCCCTGGTGTTCGAGGAAATGGTCGTATTTCCGGATCGTCGCCGGCCGGATGATTTTTTCGACGAAAGGCAATCCGAGCGAACGGGCCAACAGAAAAGCGATCCAGGATCCGACGCTCAGCCCGATTGTGGAGTAGACGGTTCCCAGAAATGCCCCGTACAGGTATCCCCCGAGGAGTCCCGTTACATCACCGGGCAGAGGGGAAACGATGACCTGTACCATCTGAAGAGAGATGAAAATGACGACCGACAGGGGGCCATAGGACGTCAGGAGCTCCGACAGTCGCTCCCGGTCCAGGAAGAAGGAGAAAACGTTGAAGTGAACGATGAGAAAAATCCCGATGGCCGCGATCAAAGGGACAAAGAGAACCCTGCTAAACGATCTTTCCACGCTCAACAAACCCCGGCAACGGATCTGAGGAATCGTGACGCCCTTTGAATCGATTGCGTGTGAAGCATTCCGCAAATCCCGCAGTCATCAGATGGTCCCGTACCCTACCATATGCGGGCGGGCAGGCAAAGTGAAATTCCGTCAACCGTCCGATCCCTCATTTTCGACTGCCGATTCCGATCTTGAGGCAAGCCAGTCCTTGACGAATTTCGTGGCCATGCAGTCGTCCTCATTGTAATCGATAACGGCGCTAAGTTTGATCCTCCACGTGTCCGGATCTTTTTGGAACCGGAGGTACCAGGCGATCGCATCGAGGGCGTTCACGTCTTCGTGACGCCAGCGGAAGCCGAGATGCTTCGCGATGTCCTTGAGACCGTTTCCCGGGGTGGGGAAGGCGAAGGCCTGGGTGGCAACGCGGTGCAGATCGACCATTCGAGGGATGATCTTTTCGCTGACCACTGCGCTGAACCCATGTCGCTCGGCCAGCTTCTTCAGGTGCGTACGCTCGTAGTGATGCCAGTGGTAGATGACGAATTCTTCCAGGTTTGCAGTGAAGTCGATGAACTCGTGAAACATCCGCCGCTCCTCGTCAATACGCCAGGCCAGAAATGGCCGATAACAGATGCTTCCCCCTTCTGCAATCACCAGCCCGATCAGGTAGTCAACGGGTTCCAGACCTTCTGCTTCTCCAGAAGGATCGGTGCCCTCCAGATCGAGGAAGAGTTCTGTGGAGGACTCCTTGAAACCCAATGCCGATCGGTCCAGAAGGATCCTTTTTCCTTTATGAATTGCGCGGGCATTGACAATAAGCTTTTCGGCGGTGGTCCGACCCAGGCCGGGGATGCCGTGGAGCGATTCGGGAGCAGCCGAGGAAAGATCCCATATCTTTCGAAAACCCCGAGCGGCGAGCTTTTGCTTCATGCGCGGACCCACCCCGGAAACGAGGGAAATGTCTCTCAAGCGCAGAGCCCTGTGGTTTGTATAGGTAGCCCACGGCCACGGGGCGCCATTGTAAGTGGGGGTCGGCTGCTCGCGGCTTTCGAGGATGCGCCGGGTCCCCGCTATCGCTTCTTGCAGCCTTGGCTCGTAATCCTCGTATCGGTACTCCTTCTCTTCGAGATTCCCGTCGATGATGAAAAAACAGTCGGGCAGGCAACCCTGAATCTTCGAAAGCACATACGTGTAAAAGGCCGCCTGGAGGATGTGATGTTCCTCGATATGGGTTGCAAGCTTGATTTCCTTGACGACGTAGTGATAGCCGCCGAAGCGAGATGTCTTGCTGTGACGTTTTTCGAGTACGTCAATGATGCCCTTCAAGTCTTCGGGAAGGTACATCAGGGGAAGGCCGCAGATGGCTTCCGCGCCTCCGGACATTTCCTCGAGGAGCCGCAGGAATCCTTCCTTCTCGTCCCGGTAAGCAAGGGATTGAAAACCGGGATAACGGACGGCCCGTACATGCGTTTCATGCTCGATTCCGCGCTCAAGAAGCAGCTCCCGGTAGGGTCCACGGAGGTCCCGTCGCTCGGAGGGCACAAATTTTTCACAGTAGATGGAGTAGGGGGAGAGGTGATAGAGAGAAACCGTGTGAGCGGACAGCTCTCCTGAAGAGGTGCCTGCCGTGCAGGCACGAAAGATCTCCCGGACGATCGACATGGAAACAGGATATAGGGGTTTTCCCCTCCTGTCAAAGACCGGCTGCCGATCCTCTCAAGTTCCCAGACCATGATCTTCCTTGAACTTTTTTTGAACATTCGCTACAAGGATGTATCTTGTTTGTTTGATGAATGCGCTTTGAGTTCCCGAATGGGATGGGAACCGAAGACAAATCTCGATTCGCGGAGTACCCGGCATGGCGGATAAACTGCGCAAAATCGGTCTCGCTCTCGGAAGCGGGTCTGCGCGAGGCTGGTCTCACATCGGCGTGATACGGGGCCTGCAGGAAGCGAAGATTGGCATCGACATCGTCTGCGGCTCTTCCGTCGGCGCCCTGGTCGGTGGAGCCTTCGCGGCAGGGAAGCTTGACGAAGCGGAAAAACTCATCCGAGAGCTTGCATGGTCTGACGTGTTGGGGTTCATGGAAGTGCCCGTGCCACGGTCGGGCCTCATCAACAGCGAAAAAATTGCCGACTATTTACGGGAAAAACTCGGGGATCCCAACATTGAGGACCTTCCCATTCCTTTCGCCTCCGTGGCGACGGATCTCACGTCCGGACAGGAGGTATGGATACAGCAGGGATCTCTCATCGAAGCCATACGGGCAAGCATCTCCATGCCAGGCATGTTTACGCCCTGTTTCCGAGACGGACGTCTCCTCGTTGACGGCGGGCTTATCAATCCCGTTCCCGTGTCGCTGTGCCGCTCCCTCGGTGCGCATATTGTCATCGCCGTCAACCCCAATACGGACATCAAGATCCAGTACGAGATTACGAAAGAGCCCAGCCTGGGCGGGTCGGCCAAGAAGGAGCCCGAGGAACAGGAGCAGGGGCTCCGCCTGCGGGATCTTTTCTTCGCCGGTCTCACCTTGTACCTGACGGAACGAATCCATCGGAGCAAATCCTCCCCCAGGGGTTCATCCGGATCCAAGGAAGTCGAAACCGACAACAAGGGTTTGAAGGACCACCTCATCGGCTATCTTTCGGATTACATCAATGCCACCATGAAACAGGGCAAATCTCTCGCCCTGGGGCAGATCACGGAGGATGGGACGTTTCGCGAACCGTCGCTTTTCGAGGTCATCACCGCCTCCATCAACCTGATGGGAGACCGAATTGCCAGACAACGACTGGCGGGCGATCCGCCTGACGTGATGGTGCTTCCCCATGTCTCCCATGTGGGACCGCTCGAATTCAATCGCGCCGACGAGGTTATCGAGGCGGGACGGCGTGCATTGAATCTCATGCTGCCGATGCTGACGGACCAGATCGGATTCATCGTTACGATTTAGTCGAAAATTCATACCCTTCTACCTCAGCAAAATCACCTTGCCATTTTGTAAAAATCCCTTGACAAATTAACGCTTGTTTTCGATGATCGAACGCCAATTCATAAAATGAACGACGATTCATAATGGCGATGTGCATGAACGGAAGATCGCAGAGAAAAGAAAAAGAATTTCAACTGCGTCGCTGCGAAATCTTGGAGCAGGCCGAGAAAATCTTTTCGGCGAAGGGCTTCCATGAAACGACGATGGCGGAAATCGCCGATGCCTCCGGATTTTCCATTGGGAGTCTCTATCACTTTTTCAGTGGCAAGGAGGAATTATACTCCTTCATCGTGATGGAAAAGGTGCGGCTCATGTATGCCGAAATTGCGGATGCCGCAAACCGTCACCGTGCCAGCCGGGACAAGATCAGGGCCCTC
>DATJPI010000114.1:0-4387 GCA_035506495.1 Syntrophales bacterium
TTCAAGGTAAGCGCTTGGTTCTTCTGCCTCTACCCTTGCGGATGGATTCCCTCATGCCCGGAATAGACGGCAGATAGAGGGTCTCCTGTATGGCGCGCCAGTCCTCCTCGGAAACGAGAACGGCATTGCCCCGCTTTCCCATGATCAGGATGGGCTCATGAGACGATGCCGCCTGGTCGATAAGCTTAAACAATCTGGCTCTTGCTTCAGTCGATTTCACCGTCGTCATTCAAATCCCCTCGCATAGCATCTGCCCGTGACTGTTTCACAGCGCGGGGGCGACTACTCCGCACTTCAAGGCGGCGGCTCTGAGTTTGTTGTCGAGGGTGATCAACTCGCCTTTCAGACTGCGGGCAAGCCACAGATAGCAGGCATCGTAAGCGGACAGCCCGTTTTTTCTCGCCAGCCGGATGACCTCATCATGATCCACATCGGTGAGCCGCAGCGCAAGCCTGGCGCCTAGTTCAAACGCTTCGAGCAGCTTTGCCTCAAGGGAAGGATGGGCGTTGATTTTTTTCAGGCAGATATCGGCCAGCTCGAATCGGATTAGAACGGGAGCTGCGAGATGCTCCCTACCGAGGCAGGCCGAAACCGCCGCGGCGGTCGGCTCCCCGAAGATGAGTGCTCCCAGAGCGGAAGCATCAACGACGCGTACGGTCATCCCGGTCCTCCCTCACGAAACGGGCTGACTCGGCGGGTGTTTTGATGCCGACCCTTTTCAGTTCGGACAGCAGGTCATCGGGGCTCAAAAGCTTCTCCTTCGATACGCTTTCCTCCAGGATGGCCACGAGTTCGCCCTGCAGGGACCGGTGATGACGTGCCGCTCTTCTCCGCAGTCTCTCGGCAATGTCGTCAGGAACATTCTTAATCGACAGGTTAACGGGCATGGATGGCACCTCGCAGGTTCCAATGTGGTTCCATTATAGAACCTGTCGGTAAAAAGTCAATTTCTTTTTGTAATTTCCTCAGCCTGCCCCTCTCCCGCTATCAGGACGGGCTCATGAGACGATGCCGCCTGGGCGATGAGCTTGCGCACTGTCTCTTTCTCTTCTGCATGTGCCGCCTTGAGGATTTTAAATGAGCTTCAATAAAGCTCCGAAAACGGCAGCTTGTTCCTTGCTTATCTCCCCCAGTTTATCGCTTCGTTCGTTCATCCTGCGGAAACGGGTGAAGTCCGTCGGAAGGATCTCGTGGTCCACCATGAATGCCAGCCTCTGAACGATCTGGCCGATTTCCTCGGGAGACCGTATTCTGCCTTTCGTTTTCGGAAAATACTCCACCTTGACCTTGCCCATGCGGCTGTTATAGTCCACGTCCTTTACGCGGTGAAGTGCAACGATGATGTAGTCGCCCAGGGCCTGCCAGAAGACCTCATCATATCCCTGCCATTTCTGCAGGTGGAAGCGGAGGAGCATCGGTTTTTTCTTCCCGTTTGCTTTGATGATTTTCTCAAGCCGAATCGGCCATTGCTCGACTTCCTTGTCGCTGAGGTCCTCGATCATCTCGAAAAGCTGCATTCTCTGCCGCCTGCGGACGAGCTTGTCGATTTGCTCCAGGACACTTCCCTGTCCCGGGAATGTGGTGACTTTCTGCAGGGTGTCTCGAATGACCACGTTCATGTGCGCCTCCTTGAATGGATTCTCTTTGCGCATCGGCAATTTGTGATTATCGAGCAATACCTCTTGCATGGTCAAGCTCCAGATTTCTTTTTTGGGAACCGGGGACATCGCCTCAACCCTGTTCCGAAACGGGATTGGGGGGGATCCTCCTGCGCCGTTCAGTTCTGCGAGATCTTCGGCAATGCCCTCTTTTCCCCTTTGATGAGATTCACTGCCTGCAGGGGGATGTAGGCCTTCTTCGTGTCGGGGGCATAGACGACGATACCCTCGAGCGGAATCGTCTTTCCGTCCAGGATGAGCAGGTTCTTGTTGACGGGGAGCTTTGCCGTCTTTGCTCCCTGCGTGACGACCACGGCGGGGTTTTCCCTGTCGGTCATGTCTATCGTGACCCGGCCGTCCTTGAAGGCCGAGGCGGCCTCCACGAAGAGCCTGCCGTTGAGCCCCTTCATATCGAGGCCGAGGGCCTTCGCCGTCACGATGCCGATCTCGGGGCCATCGAGAAGCCCCCTGGGGCTGCCCGGCCCGAAAGCGAAGAGCGGCACATCGCCGCCCGTGTGGCCGTGGGAGGTCCAGCCGATCACGGTGTAGCGTGCCGAGAGCACCTCGCCTATGCCGTAGTAGGGCTCGTCCTTGTACTGTTTCGAGATCTCGATGATCCGGTTGGCGTCGTCGTCGGTGATGTCGAGGCCCCAGTAGATTTTCACGACGGCCTTGAGCTTCTCGGGGGTGACCTCGCTGCCCATCTTGCGCCACATGCCGTCGGCGCTGAGTTTCATTTTCTTCAGAGGATCGAGAAGGGCATCCTGCTTGACCGGCTGCGCAAGCTGTTCGAGCTTCATCTGCGAGTAGGTCTTGCTCGTGGCGTAGTTGCCGATGCGCATGCCGCCCGTGTCGTGGTCGGAAAGGGCGAGGACAAGCGTCCTGCCGTCCTTCTTCGCAAAATCGAGGGCGACCTTCACGGCCCGGTCGTGCTGCGTCATGTCGCTCAGCAGGTGCGCCGGGTCGTTGGCGTGGCAGGCCCAGTCCACCTGGCTTGCCTCCACCATGAGGAAGAACCCCTTGGGCGACAGCGAGAGCAGCTCGATGGCCTTGGCCGTCATCTCCTCGAGCGTTGGCTCGGCGGGGGCGAACTCGGTCCGGTCGATCTCGGCCTGCATGTGGCTTGCGGCAAACATGCCGAAGACCTTCCCCTTCTTGATCTTCATCATCTCCTCGCGAGTCCCCACGACCTGGTAGCCCATCGAGGCGAGCACAGGGAGAAGGTTCTCGCCGTCGGTGCGGCGGCCCTTCTCGGCCGCGGGCAGCAGGTGGCGCCTGCCGCCGCCGAAGACGACGTCGATATTCTGGTAGACGGCCTGCTCCATGATCTCGTTTTCCATGTCGCGGTTCGGGACATGGGCGATGTAGGCTGCCGGCGTGGCGTGTGTGACGCGGGAGGTGGCGACGATGCCCGTGGCCATCCCCTTGAGGCGCGCGCCCTCGAGGACCGTGGCCAGGGGCCTGTACTGCATCTCGGCGGACGGCTCGGGCATCAGGGGGAGCGTGCCCTTTTTCGGCCCCACGCTGATGAACTTGTCGCTTGTGCGAAAGCCCGTGGCGTAGGCCGTGGCCGTGGGCGCCGAATCGGCGACGACGGAGTCGGCGATCCAGGTCTTCACTGCGCCGACGAGGATGCCGTCGAAGGACAGGGGAGCGCCCTTGTACCAGCGGGTCAGCGTGTACTGTTCGCTCCCGGTGCCGTCGACGATCATGACGATGACGTTTTTCGGTCTCTTTTCAGCTGCGGCGGCCGCGGCAACCCAGACCAGGATAAGCGCCAGCACAGCGGCAAGAATGCATGCGAGTCGACGGGATCTCAGTGCCTTCATGGTGTTCCTCCTGACAGGTCGATGGGGCGATCCTACGGGGCGATTGTGACAATTTGATTACGATTGCGTTAAGAAATGATGACAGGCCGGTGGTGCGGGAATCAGAATACGGGCGGCGGCTCGTCCATCCGCATCTGCCGGATGCGCATGGCCTCCTTCAGGCCCTCTTCGTGCCACTTGATCCGCGCATCGATGACTTCCCGGAACAGCTGGGCGGGTGTTTTCTGCCTCGTGCCGGTGAGCATTCTGAAATACTGCGGGTTGCTCTCCATGTAGCGTATGAATTCCTTTCTGCGCGAGCGGTCCATCTTCTCCGTCTCTTCCGCCTTCCTGCAGTCCGGACAACGCTTCACAACGGAGCTCGGAGAATGATCAGACGGACGTCCGCAGCGATGGCAGAGGTTATTCATGTTTTCGGATCTCCTTATTTCTTTGCTTAAGGGTCACATCTTAAATATTAAATATCGCTCATTTTTACCGGATACGCGTAATTCGATATTTAATATTTAAGATGTGACCCTGCTGGGCATCAGCTGCCGCCGGATCGACTGCCCGCCGCCCACGGCGAGCCAGAGAATCACCGGCAGGAGGAACTGCGCCGTCAGGTGTACCGCCTGCCACGCCGGGACGGACGCCGTCAAGCCGTAGGCCGTAATAAAGATATTAAAGATGCGTAAAACGAGATGCAGCGGCATAAGGACGGCCGCCCCGATGAGCAGCCCCCGGGTCTTCACAGTCCACTTCATGCCGTCGTCGGCAAGGACGAGCGCACCAAAGACCACGAGGTTAACGGTCTGGTAATAGATTTCATGGCCATAAGAAAAAAGAAGGCCGGCGCCGAACAGGGAGAAGAAAAACCGGAGCAACACGTCGCCGGCCATGACGTAGCCCCTGTTGAGA
>DATJPI010000115.1:0-6955 GCA_035506495.1 Syntrophales bacterium
AGGCCAGGCATCCTACTATTACTCTTTCACGGATCTGGCCGCACGGGGCACGATTCGCACACCCGACTCGCAAATGCCCGTGCCGGTGGAAGGGGTCAGCTGGTTCGACCACGAGTTCGGCTCGAACGTCCTGTCGAAGGACCAGGTCGGGTGGGACTGGTTTTCGATCCATCTTTCCGACGGCCGGGATGTGATGCTCTTCTTTCTCCGCAAGAAAGACGGGACGGTGGAGAGGGAATCCTCGGGAACCCTCGTGGGGGCGGACGGAAAGACGCGGCACTTGAGGAGGGAAGACATCCGGGTGGAAATCCTCGGGACCTGGAAGAGCCCCGCAAGCGCCGGCGTCTACCCCAACCGGTGGAGGCTGCACATCCCTTCGGAAGGCATTGACCTGCAACTCGAGCCGTTTGTGGCGAACCAGGAGCTGAACACATCGGGCTCAACGGGAGTCACGTACTGGGAAGGAGCCGTGGGCGGAGCCGGAACCTCGGCAGGCAGACAGGTCACCGGCGAGGGCTACGTGGAAATGACAGGCTACGCGGAAGGCCTCGGAGGCCTTTTCTGAGCTTCCAAATCGGCATTGACAGCAAGACGCATTTGTGCAATGAAAGGCCCCTCAACACCTAATCAACTCAACATGAAAACCACGCGGATTGCGATCCTGACCCTGCTGATTCCCCTCCTGGTTTTGACGGCCCTCTCCGATGTCGTCGATCAGGATGGTTTTGCCCTGCAAGGCCCTCCAGTCATCACCTCCCTGGACGAGGTCAGCCCCCAATATGACAGGCATCAACCCTCCCCGGTTATTCACAGCTGCCCACAGTCGGAGCAAACGGATCGACCTGTCTGGGCGCCGCTTCGGAATTTTCGCACGTCCGCAACCCCTTCCTGCCCTGCGCTTTCTTTCCTGCTTCGGGCGCCGCCCCTCTGCTGACCGTTTAGGGATCGATATGAGGTGCAGGCCCGGCGAAGTCTACAGCCGTCGCCGCAGAAAGAACTCCGTGAAGATCTAAACCCCATCCCATCGTGTGCCGTGAGCAGGCCATGGGATTCCAAACCGAGTGCCCCACGATGCAAAAAACAAAAACCATCCGAAAAATCCTGATCGCAAACCGGGGGGAAATCGTCCTTCGCGTCATCCGGACGATCAAGGAACTGGGCCTCGTAACTGTCGTGGCCTACGAAAAGCCGGACCGCGACGCCTACTTTATCCGCTACGCCGAGGAGGCCATTGAAATCGGCGAGGGGCCCATCAGCGATTATCTCGATATCGAGAAGATGATCCGGGCGGCGAGGGAAACGGGGGCCGATGCGATTCACCCCGGCTACGGCTTTCTTTCGGAAAACGCCGATTTTGCTGAAGCCTGCGAGAAAGCGGGCATCATCTTCATCGGTCCTCCTTCCTGGGTGCTGCGATACCTGTCCAACAAGGCCGCCGTTCGCCATATGGTCCAGCATTCCGGCGTCCCGACGATTCCCGGCACCGAGTTGCTGAGCCCGGGGGAAAAGGGCCTCATGGAGGCGATGCGTTTCGGAAAGAACTACGAATACCCGCTGATGATCAAGGCCACGGCCGGAGGCGGCGGACGCGGGGTGCGCCGGGTTCAAAGCGAACTGGACCTGATGAAACATCTCATCTACATCCGCTCGCAGTCCCGTCCGCTATGGGACGAAGGGGTATTCGTCGAAAAGTGCATGGATTCCGTTCGGCACGTCGAGATCCCCATCCTGGCCGATCAACACGGCAATATCATCCACCTCGGCTCCCTCGACGGGTCCATCCAGCGCCGTCACCAGAAGCTGGTGGAAATCGCACCGGCCAATCTCCCCCCGAATCTCCTGGATTCGCTGTACTGGGCTTCCGTGCGGGCGGCACGGGCCGTCGGCTATGTGAATGCGGGCTCCCTCGAGTTCCTCGTCCGCCCGGAAACGGGGGAGTTCTGGTTCATGACCTTCAACCGGCGCCTCACCGTGGAGCACCCCGCAACGGAGGAGCTGACGAACGTGGACATCGTGCGGGAACAGATCCGCATCGCCGAGGGCCACCGCTTGCAGATTCCTCAGGAACGCATCAAGCTGTCGGGAAAGGCGATCCAGGTCCGGATCAACGCGGAAGATCCGCTGCGCGACTTCCGCCCCGAGGGGGAAAAGACAGTGGAGCTCTACCTTCCGCCCGGCGGCCCCGGCATCCGGCTCGACGGCATCGTCTTCCAGGGATACCGGATCCCTGCCGAGTACGACCCGCTTCTGGTGAAATTGACGGTCCGCGGTTACGACTGGGAGCAGGCCACCAGCAGGCTGCGCAAGGCCCTGGACTCGTTTGTGCTCGTGGGGCCCCAGACGACGATTCCCTTCTATCGCTCCGTCTGCATAGAAACAGATTTTCGCGAAGAGCGCATGGACACGCACTACATCCAGAAGCATCCGCAGATCTTCCAGTATCCCTCGGTGGCCGATGAGGCGGCCAAGCTGGAGTCGTTTTTCATGGAACAGTACACCGCCGAGTTTCTGCCGGCCAACTGGCTCTGAGATAAGGAAGGATCATGTCCGTCAACCGCATGAAACGAAAAATCCGCCGCATCCTGATCGCCAATCGGGGGGAGATCGCCCTGCGGATCCTCCGGACGGCCAAGGAAATGGGGATCGAATCGGTCGTCGTCTACGAGAAGCCCGACAGCGATGCCTACTACACCCGCATGGCGGAAAAGGCCGTCCTGATCGGGAACGGTCCCCGCCAGGATTACCTCGATATTGACAAGCTGATCTGGTTTGCACGAAAGACAGGCGCCGACGCTATCCACCCGGGTTATGGGTTTCTCGCGGAAAATCCCGATTTTGCCGAGGCCTGCGAAAAGGCAAACGTCATTTTTATCGGCCCCCCTGCCGGAGTGATCCGCAGTCTCGGAGACAAGGTAACGGCAAGGGAAATCGCCCGGCGCTCCGGTATCCCTATCCTGCCGGGCTCCCCTGACCTGCCCGCGGGGGACCGGGGACTCGAAGAGGCCAAGGCCTTTGCGAAAGAGCATGGCTATCCGATCATGGTCAAGGCCACTGCCGGAGGCGGAGGACGGGGGATCCGCAGGGCGGAAAACGACAAGGAACTCATCAGCCAGCTTCGCCGGGCGCGCGCGGAGGCCAAGAGCGCCTTCAAGAACGACAATGTGTATGTCGAGCGCTGCATCGATGCGCCGCGGCACATCGAGATCCAGATCCTGGCCGATGAGCGCGGCAATGTGATTCACCTCGGATCACGGGATTGCTCGATCCAGAGGCGGCATCAGAAGCTCGTTGAGGTGGCCCCGGCGGACCTCCCGACAGAAGTGCTCAAGGAGCTCTATACGGCTGCCATCCGGGCGGCACAAGAGGCCGGGTACGTGAGCGCCGGGACTGTGGAGTTCCTCGTCGATCCCGTGAGTCATCAATTCTGGTTTCTCGAGATCAACACCCGCCTGCAGGTCGAACACACCGTGACAGAGGAGCTCGTCAATATCGATCTAGTGCGGGAGCAGATCCGGATCGCCGAGGGGCACGTGCTGGACATTCCCCCCGACCGCATCTGCTTGCTGGGAAAGGCGATCCAGGTGCGGATCAACGCCGAAGATCCGTGGAACGAATTTGCGCCGGACGGCGGTAAGACGATCGATCTCTACCTGCCGACGGGCGGCCCGGGCATCCGGCTCGACGGGATCGTTTTCCAGGGATACCGGATCCCCCTCGAATACGACTCCCTGCTCGTGAAAATGACGGCCCGGGGATACGACTGGGAACAGACGGTGCAACGTCTGCAGCGGGCCCTGGATTATTTTCTCATCGCGGGCCCCAAAACGACGATTCCTTTTCACCGGGCCATCTGCCGCGAGCCCGATTTTCGCGCCGAGCGGTTCGACACGGGCTACATCGAGACCCATCCGCAGGTCTTCGAGTTCCCGGATCCACAGAAGGAACTGGAAAGCCTGAGAAGCTTCATCTCCAGTACCCCCACCACGGTCATTTTCCCCTATATGTACTGAATATGTTCTGATCTCGCTCGCCGATCTTTCATCGTTTCGGCGGGACTACGCGTGCATGCGTGACGAGTCGCAACGCTATTCGGAGATGACGGGCTATGCGACGAGGTAGGGAGGGCTCTTCTGAAAATCCGTTAACTGAATAATCCTCGCATGACGACAACTGGCTCTTGCGGCTTACACCTTGTGTTCTAAAAGATTCTCGAAAGGTATAGGATGCCCTGGGACGCCGGGGTAAATGGGAAGAGTGAATCTGTATTTCACCTGATGCCTTGGAGCATGGGTTTGTAGATTAGATCCTCTTCCCTCTGCTTTGTTCAGTAACTCGTACGGTATCAGAGACCGTCCCTCACGGGAATGAGTTTGTACTTGCAAGGTTGATTCGAACAGGGCATTTACCTGCGCATCTCAGAGAAGGGAGAGCTTATGTCAGAACCTGTCCTTGGTATCGATATTGCCAAACAAAAGTTTGATGCGGCGCTGCTAATCGGCGGTAAACTGAAACACAAAAGCTGTAAAAACAGCACAGAGGGGTTTGAGCTTTTGTCCCAGTGGCTCCGGAAGCAAGGGGTGGATCACCTTCATGCCTGCCTGGAGGCCACGGGGAGCTATGGCGATGAGTTGGCCTTGTACCTGCACGAAGCCGGTCACACGGTCAGTATCGTCAATCCTGCCAGGATCAAGGGATTCGCCCAAAGTGAGCTGATCCGTACGAAAACCGACAAGATTGATTCAGGGATCATTGCCCGGTTTTGCCTGGCCATGAAACCGCAATCCTGGATCCCGCCCTCCCCTGAGCTCAGGGCTCTACGGGCGCTGGTCCGAAGGGTCGAGAGCTTGGTTGATATGCTGACTCAGGAGAAGAATCGACTCGGTACAGCCCATGAATCCGTGATCCCACTCATCAAAGAGCATATCGACTACTTGGGAAAGGAAATCGAGGCGGTCCGGCGTCAGATTGCCGATATGATTGACCGGGATCCAAACCTGAAACGAAAAAGAGATCTATTGGCATCCATTCCAGCTATCGGCAAGGTCACAATCGCCTCCATCCTGGCCGAAATGGATGATCTGGGGAGATTCACACATGTTCGTGAGCTCGTGGCCTTTATCGGGCTTGCGCCAAAGGAGACCCTGTCAGGATCATCTATCAAGGGAAAACCGAGGCTGTGCAAGACGGGGCATCCGCGGCTCAGAAGAGCCCTGTACATGCCGGCATTGGTATCGCTTCAATGTAATCCCCTCATGATTGCGTTTTATCGGCGGCTGAAAGATAAAGGCAAGAATGGGAAAGTGATTGTCTGCGCAATTATGCGAAAACTGGTTCACGTGATCTTCGGAGTCCTGAAATCCGGAAAAATGTATGATCCAAATTACAAGCCGGCTTTCGCTTGACAAGAACGGTATCTACAACTGGTTAGCAGTCGGGATTCAGTTAAGCTAAGCATTACAGAAAGAAAGCAATGTGCCATCTCTTGGCATTTCATCTTATCCGAACTCAGGGCCGAGGGAAGCGCAAAGCAACTCTACTTGTCCAGGATGCTCGTTTGCTCCACGAAACATCCTGGTTAAAGGACGTGAGAATTCGAAGCCGCGAGATTTAACCAGAGGAACTGCCCAAGGATTCAGTCGCAGACAATCGACAAATATAAGTTCTCTCGACGATCGGAGTAGAAAAGAATTCAGCAGCCTCTCTGCTGCGCCTTCATCACGAGCAACCCATGGCCCCATGTGATCGGCACGTGAACCCAGGCGACCGAAACTATATCCGGTAATTTCCCCTTCTTGTTGATCTATCAAAGCGAGGTGCGGTGCTTCTTGAGCAAGAGAACGGAGAAGTTCGCTCCTATTCGCTCCGAATACGTTCAGGTCAATTCGCAATACATCTTCTATTGATACTGGCACAATCTCCGCCGCTTTCTCTATTGCAGTCCTAGTTAGCATCCATCGCTCGATGCCGTATTCGCTCATGAAGCCAAGTTTTTCATAAAGGGGTTTACCATGCGGTGTGGAATCCAGTTTTATGGTAGGAATCTTTTGCGAATCGAGTAAGTGTATAGCACGTTCGAGAAGAGCAGTTCCAATACCCTTACCTCTATACAGTTCGTCAACGATCAGCATGCCAATCCACGAAAATCTGCCATCGTAAGCGATTGTCGCAGATGTGCCTATTACATTGCCGTGACATTCCATCACAAAGCACCCTTCAGGACTGGCCGATAAGAATCGAGCCCAATCAGCAGCTGTCTGATTCCAACCGGCGGCGTCTTTCAATCGCATCGCGACGGGGATGTCCTCAAGGGTCATCGTTCGCAATCTGAAATTCATCAGTTCAACTCCCGGAATGTTTTTTAAGGTCACATATACTACATACGAACGATTGCCAATCGTAATGTTACATGCTGAAAGTAATTTGAGAAAACAACAGTACAGGAAGCTATACGTACCGTAATCTGTTTTTTTTGATCTCGCTTTGCCGGATGTTGTTTACGCATAGATCTGTAGCGAGGTTGGAATGCAGTATAAACTGGAAGAGGGTTTCGGATCGTTCCCGAAACCCTCCCATCCTTTCATCCTGCGCTCGGAGATCAGCCCCGCGATCCCCGATTAATCGTTGTCATCGCCGTCGTCATCATCGTCATCGCCATCATTACCGTCGTCATCGTCCCCGTCGTCCGAGGGAGCAACGACCACGCAGTAATTCACATCGGCACCCACGTAACAGGGCTGATAATAAAGGCCTCCCGCGACGTAATAGCTCCGGCCGCCGACAAGGACACGAGTCGCACCGTCGGGCAATGCCGCGACATATCCGCCACCGGGCGCACGGACGGCCGCGCCGCCGCCGGGGCCCACGACGACTCCCTCATCTGAACGGAAGCTGCCTCCGCTGTATCCGCGCCAAGCTTCCGCCTGCTTCATTAAAACTGGGAAGCCCATCAAGACGG
>DATJPI010000116.1:0-3089 GCA_035506495.1 Syntrophales bacterium
GGGCATCAGGCTTCGGGATTCGGACGTCTGGACTTCCTCTTCGCCTATACCCTACCCCCTACCCTTTCTTATTCGACTTCGATCTTCGCGTCCACTGCGATGCAGCCGTTTCCCTTATTATACAGAACCAGCGGGTTGATATCGATATTTCGTATTTCGGGGTGATCGACAAGAAGTTTCGACACCCGTGCGATGCACTGAGAGAGCGCCTTCACATCAAGCGGGCCCTTTCCACGGAACCCCTTCAGAAGACCCGAGCCCTTGATCTCCAGCACCATGGTCTCGGCATCCCTCACCGTGACGGGTACAACACGCATGGCCGCATCCCGGAGCAGCTCCACGAAAATGCCGCCCAGACCGAACAGGACGACGTGGCCGAATTCGTTGTCTTTCCTGGCCCCGATGATGACCTCGGCGCCGGCAGGAGCCATCTTCTGGACGATATGATTTGGGGTCTTCATAGCCCTGAAGGCCTTCCGGAGTTCCTTCTCGCTTGCGATGTTGAGCACAACGCCGCCCGCCTCAGTCTTGTGAAGGACGCCGGGTGCGGCAGTTTTCAGGGCCACGGGATACCGGAAGCGCTTTGCCGCCTTTGCGGCCTCGTCGGCCCCGTTCACGGCGGCAACCGCCGCTGTGGGAATACCGTAGGATGCAAGCAGCGCAAAGGCCTCGGAGGGCTTCATGAATCCGCCATTAAGCACGGAGAGTTTTTTCTTCGCCTTCGCTACCGTCGAGGGAGGCTGCGTCTTCTTGCAGCTGTGAACTTCGTGATGCCAGAGTGACCGCTCGAGGGCCTTTAGCGCTTCATCGACGTCGTCGAAAAGGAAGGCGCGGGCCTCCTCTTTCATGGAGAACCACGTGTGCTTTTCGGGGATAATGCAGGGAATCACGGGCTTGCCATAGCGATGGGACAGGGCGATGGAGGCTTCGAGGAGTCGCCTCGAGGGCCCCACCTCGAAGGTGGCCACGTAGGCGTGGCTGAAGACCACCCCGTCGACACCGTCCTCAGAGAGCGCTTTTTCCACGATGCCCGCATAGGCGTCGATGTCGAAAATGTCGCCCATGTCGAGCGGGTTGGACATGCGGATGACGCCGGCCCGGACGTGTTGCCGGACGTGGCTGAAAAAATCATCGGAAAGCTCGGCCAGCTGAAACCCGTATCGATGAACGGCATCGGCCAGCAGCACCGCCTGCCCTCCTGAGCGGCCCAGCACAGCAAGCCTGCGCCCCTTGATGACGGGAAGCGAAAAGACCTTGAAGCAGTCCATCATCTCCCGGAGGTTCTGCACGCGGTGGATGCCCGCCTGCCTCAGGGCGGCCGTTACGACTTCATCGTCCCCGGCCAGGGCCGCCGTGTGAAAGCGGGCCGCACTGTTGCTGGCGGGGTTGGTGTTGGCCTTGAGGACAACGAGCGGCTTGTCGGTTGAACCTGCCAGTCTCATCAGCCCCCTGCCGTCGGCAATGTTCTCGAGGTAGAACCCGATGGCCCGGGTGGCGTCATCGTTCTTCAAGTATTCGAGGAAATCGTTTTCATTTACATCGAGTTTGTTGCCCATGCTGATGAGTTTGTTTGCGCCGAGGTTCTCGTAGGAGAGCAAGCGCATGCAGTCCAGGGCGATACCGCCGCTCTGGGCAACAATCGAAATGTTCCCCTTGTTTATTTCCCGGTCCTCCAGGGGAACGAAGGGCAGCACAAGACCGTTCTCCAGGTTGACAATGCTGATGCAGTTCGGCCCCACGATGCGCATGCCCCACCGCCTGGCCGTCTCGAGGACCTCTTTCTCCAGATCCTGCCCCTGGGCGGCGTACTCGCTGAAGCCGCCCGATTCGATGATGGCGTGGCGGATTCCCTTGCGTCCGCAGGCCTCTATGACTTCGGGCACGTGTCGTGCCGGCAGCAGGATGACGGCCAGTTCAGGAATGCCCGGCACATCCTCAACTGAGGCGTGGATTTTCACACCCTCGAACTCGCCGCCGTCCTTGCCCACGGCAAAGACGGCCCCATGGAACCCGAAGCGATGCAAGTTGCCGATGATGTTTCTTGCCAGGTTGGTCGGCGACGGAGACACCCCGAAGACGACGACACTTTGTGGATGAAAGAATTTCTCCATCTTTTCTCCCTTCTCTGCGGCGACACCCCAAAAACGCCTCGTGAGGTCTATCATTTAAATGACCGGCGGTCAATTCTCGAGTGACACATATAGCGGCCAAAAATAAAGGGCCGTTTCCGGCCCTTTTTCGTTTCTGGACAAGTGATCGTGTCTTAGCTCTTGAACTTCCTCCTGATGACACCAAGGGCAATCAACCCACCCCCGAGGAGGAGCAGCGTCCCGGGCTCGGAAACGGAAACTTTTTCGTAGACAAAGGCAGTGGAACATCCGGGCACGAATGCAACTATGGCTGTTACTTTATCTAAGAAAGCTGGATCCAGAAACCCCTCAGCAGTATTCGGAAGAGTTATAGGACTATTATACAGGATGAGAAGACCTGAAACCCCACCGATCATCGCCACGGGACCCTGAAGACCATTCCATGGGTGAAGACCGGGAACAGCCGCTGGTCGCCCGCCAGTCGGACTCAGCAGGTTAATGACGTAAGTATGCTGACCACTCGACCAATCGTAACCTGGGTTCACCCAGCCGGGTTGAGTGTTATTGGCGGGAGTATATTCGACATGAGGGGCTACAGGCATTGCCACTGCATTCAGATAACCGGCAACATCAAGGGTATTTTGCCCGAAAATACTAAAATCGCGATAATTACCTAAAATTGAGGTCTCACCGGTAATAGGGTTAACGTATACGTTATTAGGGTTACTGGGATTATTATCAGGGAAAATCCAAATATCAGCTGCAGCCTGTCCTGAAAAAGCCAAGAAAACTATCACTCCAATGAATGATAGGAATAGATTAGATCGCGTATTCATCTCAACCCTCTTTACTTAATTACTGGAGTTGCCCCTATTTTTCCGGACACGTCTCTAACTTAGCCGCGAGTCTCCGGAACTCACAAGGAGTTTTCATTTTCAGGGCCTTGTGAGGGGCTTGCTCATTATAATCCTCAAACCATTTCGGCAACTGCTCCAGGAC
>DATJPI010000117.1:0-11028 GCA_035506495.1 Syntrophales bacterium
GCTTTATTCCTCACTTCAAATCATCTCGTGAGAAGGACGGGATTCCGACTGCGAAGTAAGGCGTTCTTCGGTAACCGCTCTTAACGTCCTTCGACAGGCTCAGGATGGCAACAGGTCATGGTGAGCTTGTCGAACCATGCGACCGCAGCGTAGCGAGTTTTAGAGCGGTCGAAGAATGTCTTTTCGCAGGAGGGATTCCGTCCTTTTCTTCACCCCTACTTCTCGGCCTGTTTGACCCGGCTTCCGGTCTCGAGACCCTTAGGCGAGTTCAAGACAACCCGGTCGCCCGCCTTGACACCGCCCGTCACGACAAGCAGATCGCCCAGCTTCTCGCCCGTCGTGATCTCCTGCTCTTCCACCTGGCCGCCCTTGATGACGAAGGCCACCGACTTGTTGTTCCGGCTCACGACGGCAGCAGGGTTGATGGTCGTGCGGGACTTTTCCTCCTCGGGGCGGACGGCTTTCGACAGGAAAGCAACCTTGGCGCTCATCTCCGGAAGGACCCGGGAATCGCTGTCGAGAAAGCGAACCTTCACCATGACGGTGGCCTTGCTCCGGTCTGCTGTGGGAATGACCATGTGGACCTCTCCTCGAAAGCGCTTCTCCGGCAGGGCGTCGAGTTGGATCTCGCAGGGTTGTCCTTTCTTCACCAACTCGAGGTTCGACTCCGACACGTCGGCCTCGACCTGCAGCGAGTTCATGTCGGCGATGGTTACAACGGCCGCCTTGGCGTTGACGGCGGCACCGATGGGCGTCACGATGTCCCCGATGTCGGCATTCTTCGTGAGAACGACGGCGTCAAAGGGCGCCCGAAGGATCGTGTACTCCACGCTCACCTTCGCCCCCTCGAGGGCTGCATCGGAGGCTTTCACGGCAGACTCGGCGCCGGAGACACCGGCAATGGCTTTCCTGTAACGTGCCTCGGCGGAATCGAAGGAAGCCTTCGTCGTGTACTCCTGGGCGAGGAGCGCTTTCTCCCGCTCGAAAGAGGCCTTGGCGTCTTCGAGCTCCGCCCGGGCCTGGGCAAGAGTGAACCGGGAAACGCTCAGGTTCGCCTGTGCCTGGTCTTTTGCCGCGTGGGCATCCTCGCCCTCCAGCCTCGCAATGATGTCGCCCTTCTTCACGCGGCTCCCCTCCTCGACAGAAAGTTCAACGAGCCGGGAGGTGATCTTCGAGGCGACGGCGGCCTTTCGCTGTGCCACCACATAGCCGCTGGCGTTGAGAAGCGTGAAGGACTGGGAGGGGTAGGTTTGGCTCACCGTGGCCACCTCAACCGACTGGGCGGGGGTGAAAATCCCCATCCAGTAGAGAACGGCCACCAGCACCACAAGCCCTGTACCGCCGATGATGAGCATCGGCCGTTTTCGCCGGATCGCTTGCCCCGTTTTCGCAGTCTTATCGATCTTGAGGCGGGAGAGGTCGTCTGTTTCCATGGGTTCGTTCTTTCGCTGGGAGATATGAAAAAAACCGGTGGCGCCGGTCTTCCATGCAGAATCGGGTCATGGGGCCATCTCTTCAGAGCCGTGACATTAAAATACCTGCTCGGTCTGATTTGTCAACAGGATTGAAATAGCTCCGCCGGCGGGACGAAAACAGTTTTTCGTTGAAGTTCACCCTTAACGGTACTATGATCAGAATCGAAGCGTAGGAAATCCAAGAAAGGAGGCGTGGACATGCTTGTAAAGGTACTCATCAAGCGCAAGGTCACCCAGAAACAGGAAGCGGCTCTTCTGGATCTCATCACGCAACTCAGGACACTGGCATCGAGGCAGCCGGGCTACATCTCCGGCGAGACGCTGAGAAGCGCCGACAACCCCGAAGAGTATCTCGTCATCAGTACCTGGCAGGCCATAGGCGACTGGAAAAAGTGGTTCGGAAGCAAGGAACGTGCGGTGCTCCACGACAAGATCGATAAGATCCTCGGCAAGAAGACCAAATACGAGATCTTCCAGTATCCCGAGAAATCCGTCTCCCTTCGCAGTTTCAAAGGATACGAAGGGGGCTGATCTCCGGACCATGGAACGCCCAACGCACGCGACTGCGGCCACATTTCCCAGGCGCCTGAACGAGGATCTCTGGGTCCTGGGCAATTCCTTTTTCAACCTCTATCTCGTCCGGGGAAAGACGGCGTCCGCCCTTGTCGATTCGGGGATATCCGCCACGGTCGACGAGGTGATCGACCAGATGAATACGCTGGGGATCAGCCCCGATTACCTGATCGTCACCCACCCGCACCCGGATCACATCAATGGGCTGGATGCCCTGCGGCAGAGCTACCCGGAAGCCCGTGTCATCATCGGAGCCGGTGCAAAAGAGTTTCTGGCCCACCCGAAGACGGCGGCCTCCCTGGTGGCGGAAGACCGCTTCATGTCGGAGTTTCTCGCATCACGGGGTTACCGTCCGGGACGCTCTCCCATTGAACGTCCCCCCTCTGTGGGCGGGGCTTTGGAGGCCAGAGACGGCGAAATGCTTGACCTGGGGGGTGTGACCCTCCGATTTCTTCGCGTCGGAGGCCACGCCATAGGCAACATCGTTGTCCATGTCCCGGAGCGCAACGCCCTGATGGCATCCGACAGCCTGGGGTTCCGTATCCCCAGCATCGGGTTCTTCCCGATTTTCTTTACGGGATATGCGGAATACATGGCCACAATCGACCGCCTGGAAGCCCTGGGGCCGCGAATTCTATGCCTGGCCCATCAGGGACCGCTCGCGGGAGATGCTGCCCGCAAAGCATTCAAGGATGCGCGAGTAGCCGCCCGGTCGCTTTGCGAGGAGATCCGAAACGACCCTCGCGACGAGGACGCGGTCATCAACGATCTGTATCCGCGGTTCTACCGCGACGAACTGGCTCTCTACACGCCCGAAAACATCATCGGCTGCTGCCGCCTGGTGATCCGGCGCAGCCGGGCATAGCAGGCCTGAGGCCTGCGGGATTCGGGATTCGGGCATCCGGAATCCGGACTACGGATCACCGATTCCCGGCACAACGCAGTGGGTTTCCCCCGGTTACCCAATCAACCAATTCCCAATTACTGGTTTTGAATGTAGGTTCCCCCTGAGTGGTGCGGCCCAGGGGGAAGAGGAAGAAAGGAGAAGATAGAAACGCTGTCAGCCGGATCAAGGTTGAAGCAGGCAGGGTCCGTCCGGAAGGAAAATCCTATTGGCCCGTGACCGCCCGGCGCCGGTTCCAACCCTTGTCCTTGATAACCCTATCGGCATTCGATGGCTGAACTTAAGAAGGAATGATCGGCGGCCCGTCTGCAAAACCGGGGCAAAGGAGGGAATGGGACATGCTCAAAGCGAAAGACATGATGACGAAAGACGTGCTTATCGTCACACCCGGCATGGAGATCACGCAGGCGGCAAAGCTTCTGCTGGAGAATCATTTTAACGGCCTGCCCGTTGTCGATGAAGCGGGCAAACTCGTCGGGATCATCTGCCAGGACGACCTCATCGTCCAGCAGAAAAAGCTTCCCCTGCCCTCCTTGTTCACTTTCTTCGACGGGCTCATCCCCATGACGTCCTACCGGAGCATGGAAAAGGAAGTGGACAAGATCATTGCCTCAAAGGTCTCCCAGGCCATGACGCCTGACCCCATAACGATCGGCCCCGACACGAGTCTCGAGGAGATCGCCACGCTGATGGTCAATCACAACGTTCACACCTTGCCCGTCGTGGAAGGCGGCCGGCTAGTGGGCATCATCGGCAAGGAGGACGTCCTGCGGACCCTCCTGCCCAGGGAAAGCGAAAATCTCCGCCCATAGGGCGGTGTACCCCCGATCCGCAGGGGCCGGATTTGTCCCGTCACAAAGCCTATCTCCGGCGGCGCAGGCGACACCGAAAACACATCCTGTAAACTCCGCAAATTTTTCTTGCCTTTTTCCCAATCCGTTTGTATATTGCATGCAATATGTTCCGCTATGAGGAACATGTTTCCATAATGTAGGACAAAATCCGGTGCTTTTGTAGGTGCCTTTCTTACACGAAAATCAGAATTGCTCCGATATACCGACGCTTTTCCCTCAGGTATCATGCCCTCGAAATAGCGAACGGGATGCCGGAGCAGGATATGATGATGAAACTCGGAAAGGAATCCTTGTTTGCCCCCTCGATTGTGATTCGAGCACCAGAGGGGCTGCACTTCTTTGAAATACTGACTGGCAATGCGAAAGCGGCAGCCGGGTTTGAACAGAAAATGCCCAAGGGCAATGCAGCACTCTCTCTGTCATCTACCTCTCTCCTATTCGTTCATGGAGGAGATCAACGACGCTCTCCTCCATGAATGAATGCAAAACAATGACGGAATCGACCCCCGACGGGGCGTTCTGCAAAAAAACAACGTTCTTTTGAACGACACCGTACTCTCTCTGTCATCTACCTCTCTCCTATTCGTTCATGGAGGAGATCAACGAAACTCTCCTCCATGAATGAAGCCATTATTGATCCTATTTACCGGAAACCCTTTTCAAGGGCTTATCTCGAACGAGGTAAGCCTTTCATATTTTTTCCATCCTTTCACTCCTTGAACAGATCTCAAAACTGCGTTATCTTGATGACGCAGCATCGGCGACGTATGTTTGTTCTCCCTCCCCTCGACTTGGAGAAAAACCATACAGGACCGTCCGTTCCAGGCGGGCTTTTTCTATGCACCGGCCCGTGAATGGATCAAGGAAGTGGCCATGGAAGAACATAACCCGGAAGATTTTCGCAGCTATCTTCAGCCGACATTCTTTATCGACTCCGACTCCCCGGTGGTGAGGGCATTTGCACGCGCCCATGCAGAGGGGAACACGGATACGGACAGGGCGATCAGCCTGTTTCGGGCTGTCCGCGATGAGATCCTCTACGACCCTTACGACATCCTGCTTTCCCCGAACGAGTTCAAAGCAAGCGTCATCATCGGAAAACAAAAAGGATACTGCGTGGCGAAAGCCATCGTCCTGGCCGCGGTGGCCCGGGCGGTCTCCATCCCCTCGCGGGTCGGGTTTGCTGACGTGAAAAATCACCTGAGCACGGAGCGGCTCCGAAGGCTGATGAAAACGGACGTTTTCGTCTTCCACGGCTACTCGGAGCTGTTCCTGAACGGGCGCTGGCTCAAGGTCACACCCACGTTCAACATGAGTCTCTGCGAGAAGTTCGGCGTCAGACCCCTGGAATTCGACGGCAAATCGGATTGCCTCTTTCACGAGTACGACCGCAAGGGAAACCGGCACATGCAATACATCCACGACCATGGGGCCTTCGCGGATGTGCCCTTCGAAAGAATCGTAGAGTCGCTCCAGAGCCACTACCCGGAATTCTTTCCCCGGGACGGAGCTGCCGTCGGCGGAGATTTCTCCGACGAGGCCCTGAAAGAAACGGCCGGCAAGAGAAAATAGCCGCGGAGGATGCGTCGTTTCACCTTTTGGCGTTTCGATGGGGTGTGAGGAATAACAGCGAATGTTGCCCGTCATCTTCTATTTCCAGCTGCATCGACCCTTCCTGCTCCACCCCGAAAGGGACCAGTTCCTGTGGGATGAGAGAAACCGTGATCTTTTCACGGAAAAGGCGCAGCACTGCTACCTTCCCGCCATCCGGACACTGGCCTCGCTTGTCGGAAAATACCGCGATTTCAGGCTCACGGTGAGCCTGTCCGGCACCTTTCTGGATCAGGCCGAACTCTATCAGAGCGAGATCGTCAAGACGCTGCAGGACCTTCTCGACGCAGGCCGTGACGGGGAACGCGTGGAGTTTCTCGACGAAACTCACTATCACTCGCTCACGAGCCTCTTTGAGGATCCCCGCAAGCAGGAATTCCGGGACCAGGTCTCTCTTCACCGGGACCGGTTGGCGAAGCACTTCGGGACGCGACCCACGGCCTTTCGCAACACGGATCTGATCTTCAACAGTGACATCGCATCCGTTGTCTCCGACATGGGATATACGGCGATGCTGTGCGAGGATACGGAATCCCATACCCTATCCGGAACGGTCTGGCGCGCCAGGGGATTGGATCTGCTCGTCATTCCAAGAAACCGGAAGTTGAGCGAAGAGGTCCAGATCCGCTTCGCGCAGCACCCTTTCACGGCCCGCGAATACCTGGAGCGCGTCGTGAAAAGGGGCGGGAGGGTCGTGCTGCTGGGCTTCAACCTGGAGCACATGGACGAACGCCAAGTCACCGGGATCCATGATTTCTGGAAGGGGGTAGCCGAGGCGATCCCGAAATTTCCGGATCTGGAGACCGTCACGGTCACCCAGCTGGCCCTGCGCCTGCGGGATATCGATTGTCCCCTTCTGGACATCGCCGCACCGACAAATGCCGATACCGAGACGATGACGCGACAGACGGGCGGTTGGCTGGCAGACCCGGCCCAGTTCGATCTGTTCCGGGACATTGAAAAGATGGAGGAGATCGCCCGCAAGGCCGGCGGCGAACTGATGACCCACTGGCGGCACCTCACCGCATCGGATCACCTCTACGCCATCCACCAGCGGACCGGCACGGAACCCGCGCTGTGTACCTATGAAAACCCCTACGGGAAATCGCTGGCCAGCGCTGTTCACATCCTGACGCGCAAGATTGACATTCTCACGGTGACCATCTTCCGTTTCGAGATCCTCACGCGCAAGGAAAAACCCGCCGTCCTGATCATCACGCCCGAAACGGGCCGGCTCCCGGAAGATTTGGGAGGGCTCGCGAAGTACATCTCGGGAAAAAGCGGGGGACAGGGCGAGGTCATCTCGGCGCTGTGCGAGGGCCTCACGGAAAGAGGCGTCGACGTTCACCTCGCCGTCCTGAACCTGAAAAAACGCTTCCAGCGCGAATCGCGGCTCAGCGCGCAGCAGTGGAGGGAGGTCCGCTACAAGATTGACCCCGAAAAGATCCACCTTGTCAGCTCGGGCGTCTACTCCGATCTGTTAAGCGCCTACGGGGGGAACCCGTTGCTCAACGCCGCGGAATTCCAGCGCGAGATCGTCAACAATATCATCAAGAGCGTGAGCGCCCGCCACGGCGGTCGCCTCATCGTCCACACCCACGACTGGATGGCAGGAGGAATCATCAACGCCTACCTGAAGGCCCGTGGAGTGCCTGTCCTGCACACGGTCCACAACGTGTTCACGGGACACATCCCCCTCGACATGCTCTTCGGCGTGGACCTGGAGGACTTTTCCGAGAACATCTTCTACTCCACGGAAAACGGCAGGCGCTGCCTCGACAGCCAGGCCACGGCCATCAAGAACGCCACCCTGATTAATTTCGTGGGCGAGCAGTTTTTGAAGGAGGTGGTCTACGACTACTTCATGGATCGGCCCTTGGTACCCCCCGGCGTGAGGACGGAGGTCAAGGCCAAGTACTTCTTCGGCACGGCCATCTCCATCATTAACGCGCCGCCTGCCTATATGTACCCGGAGCGCTGCGATGCCTGTGTCGAGAAATTCGGCCCCGAGGACAACGTCCTGAACGCCAAGCGCATCAACCGTATCGAATTCCAGAAGCGCATGGGGCTAAACATCGACCCCGATGCGATCCTGTTGTTCTGGCCTTCTCGCCTGGACCCCACGCAGAAAGGTGTGGAGTTGCTGGAGCAGGTGGCCGGATCCTTTGCCGTCGATCATCCCGACGTCCAAATTGCCATCGTGGGCGACGGAGTGGGCAATGATCGCAAACACGTGGAAATCCTGGGGCGCATCTCCTACGCCTCCGGAGGGCGCATCGGATACCAGCCCTTCAATGAGGATCTCTGCATGCTGGGCTATGCAGCGGCAAGCGACGTTTTCGGGGCATCACTCTACGAGCCTTGCGGGCAGATCGACCAGGTGGGGAACATCTTCGGCGCCACGGCGACGAACCGGGACACGGGGGGCTACCATGACAAGATCCGGGAGCTTCGCCTGAAAATCACCGGCGCTCCCCAGGACGTGGGAAACGGGTTTCTGTTCCGGGACTACGATCCCCGCGGGTTGTGGTATGGGCTTGAGAACAGCGTGAGGTTTCACCGGAGACCGCCGGAAATCCGCGAGCACCAGATCAAGAGGATCATGCGGGAAGCCAGGCAGCGTTACAGGCTGGAGAGCATGATCGCCGCTTACATCCGGGCCTACGAACGGATCAACGACGGTGAGCCGATCGTGTAAACGGCAGTGCATGAGTGCCGAAGTGATCAAGTGCGTGAGTGAGGATGGGAGGGTTTGACAATGGGTCTTCTGACAAAAACAGCCTGCACTGTAACAGCAATGATCCTTCTCTTCACAGCATCGACTGTTACGGCGGCCGAGCCGAAGAAAACCCCTGCAACCCAGTACTGGGTGAGTGTTGCGACACAGAACCTGAGCATGCCGGGTATGCCCCAGGAGGGAATGTCCGGATTGCAGGGCGTGATTGCGGGAAAGATGGCAGGGATGGGGCCAAAGAAAAGCCTCCTGATGCAGCTCAACTCTCCGAGTGCACTGCCGTCCAATCCGGAAGCAACCCATGACATCCCGCCGGGCCTGAATATGGGAAGGACCCTGCCTCTGCTGATCCCCGAGCGTGCGAAGCCTGCCCGCGGCGGGGAAGAGCCGGAACGGAAGATGGACAAGCCAAAGGCGCGCTTGCTCTTTTACTGGGGATGTGGTGAGGAGGTACGGTCGGGCCAGCCGAAGGTGCTCGATACGGAAAAGATGAGCATGCAGGAATTCGGCAAAGCCATTTTAGGGCGCACCGGCTCCGGACTGACCCCCCCGTCGCAGAGGGCGGAATGGGTCTATGCGGAATGGCCCAACCCAAAGAATCGCCAGGACGTGCCGCAAAAAAGCTCGCTCGAGGGAAACCACTTCATACACGGAAACTACACTCCCGACATCCAATTCGCTGTCAGCGAAAGGCATGACTTCATGGCGCCCGTCGAGTTCACCTCCGTCACCGGAGGGTTGGCGGACAGCATCCGGTTCCAGTGGAAAACGATCCCCACAGCGATCGGCTATTTTGTCATGGCCGTCAGCCATAACGACAAGTCCGGAGAAACGATCCTCTGGTCGTCGAGCGATGCTTTTGACCCGGGATACGGCCTGATGAACTATCTATCCCCGGCCGATGTCAACCGGCTCATCCGAGATAAAGTTGTCATGGGGCCTGAGGTGACGAACTGCTCGGTGCCCAGGGGGATCTTCAAGGATACAACCGGAGCGGCGCTGCAATTCATCGGTTACGGCGACGAATTGAACATCGCCTACCCGCCGAAGCCGAAGGATTCGACCAAACCGCACGAAACCATCTGGATCGTGAAGATGAGAAACAAATCGACCGGGATCCTCCCGATCGGAGTGGACGAAGGAAAGGCGGAGCGCACAAGAGGGGAAAGCCGGCCCAAGCAGGATCAGCCGCCCGCGGAGTCAAAGAGCGTCGAGTCCCCCGACCCCGTGAAGGATACGTTGAACAAAATGAAAGGCATTCTGAAGTTCTGATGGCTCGCTGCTGTCTCGCCCGTTCTTTTTTCAGAGCGGGGCAGCCGAAGAACGGGCTCATCCCGAACCGTTGCCCACCCCGTTTTGCGTCATAGAGGAGAAATGAACCGGATCGTCATCATCACCGGGGCCAGTCGCGGCATCGGAGCCGCAACAGCGATGCTTGCCGCAGAACGGGGCTATGCCGTCTGCGTCAACTACCTTCGCAACCGGGCCGCCGCCGATGCCGTCGTCGATGCCATTGAACGCTCAGGGGGCGAGGCGATCGCCGTTGCGGCCGATGTTTCCGCGGAAGCCGACGTGATCCGTCTGTTCGAAACGGTGGACCGGACGTGGGGACGCCTTTCGGCGCTGGTCAACAACGCCGGCATTCTCGACAGACAGATGCGGGTGGAAGATATGGACGCTGCCCGCCTGAACCGGATCTTCACGACGAACATCACCGGTTTTTTCCTGTGCGCCCGCGAGGCCGTGCGGCGCATGTCGACGAAACGCGGCGGTGCGGGAGGGGCTATCGTCAACGTGTCCTCGGGTGCAGCCCGATTGGGCTCACCCGGTGAATATGTGGATTACGCGGCCTCCAAAGGGGCCATTGACACGATGACGATCGGTCTGGCTCAGGAAGTTGCCGCCGAGGGCATCCGAGTGAATGCCGTGCGGCCCTCAACGATCTACACCGGCATCCACGCAAGCGGCGGGGAGCCGGGTCGGGTGGACCGTGTCAGCAAATCCGTTCCGATGAGGCGAGGCGGTCAAGCCCTGGAGGTTGCACGGGCGATCTTGTGGTTATTATCGGACGAGGCCTCCTACTCGACGGGGACTTTTATCGACGTGACCGGGGGCAAGTAGAGGCCTGGTGTCCCCGTGCCTATCCCTTCTTTTCCATTGACACACCCTGCCCCCTTTTTTATACTGCCCCGCCATATTCATCTGATCGACTCAGCTCTGTACAACCGTGCAATGGCTCCAACCCATCTCGCCAGGGGCTGGATCGGTCTTGTGTGAACATCACAGAGCGTCCTGCTATGCTGCCGGAAGTCAACCCATGATGCGAGATCGAAAAGTACTGATGATCTGTCTTTTCCTGGCGGTCGCGACCCTCGCGGCATTCTGGCAGGTCAGCCGATGCGATTTCGTCCAACTCGACGATACCGAATACGTACTCAACAACAGCCATATTCAGAATGGAATCACCATGAAGGGGATTGGGTGGGCCTTCACAGCCGGCCACGCCAATTTCTGGCATCCCCTGACGTGGATATCCCACATGCTGGATGTCCAACTCTTCGGGTTAAGCCCGCGGGGGCACCACCTGACGAATCTCCTGCTCCACATCGCCAACACCCTGCTGCTCTTCCTTGTCCTGCACCGGATGACGAAAGCGCTCTGGCAGAGCGCTTTCGTGGCGGCGTTGTTTGCACTGCACCCGCTCCATGTGGAGTCCGTCGCCTGGGTGGCCGAGCGCAAGGATGTCCTTTCCGCCATGTTCTGGATGCTCACCCTGGGAGCCTATGTTATCTACGTGGAGCGACCGGGCTGGCCGAGGTACCTGGCGGTTGTGCTCTTCTTTGCTCTGGGCCTGATGGCAAAACCCATGCTGGTGAC
>DATJPI010000118.1:0-17693 GCA_035506495.1 Syntrophales bacterium
CGACGAAGCGCAGAATCTCACTCCGCACATGATCAAGACGCTGATCACGCGCGTGGGCGAGGGCACGAAGATCGTCTTCACGGGCGACCCCGAGCAGATCGACCACCCGTACCTCGATGCCAGCAGCAACGGCCTGACATACCTGGTGGAGCACCTGAAGGACGAAGAGATCGCCGGCCATGTTACCCTCTTTAAGGGGGAGCGCTCGCAGGTAGCCGAGATGGGGGCGAGGCTCCTGTAGAGAGGCGCAAGGATCAAGGCGAAAGGATAAAGGAAATAGCAGCCGCAGACAGCAAACAGCAGACAGCAAACAGCAAACCCCCTGTGTCCCCCTTTTGCAAAGGGGGATGAAGGGGGATTTTAGTGTCAACGGCCGTTTCTCGCTTCACGCAAGCCGATTCCCGGGCTTGCTGATACCGGCTCCGACTTCAGATTTGCCAGGATCTTCTTCAGGTTTTCGATCGACTCCCCGGTGTGTTCGAAGTATCGACCACGCAGCTCCGTGATCATTATTCCCCTGTAATCGTCGATGAAAGCGCCCAGGATGGCATCAATGGGGATTTCCCCCCAGCCGACAGGCATGTGGGCGTCTCCCCGCCCGAAGGGGACGAGGTGGGTCTGCTGCTTTTCGTGGTGGTGGATCGGGAGCCCGAAATTGTCGTGGACGTGGACGTGCTTGATGAGGGGCGCCATGTCCATGACCGCCTCCACGGGGTCGAAGCCGTAGAACTTCGCGGCCATGAACAGGTGGCCCGTGTCGAGGTTGATCCGGACGTTCGGCCGGGAAATTTTCTGGACCTGCTCCCGGAGCGCATCGGGGCTTTCCCCGTAGCAGTAGGGGGAATGGTACAGGTAGGGCCGGGCGTTCTCGATGCAGATATAGACATCGGGAAACTCGTCAGCGAGGTCCCGGATGGCGCAGGCCTCTCGGTCGAGCAGCGATTTCTCGTCCTCTGCCGATAACATCACGTTTCCCGGGATTACGAATTCCTCCTCGGGCACATAACGACCCGCGTGGTAGACCACAATGCCCGAGCCGATCTCCAGGGCGAACTCCAGACTCGCCCGAAACACCTGGTAGTGCAGCGCCCCTTGATGACGATCCATCAGATTCAGGGGGTTGGGGGCATGCACGCTGTAGGCAAAATCGTGGCTGTGCAGGATGTTCCGCACGGAGGCTGTGCGAGGGCGGTTCAGCCGGCCATGCACGATGGCGTCGAGCCCGTGAACGGGGATCTCCACTGCGCCCATCCCCAGATCGCTGAAATAGTCCAGGTCGCGCCTCATGAAATCCAGCCGACCGTCGATGCGCACTTCGTCGATCTTGCTTCCTATCGCGAGCATGTGGAAAACACCTCCTGTCCGGATACAAAGGTTTTTAGGATGCGCGGAACGCCGTCGGGCCGCTCCACCAGAATGAAGTCCGCCGCCTTGCCCTCCTCCAGCGAGCCCTTGTCGCCGTCCATGCCGACGGCCCTGGCGGCCTGGAGGCTCACCATGTTCACCGCCTCGTTCAATGGTCGCAGGCCCAGCGCCTCGAGGGTGAACAGGGCGTGCAGCATCGCCATGGGGGCGTAGTCAGAGCAGAGGATATCGCCATAGCCGGTCTCGATGGCTTTTCGGGCGCTGAGATTGCCTCCCTGGGAGGATCCGCGAAGCACGTTTGGCGCGCCCAGGCAGACGTGGAGACCCGAATCGCCCGCGGCCCGCAGGGCCTCCATGTTGACGGGGAATTCCGAGATCGCGACCGCCCGGTCGCTGAGCCAGCGGATTTTTTCCCGCGAGTCGTCGTCGTGGGATGCCATGGGGATCCCAAGGGAGCGGCAGAGCCCGATCATGTGCTCGAGCCTCGCGGCGGCATGTTCCTGGGATCGGATCTTGCGCTCGATGATCTCGTCGACTTCCGTCTTTTCCTTGCCGTAGACGCGGCGATAGTAATTCTCGAAGGCCGCCGCCTCGCGGAACTGCCCCTGTCCGGGCGTGTGATCCATGAGAGAGAGCAGTTGGATCTTCCCGTTTCTCAGGAGGACCTCCAGCCGGGGCACGGCCGCCTCATCGGTGATTTCGAAGCGGGCATGGATGCGGGTGTCCACGACCATGCGCGGGGCAAGCTCCGTGATGCGCTCGATGACCGCGGCGGCCGTATCGTTGCACCGCACGCCGATCTCGCCCTCCGCAAATGAGACGGAGTGAAAGATGGTCGTCACGCCGCAGGCCGCGAGTTTCTTGTCCAGTTCGAACAGGACGATGTCGAGGGGAAAGCGGGTGTTCGGCCGCGGCTCGAGGTCCTTCTCCAGGGCGTCGCTGTGCAGGTCGATGAAGCCGGGCATGAGCCAGCCGCCTGCGGCGTCGATCCTCGGGCATCCCTTCGCCGACGGTGCCGCGCCGACGCCGGCGATGCGCCCGCCTTCGACGACAAGCGATGCCTCTTCCAGGATGCCCGTCGGGGTCACGATGCGGGCGTTTTCGATGATCAACGTTTTATGAGAGGCCATGTCCCCTGCTTCCGTTTGTCATTTCCAGGACGTTGTCGGCGATCGCCTCCATGGAGACCCGGTCGTGAAAGATGCCGATCATGGAAGTCCCCTTCTGCTTGAGTTCCTTGAGCAGTCCGATGACGATCTCCTGCGATCCCCGATCCAGTGAGGCCGTGGGCTCGTCGAGAAGCAGGAGCCGCGGCTCCCAGATAACGGCCCTGGCGATGTTGATGCGCTGCTGTTCGCCTCCGCTGAAGGTCGCCGGGTAGGCGTCGTGAAGCTTGGCGGGAATCGTCAGCCTCTCCAGGAGCACCGAGGCGCGTCGCCTGGCCTCGTCGGCATGGGTGCCCAGCCTCAGAAGGGGCTCGGCGACCACGTCCACGGCGGCGACCCGCGGGATGACCCGGAGGAACTGCGATACGTAGCCCATCTCGCGGCTGCGGATCTGAAGCATCGTCTGCTCCTGCCCGTCGGCGAGATTCACTTTTCCGTGGCTCTCCGATGCGAACCAGAGCTCGCCTGTCGTGGGCAGGTAGGTCCCGTAGATGCACTTGAGAACGGAGCTCTTCCCCGATCCGCTGCGGCCCGCAAGCCCGAGGAATTCGCCCGGCTCAACCCGGAAGGATACGCTGCCGAATCCCTCGATGACCTTCCCGCCGAGGATGTGGATGGTGAAAGTCTTGGACAGATTTTTTACTTCCAGCATGTCCTGATTTCTCTTTTACCTTTCACCTTGAGCCTGGCGCCTTTTGCCTGCAGCCTTCTTCTTTCCCTGTCTCCTGAACCCTTTACCCTGTACCCTGTCTTTACAGCTGCGAACTGACGAGCAACTGCGTGTACTCGTGCTGCGGGTCTTCGAAGATCTGGTCCGTCAGTCCCGATTCGACGATCCGCCCGTAGCGCATCACCAGGGTACGCTGGCACAAGAGGCGGATGACGCCCAGATCGTGGGAAACCACGATCATCGCGATCTCGAGCTCTCGCTGCAGGTTCCGGATAAGGTCGAGCACGCGGGCCTGCACCGACAGATCGAGTCCCGTCGTCACTTCGTCCAGGAGCAGCACCTGCGGGTTGTTGGACAGCGCCTTGGCGATCTGCACGCGCTGCTGCATGCCGCCGCTGAAATTCGCCGGGGGCTCGTCCATCCTCTCCACGGGGATCTCCGTGCGCTGCAGAAGATCGGAGGCGCGCCTGCGGATCTCCGAGACGTTCCGCCAGCCCGCCGCCAGGAGCTTCTCGGCGATATTGCCGCCGGAGCTCACCTGCATACGCAGGCCCAGGTAGGGGTTCTGGTAGACGATTCCCATGGTTCGGCTGCGGACCTGCCGCTGCCGGAAGGAACTCTGCCTCAGGAGATTCTGACCCGCCGGGGCGGCTTCGCCGTTGTTGAGGAAGATCTCTCCCGCCGTCGCCTCGTGCTCGAAGTGGATGAGCCGCACGAGCGTGCTCTTGCCCGAGCCGCTCTCGCCCACAACGCCCAGGACCTCGCCGGGGTGAATCTCCAGGGATACATCGCCGCAGCCCACGACGGTGCCGCAGCGGCTGCAGCGGTTGCCTTCGTCCAGAGGGACACCGCCGGGCAGGCAGTGCTCGCAGCCGTCGCCGAAGAGCTTGGTGAGTCCGCGGACCTCGAGGAGCGGTTTCATCGCCGGCACCTCTTGTCGCAGTATCCCGTGTCCGAGCAGAAATAGAGCCTTCGCCCCGCGATGTCGTCGATGATCTCGTCGAGGTAGGTGTCTGTGGCGCCGCATCGATCGCAGACCTTTCCCTTGAAATCCTCCACCCGGAACCGGTAGTCCTCGAATTCCAGCGGAACGACGGGTGTGTGCGGGGGGATGGCATAGATCCGCTTCTCGCGGCCTGCGCCGAAGAGGAAGAGCGTTTCGGCCATGTGGAGCTTGGGGATGTCCCAGCGGGGGATCGGGCTCGGGTCCATGATGTAGCGTCCGTTCACCGTGACGGGGTAGCGGTAACCGATCGTGATCTCGTCGAACTTCACGATGTCCTCGTAGAGGAAAAGCCACATGCGGCTGTAGTCGGCTTCGGCATGCATGCGCCGCGTAACCGCTTCCGAGGGCTCCACCTCGCGCAGGGCCTCGGGATAGGGGACCTGGAGCACCAGGATCTGTTTGTCCGTCATGGGTTCCTCGGGGATGCGGTGGCGTGTCTGGATGAGGGTCGCCTCGCGGGTGTCGGTTGTAATCTTCACCCCTGTCACCACGTTGACAAAGCGCTTGATGTTGACGGCGTTCACGCTGCCGTCGCAACCCTGGTCGATCACCTTGAGGATGTCCTCGGGCAGGACGATGGACAGCGTGATCTGGATGCCGCCCGTCCCCCAGCCGCGGGCCACGGGAAGCTCCCTGGACCCGAACGGCACCTGGTAGCCGGGGATGGCGACGGCCTTCAGGGTCTTCCGCCGGATCTCCCGCTTCGACACTTCGTCGAGAAAAGCATAGTTGTAGTCGAGCCGGTCCGGGTGGCCGTTACTTTTTTTTCTGCCGATCCATTCTTTGAGATTCATAGATTTCCTTCGCTCTCCGCAGGCGGTCGAGGTCCGACTGGAAGTCCACGTAGTGGGGAAGCTTCCAGTGGTTGCAGAAGCCCATCGATTCGATCCCGTCAATGTGGGACAGCACGAACTCGGCGTCTTCCGACGGCGACGCGCCGGAGCCCGCCTGGATGGACCGGTCCAGAATGGCCATGGAGATGGCCTTCACCTCGTTATGGCCGAAGCACATCCCGTATCCGACGGTAAAGCGCGGCCCGTCTGTCTTTTCGGTGAACCGGGCCAGGATCTCCGCCTCGGTGACCTTGACCTCGCCCGCCGTGTAGATCTCCCCGCTCACGGGATGCCGGACGCGCAGCGGCATGTACCCCACGCGAAGCTCCCCGATCGTGGGGTGGATGTTCCCGTAGCCCCGCATGTTGGAGTAGGCCAGCAGCAGCAGTCCCCCCGTTTCCCCCCGGGCCATGGACTGCAGGGCGGCGCTTCGGGGCGCGGGGAAGAGCAGCGAATCCTTCGTGACATCGAAGGTCGCGCCGCCGCGGGCGGGCCGTTTGGCGTCGACAATCAGGTTTTCCTTGCGCAGGATGTCGATGACCCTCGGGAACGAGTCGGGCAGGGGCTCTGTGGAGCCTGCGCTGCGCAGGATCTCGTTGACGAGATTCATCTTGCGGATCTTCGAGCTTTCGGCCATTTCGAAATTGAGCAGCCTCAGGGTGTAGTCGTTCGTAGAGCCGAGGACCTGGCCGCCTGGGACGTCCTTGAAGGCCGCCGAGATTCTTCTCACGACCCGCATCTGGTCCGACGGCTGGGCGATCGAGTACCCGAGGCGGGGCCGCGTCGTCCGGTAAGCGCGCAGCAGGAAGGCCGCCTCCAGGGTGTCCCCCGCAGCCTGCTTGATGGCCATGGCCGCCAGATCCGGCGCATAGAGAGAACCCTCGCCCATGACGCGGTCCACGAGGAAGAAGAGCTGGTCCCGGATCTGGTCGACGCCCAGAGGTGCCGTCGCTCCCTTCATGCGCTCGAAAAGAAAGGCCCTGCAGGCGTTCTCGATGGCGTCGATGCCGCCCTTGACCGCTACGTATCCCATGTCAGTGCTCCATGATCCGGATGCCGGTCGAACGGGGAATGCACAGGATGCGTCCCGCATCGTCGAGGAAGACGGCATCCACTCCCAGAGGGAAATCGCTGTTGAGCTCCTTCAGGTGCTCCGCCTCTCGCGGCCCGAGACCCTGGATGGAACCCAGCAGGATCTCCTCCCGAATGCCCGGTCCCGTCAGGGCGATGGCGGGCTGCCGGTCTTCCCCGAAGAGCAGCGACTGCACCCGGAAGACGACGGTGGCCGATGTGTCCGGGTATTGATGCGTTCCCCGCTTCGCCCGGAGGATCTCGCCGCCGCTGTCTCCGCCGGCGACGATGATATAATCCGCGTGCTCGACGTCCGCCGTGCGGCATCTTGTCCGGCCGGCAATCAGCGATTGCAGCTTCTCCGCGCCGTTGCCCCCGATGACGGCGAAGCTGACCTCATGATCGAGCAGGCTATCCAGGAGCATGAGCATCGCCCCCCAGGGCTTGCGCTCGGCGGCAGGTGCCGGCGGCAGCATGTAGACCCGCCCCGGCCGGCTCATGGCCTGCAGCAGGCGTCTGAACGCCCGTTGTGCCATCATCTCGGCGCTGGAAATCTGCATGTCAGGTCCTCTTCATCGTTTCGAAATCCACGCGGGTCCTGGCGATCAGGGAGGCCTCCTTTTTTCTGCGGGCTTGAAGCTTTTTCGCTTCCGCCTGGAGGAATCGGTTTACGCGCTCCTGAAGGATCCGGTTCGGAGACGCCGCGATGGCCTCCACCGTAGCCCGGGCAATCGCGCGCTCCGCGTCGTCGCCGATCACCATCCCGTAGCCGCGGCAACCCGCGTAATCCATTTCCACCTCGGTGACGAGAACCTCGCCCAGGAAGAAATCGGCCTCGAAGGAGTCCAGTGCCGACATCATCACAAGCCCCGTCAGGGGTCCGCGCACCACGGAGATCCCCTCGCCTGACACGAGGCCGAGCAGTTTCCGGACGGCCCGTTCGGGCATCTGCGTAATGCAGGCCGGCAAGGTTTCTGCCGGAATGTGGTTGAGTCGTTTCATACGATGTCCACCCCGAAGCTATACCCGTGCGTCTCGAACCCCAGCGACCGATAGAAGCGGTGGGCCTCCGTGCGCCTGCGGTTGCTCGAGAGCACCATCTTGTAGCAGTTCTTTTCGCGGCACAGGGCCATAGCGAAGCGCATCATGGCTGCCCCGATCCCCTTGTCGCGCCAGCCCTCGCGGACAACGACGTCTTCCACGATGCCCGAGGGCGCCCCGAAGTGTGCAAAGTTGTCCATGATGAGAAGGGCGAACGCGCCGACGACCTGCTCATCGAAAACGGCCATGTAGAGACGGTAGTCCGGGTAGCGCCGCATTTTCTCGAAGAGGTGTCTCGCCTCGGCGGCATCGAGCACGCTCCCGTCGTCCATGCCGAGCTCGCCGAAGAGGGGCATGACGCGCGGCAGATCGGCTGCCTCGGCCTCCCGGATCTCCAGGTCCTGGATAAGTTGCTCGTCCACGATCAGGTGTACCTCCTTCGGATCACGGCGCTCAGACGGTCCACGAGCGCCACGGTGATGACGATGACGATCAGGATCGTGGTGACGTCCTGGTTCTCATAGCTCCGGAGCTTGTCGTAGAGATAGACCCCGATCCCTCCTGCGCCGGTGAAGCCGAGGATCGTCGCCGAACGCACGTCGGACTCGAACCGGTAGAGGGTCATGGAGACGAAGTAGGGCGTGATCTGCGGGATAACGGCGTAGCGGATGACCTTGACGGGCCCTGCGCCCGTGGCCATGAGAGCCGTGACCGGCTCGGGCTGCACGTTCTCGATGCCCTCGGAGAAGAGCTTGATGAGCACCCCCGAGGTGTGGACGCCGAGGGCCAGGATGCCCGGCATGGGACCGAGCCCCACGGCCGCAACGAAAATCAGCGCCCAGACCAGTTCGTTGATGGAGCGCGAAAGATTCGCGAAAAACCGGATCGATGTGTACAGCGCCTTCCGGAGCGCAAACGACGCAATCTGCCTGCCGGGAATCAGGATCTCCAGCGTGTTGCGCGAGGCAGCGAAGGCCAGCGGAAAGGCGATCACCACCGAGAGGATGAGCGCGAGGACGGCCATCTGCACCGTTTCCAGCATCGAGACGAGATACCGGTTGAGGCTCGTGCTTTTCAGGCTCGGGGGGAAAAACCCGCTCTCGGCGATCTCGGGGTTCCCCCCGATGTAGACGAGCATGTTCTGCCATCCCTCTAGGAGGGCCGACACGCTCATCTGCGTCGATTTCCAGCTCCAGGTGACGATGATCAGGGCCAGAAGCAGCATCGCCAGGTTGAAGGCGCTGAAGGGATTTGTCTTTCTCTTGATCTCGGCCAGTGACATGGTTTTCCCAGGGGGGGCGGGGTATCAGGTGACCCGCCCCTCTCTCGGCAGGCGGAAGAAAGGCGCGGTGCTATTTCTTCATCTGCTTCTGCACTTCAATCAGGTCCCGGATCGGGTCGTAGGTCTTGTCCGTCACAGGGGCATAGCCCTTGAGCTTGAGCATCTCCAATCCTGCCTTGTCGTTGTAGGCGAGGAAAGAGTCGGTGAGGGCTTTTCTCAGCGACGCGGGCAGGTCCTTGCGGTAGGCCATGGGCGAGCCGGGGATCAGCTTCGACGTCCAAATGATCTCGAAGTCCTTCTCCGCATTCCACTGTTTGCCGTTCCCGCGGGCCATGTCGAGGTCGTTGGTCGAGGCGCCGTCGATCTTTCCCGTCTTGATCGAGATCATCGAAGCCTCGTGGCTGCCGGAGTAGATGACCTTCGAGAAATATTTATCGGGCTCGATCTTCAGCTCGTTGAGGAAGTAGACCATGGGAACGAGCGTGCCGCTTGTGGAATTCGGGTCCACGAAGGCCCAGACCTTGCCCTTCAGGTCGGCCATGGTCTTGAGGCCCGAGCCCTTCTTCGTGATGATGAGACCGTGGTAGCCCTGTGTACCATCCTGCGTCACTTCGATGGCGAAGGCCTCGGCGTTTGCGCGCTTGGCGGCCTCGACGTAGGATTTGGGACCGAAGTAGGCGAAATCGATGTGCTTGAACTGCATGCCCGTGATGACGCCCGCGTAATCGGTGGCGACCTTCACCTCGATGGGCACGCCGAGCCTCTTTTCGAGGTACTTGACCAGGTTGTCGAACCGCTCGGTGATGTTGGCCGATGAATCCGTGGGCACGATGCCCAGGACGAGCTTCTTGGGCCAGTCCGGCGGCGGCGCGGCGAGCGCGGAGCCGCAGACGACGGGCATGACAATGGCCACGACGGCCAGGATGGCGATCAGTCTCTTCATGAAGTCCTCCTTTGTAAAATGTTAATCAAAAGCACGAACAGGAGGGTCACATCTTAAATATTAAATATTGCTCTCTGCCGCCGCGGCTGCATGCTGTTGAATATTTAATATTTAAGATGTGACCCTGAACATCAGGCGTTCATTGCCGCCTCGGGCGCGAAGGGACGGCAGACAAAGCCTTTCTCGCTTGCCTCGTCGTCTGTGTCTTCGCCGGAGCCGTTGTATATCTCCTGCACGATGCCTTCGGTCAGGGTCGCCGGGGAGCCGTCGAAAACGATCTCACCGTTGCGCATCCCGAGGATGCGTGTGCAGTAGTCCCGGGCGTAGTCGAGCTGGTGCAGGTTGGAGATAATGGTGATCCGGTATTTTTCATTGATCGCCTTGAGCGTATCCATCACGCGCCGGGCGCTCACGGGGTCCAGCGATGAGATCGGCTCGTCGGCCAGGATGATCTCGGGTTCCTGTGCCATGGCGCGGGCAATGGCCACGCGCTGCATCTGTCCCCCGGAGAGCTGGTCGCAGCGCTGCAGGGCCGCATCCTCGATGCCGACGATGCGCATGTACTCCCAGATCTTGTCATACTGCCGCGACGTGTAGTACTTGATCATCGTCGGCAAAAGATACATCCGGCCCAGCATGCCGCTGGCGATGTTGTCCACCACCGTGAGGCGCTTGACGAGGTTGAACCCCTGGAAGATGATCCCGATCCGGGCGCGGAGATTCTTGAGGGAGGAGTTGCCGATCCGGTGGACCGGTGCATCCAAAACGTGAAGCTCGCCGCCGAAGATGCTGACGCTGGCATTGAGCGACATGAGCAGCGTCGATTTCCCGGCGCCAGAGGGGCCGATGATGCTGATGAACTCGCCTTTCCGGATTTTCAGGTTGACGTCCGGCAGCACCGTGCGCTTCCCGTAACCCAGCGCGAGCGAGCGCGCTTCGATCTGAATCATGGGTGACCTCTTCCACTGGAATTTGCACGCCCCGGGGCTGCGTCCGGGCGATGCGCGACAGGATCCTCTATAGGGCAGCAATGTTACGGACCGATGACAGAAGTGTTAAAGTTTCATGACAGGCAAAAAAAGCCCCGGATGACTCTCGTCACCGGGGCATCGGCAGGTGTGTATGTCTTTTGTGGCTGTTGATCAGTATGCCGGGGCGGCCGAGCTGGCCGAGATTTTCACATCCCGGGACCCCCCGACGGCCGTCTGCTCGACGATAGTCAGGGTCGTTCCCGGGGGGATGGCATCCCCGGTGGCCGCCATCATGCTGCGAAGGGCACTGGCCACCGGGTCGATATCGGGAGTGACCGCGCCGGGCTCCCCGGCCTGCTTCGTCAGGTCCGCCCTGAGCGAGGGCGCCGTGCCGCGAGACAGCACGACGGGCGGTCTCGCGACCGGTTTCACGCTCATTGCCGCAAGGGCGGCATTTCCCATGATGGCCGCCATCACGTTGTTGAAACGGGCCGTAGCGGCCTCCGGCGTCGTTTCGAGAAGGCCCGCCTCCCTGCCTCCCTGCAGAAGAAGAAACCGGAAATCGCGCCCGTCGGCGAGCCGGATGGTGCGCTCCGCCGCGTAGCGGTCTCCGCAGTCCCCCCCGATCCAAACGGCGTCGCCGCAGAGGGCGGCCCGGGGGGTCATGATGAGCATGCATACGGTGAGGATGGCAGGAATCGCTTTCTTCATGGGAAACTCTCCTCGGGAATATGGCGGGCCGGGGCCCGCGGGTGGTCACGATCAATCTATCGGTTCGAAGGGAAACCGACTTTAGGCAAAAAAAGGGAGCCGGTGCAGTGTTGCAGGCCGCCCTTTTTTGTTTGAAAAAGTCCATATTTCCGATTATGGTGAACCATAGAATAGAAAACGCTCCGGCAGTGTCCATCGGGAAACGCGGTTATTGACACCCGGGATTGTTCCGTCGAGGGAGTCGGGTCCGCGGGTCTGAGCAGAAAAGGAGGTGGAGTGATGTCACTGATCAACAACAGCATGAGAGGAAATATCGTTACCGGCCTCGCCATCGGGATCGGCGCGCTTCTGGTCGTCCCGGTCACCATCCGGATGCTTTCCAGCGTCTTCCGGCCCGTCGCCGAGGGTGCGGTCAAGGGGAGCGTCTTCCTCTATGACAAAGGAGTGCAATTGGCTACCGGGGCCTGGGACACGGCGTCGCGGATGATGTCCGATGCCCAATCCGCAATCTCGGCCCGCATGGCTCCCGCGGCGGCAAGCGCCGGTGCGGTCAAGGCGGAACCCGAAATCCTCGCACCGGCCAAAGCCCGGGCAAGGGCCCGGAAGCCCCGGAAGGCGGCGGTAAAGCCTGAAGGGAAAGCGGCGCCGGGGAAGAAAACCCGGAAGGCTTCATCGTGATTGCCGCCCCGTTCTTTGTGCCGGTGAAACGGATGCTGCGTCGGCCGGCGGGGACGCCGTCGGTGTATCCAGCTGTTTCGAAGGGAGTGTGAAGGTGAAGCGTGCGCTCTTCCTGAAGGTCTTTGCGTCCTACCTGGTCCTGATCCTTCTGTCGCTTGCCGTCCTCGATTTTTTTCTCACACCCAGGATCACGGAGCTCATGACGCAGGGCATCGGGGAGGAGATGCTCTCCATGGCGAAAACCCTGGCCATGCTGCCGGAAGAGAGCCTCCGTGGCCGGGTCTCCGAGATCGCGGGGCCGCTCAGCGTGCGGGTGACCCTCGTGGACGCCTCGGGCCGCGTGACGGCCGACTCCGATGCCGACACCACGAAGATGGACAACCACCTGAATCGCCCCGAGATCCAGCAGGCCTTAAAGGAAGGAAGCGGCAAGGCTTCGCGCTTCAGTGATACCCTCCGGGAAAACATGCTCTACGTAGCCCTTGCACGGAAAGACGGCGGGCAGGTCACGGGCTACATCCGGCTGGCCCGTCCGCTCGTCAAGGTCAGTCAGTCGCTGGATCACTTCTATCGGGTCTTTTACCTGACTCTCTATATCATCGCGATCCCTTCACTGATCCTTGCCTTCCTCTTTACCAGGGGAATCACGTCGAAGATCGGCGATCGTCCGTAAACCTGTCAGGCCTCATCGGCAAAGCTCGGGTCGAATATTTTAACGCCTCGGGGGCTGGGGACGGTTGGGGACTGCGGCAGGGCGGGCCGGCCGCTGTGCCGGGCGGGCGCCATCGGCGCCGGGTGCTGCCGTGAGCTCCGCGGCCGAGGGGTTTCTCTTCAGGGGGTCCGGCTGGTCGAGGCGCACCATCATGATCTCGCCCGCGCGCTCCAGCTCGATTCGGTCATCGCTCACCGTCTTCAGGGTGAATCCGCCGATCCTTTCGCCGAGCTTCAGGGCCGTCTGCCGCCTGCCGCGGCCTTCGGAGGTGACGGGGGCCTTCTTGTCCTCGAGGTAGGCGACGCTGAAATCGCCCGCCACAAGCGTCCCGTAGAGGACGATCTCGGGCTTGGGCAGCTCCTGGCCCTTTTCAACCGGGGGCTTGCGCTCCGGGCTGAAGAGGCTCTGCTCCACGATGGCGGCGTACTCCATCGCTGCGGGCGCGGGCGCATCGGGTGCCTTCGCTTCGGCTGAAACAGGTGCCTCCGTTCCCTGCGGCATGGCCACGCCGGTGCCCGCATCGAGGAAGGGCACGGCGCCCAGTGCGGCAATCGCCGCGAGGATTGCCGCCAGCAGGGCATTCAGGACGTTGAAGTGCTTCAGGATCGAATTCAGCCTCTTCATTTCACCGTTTCCTCGTGAGCGCCGAGACCTTCAGCCGCACCGTTAGTTCCTTCGGCTCGCGGAAATTCTTCACCCGCGCGTCGATTTCCCGCACGACGAGCCAGGGGGTGCGGGTCTCGATCGCGTAGAGCGTGTCATTGAGGGCCCGCACGTCGGGGACCGAGGCGTCCACGTTGATCGTGATGAGGCGGAACCGGGCCTGGTCATCGGGCTTTTCCACGCGCTCGCTCGACAGGGTGCCACCGCGCCCCGTGACCGCGCCTTTCACGGCGTTCTGCAGCGCCGCCGCGGCCAGGGAGGGCGTCTGCCCCTCGATCAGCTTGGCATCTTCGGCCTTCCTCGCCTCCCTCAGCTCGGCCAGCCGCTTCTCCAGGGCGGGTTTGCGGGCCAGCAGGTCCGCGGACTTCTCCAGCGTCTTGAGCTTGGCGGCCTGCATCTCCCTGAGGGCGGCTTCCTTCTCGCGGACGGGCAGGTACGCGTAGTCGTAGAAGGCAAGCCCCGCGAGGATGGCCGCAATCGGGATTGCCGCGGCGATGATCCTACTTCGTGCCTTCATTTTTCACGTTCTCCCCGGCGGGGCTCTTCGGCGCCTCGGGTGCCATGCGGATGACAAAGCGCTCGGCGTTCGTCCGGGTGTCCTTCATGGTGGGCTGGGCAAACTCCACCTTCTGGAAAAGCGGCGAGTCCTCCAGGCGCTGGAGCAGATCCGATGCCGAGGCGGCGTAGCCCTCGATCACCATCTCCTTTTCGCCCACGTAGGCCCGGGAGAGCCAGGCCGATTTCGGCAGCAGCACCGTAAGCTCCTTCAGGACATCCTGGCTGGGGGGGCGCTCCTGCTTGAATTTCCGGATCGCGGCGATCTCCCCTTCCAGGTCGTCCACCTCCTTCTTCAGGGCCTCGGCCTTTTTCACGTCGTCGCGCTGCAGGGCGATCAGCTGATCGAGCTGCACGATGCGACGCTCCTCGAGCTGCATCGGGGCCAGGAGCCACAGCGCGAAGGCCAGCACGATGGCAACGCAGAGCAGCGCCGTGAGGGCCAGCGGTGGCTGCTGTTTCGCCTCGCGCCCTTTCGCAAGGACATTGAAGCCCCGGGCGCCCGCCCACAGCGACTCCAGAAGCCCCCCGAACGCAGCACGCGGGATTCCGGCAGACCCGTCGGGCAGCCGGACCCGCAGATCCGCATCATTGAGAATCGTCACAGGAAGAGTGGTCCTCTCCCGGATCGACTCGAAGCCCGGCGCGTCGATGAGCGCGAAGATGCCCGGCGGTCCTTCGGCGGGAGGTACGGGCGCTATATGACCCGTTTGTGCCGCAGGCTCTTCGGTATCGCCCGCCCTCTGTCCGGCGAGGCGCTCCATCACGCGCAGGACCTCTTCCACGGGGGAACCGGTCTTGCCCGCAAAGGAGCCCACGGAGGCTCCGGCAGCCACACCGTCGATGACGGTCGTCGAATCGAAGCCCTCGCTGCCGATACGGATCACGGCGGCCTTCCGTCCGCCCTGCAGGTAGCGGCTCAGGGTCGCCAGGGTCGAGAGATCGACTGTGACACGGTTTACTTCGATGCCCCTCTCCCGGAGCGCCTTGAGGTAGGGCTCCACGCGATCGGTGCGGACGGCCGCCAGTGCGAGCCGCAGCATCACCCCCTGTTCGTCGAGGACGCGGAAGTCCCAGAGGGCCCGATCGGCGGAAAGCGGCGTCAGCCTGTCCAGTTCCCAGGCGACGACGTCGGAGAGGGTGTCCTTCGTTACGGCCGGCAGTTCGGCCGTCATCATGATGGCCCAACCCTTCGGCAGGACCAGCGTGGCCGGGACGCCCGCCATGCGCAGATCCTTCACGAAAAGCGCCGCCTCCGAGGCGATCTCTTCCGGTGTGGGAAAGGGGGCCTCGCCGCGATCCTGCTGCCGCACGGCCGTCACCCGGATCCGGGAGAACAGGCTCGATCCCGCCGCAATGCAGAGGCCGGCTTCGCCCGGGCAGAGAACGATGGCCCGCGTGCGGCCGACCCGGTCGTCGGCAAGGCTCAGCGCGAAAATGCGCGGGGCCGCGCGGATCGCCCTTTCCAGGGCTTCCCGGAGACGGGCGGCCGGCACGGAGAATTTTTTCACCGCGTCCGTGACCGTCATGGCAGCATCCTTTTCGCGCGCTCCTCGACCCTCACCGTCGCCGTGACGGTGCAGAAGGGCACGATGCGGTTTTCGCGGACGAAGCGCGACGGGATCCCGTCTGCGGTGAATGGTGCCCGCGTGAGGTCTTCCGGATCCAGGATGAGGAGGGCTGCGCTCAAAGGTCGTACCTGCAATGCGTTGAAGTCTGGCGAAACATATAAAGGGATTGTTACAGGCCGATGACAGGCGCGTGAAGACTTGGAGACGACGGGGTGGGTGAGAGGCACCGATTCTAATTTCATCGAAATGTCATACGACTGTAATACGAATGTCATACGAATGTGTTACAAAGCCACCGCGAGACAAAAAACGGCCTTTCACACCGGATCAGACCCCGGTCGGGGGCCAAAAGCGGGACCTTTGCTGCCCGGGATGCACGGCATCCGCAACACGGACACAGAAAGCCCGAACCGAGAATACATCGGTTCGGGCTTTTTTATTTTGCGAATGGAGGCGCAGAACGATGAACAAGACGGTGATGATTTCCTTCCGGACGACGCAGGAGCTGCGCGAATGCCTGGACCGCATCGGCCAGGAGAGGCGGCGCTCGCGGTCGTCCATGATCGAGATGATCCTGAGCAAGTTTTTTTTCGCGAGGGCCGATGACGATCCGCAGGGCGTGAACCCGGAGGAGAGGCGGACCCTCGCAAAGCTCGATGACGCCGTGGCCCACGCGGAGGACATGACCACCATTGTCCTCGGCGGGGTGCGGATTTCCCTGCCGAAGGACCTGCCCTGCAAGATCGCCTTCGACGAGAAGACATCGGCCCTGCAGATTGCCTTCGGCGGCGATCAGGAAGAAAAGCCGGAAAGCCGCAAATACGCGGCCGCAAACCTGAGGGACCACGGCATCGTCTTACAGGTTCCGCAGGGATGAACAGGATTCGTACAATGCAATACATTGTCGGAATACATTACAAGCGGGACATGGTTTTGCCGGCCCGCGGATGAAACGGTCGGGCCATGCCCCATAAGGAGGTTCTTATGAGAAAGAGTCTGGTTTTCATTGTTGTGCTTGCCGTCTTCCTGCTGTCCGGTGCAGCCGCCCACGGCTGCATCGCCAATGACCCCGGGTACATGGTCGTGTTCCAATCGGGCATTTCCTGGGACGACGCGAAAGACTGGGTCAGCGACACCATGGGGGCCGGGTATCACCTGGCCACGATCACGAGCCGCGAAGAGCAGAGAACCCTGCAGAAGCTGCTCCGGGGGCTGCGCGGCGAGTTCTGGCTCGGCGGCTACCAGGACGGCGCCGACAGGTGGCACTGGGTGACGGACGAGCGGTGGCGGTTCACGAACTGGGCCAAGGGCGAGCCCAACGACTACTACGGGCACGACTCCGAGCAGCACCTCGCGATCTGGAGCAAATACGGGAAGAACGCCTGGAAATGGAATGACGAGGGCAACAACCGTAATATCTCGGGCTTCATTGTTGAGCGCGGCATCAAACCCCATAACGGCGACGTGGTCACGCCGATTCCCGGCGCTGCGTGGCTGATGGGTTCCGGGATGGCCGTGCTGGCCGGTTTGCGGTTTGCGAAAAGAAGGAGACTTCTGGTGTAACGAAACCGCTCAAAAGCGGGCCGCCTGTGGAAAGATTCCTTTTGCAGGACAGGCGGGTTGCGACGAGACCCTTATAGGGCGGCCCTTTCCGGGGATGACCGGTACACGACAGCGGCTGTTGTCATGCTGTGGAATGCCGTGCGCATGCAACCCTTTGTCATCAATTTTTAACGGTTTCGTAATAACCCTGTAACAGAAAACGGCTACAACGGTCCCACACAGTGGGATGGTATTGCATGGCTTTGCCTGCAAGCCGCCTCACCGGGACCTTCGCTGTCACGACAAGAAACATTGTGAATCAGGAAGCCCGGGTCGGGAATTCATTTTCCCGGTCCGGGCTTTTTTTTATGAAACAGAGCGGGAAAAGAAAACCTATAAGGGGGGCGATAACCATGAAGAGAAGCACATTCAGATTACTTGTTCTTTTGGCGGCGATCGGCATGCTGCTTATACCGGCGTGGGCCGGCGCCGACTTCAGCGAGACATTTGATAGCGGAACAGCGAATTGGCTGGCTCCGACTGTAAATGACGGCGGAGGCCAGACCTATCCCGCCGCTACTTGGGTCAATGTCGGCGGCGTCGGCAACTCCGGGTACATCAAGGGCGCCGTCACGGCCAGCTCTGACCGCCTGTACGGTTTGCAGGCACCGTTCAGAACGGACCCATCCACCTACGGGCTTTTTCAAGACTTAACGGGAAAGACATTAAGTGTGTACTATAACAACCTGTCCGGTAGTGGCGTGACTGGTCCGAAGAACATGACGGTGCGGTTCTACATCGGCATGTATGATGGCAACAAGCTCGATTACTTCGTGACGACGGACGCGTACAGTTGGAATCCGAATCAAGCCGCCGGATGGAACAAATATCAGGTTGCTGTCCAGGAAGCGAA
>DATJPI010000119.1:0-6839 GCA_035506495.1 Syntrophales bacterium
ATTCCTGACAAAGGCCTCCGGCAGGATATCCCGCCCGAGGTTGAAATGGACCTTTTTCTTTCCGTCCTTCTTGTCTTCTATGCGGTACTTGCCGCGAAGGGTCTTGCGAACCGACTGGGCCGACTCGGTGATCTCTTTGAGAAAGAAGTGGGGGAAGGTGCCCCGGTCGATGTCACGGGTGGTGATCTCGGCCTGCTGGATCATGGCTTCCGTCAGCGCGACGGGCTGCCCGTCATAGGAAAGGGCGCGGATGCCGGAAAGTCCGCCCGCTGAATGCTGGTCGAGTACGAAAATCTGCCCGGAGGACTCGGCGTTATCCGGGTCGCGGGGCTTCTCACCGTCCATCTTGATAAAGCGGGAGGTGCCTTCCACGATGCCGTAGAGCTCCGAGGCAAAGAGATACTGATCCTCGCGCAGGCCCACGAAGAGAGCCTGGCCGCTTCCCTTGAGGGCGAGGTAGATTTTCCCCGGCTCCACATTGCTCGTCAGGGCGATGGCATGGGACCCCTCGAAGTCGTTGACGGCCAGCCGGAGGGCTTCCTCGAGGGTCTTTCCAGCGGCGAGATAGCGTTCGACCTGCAGAGGGATGATCTTCGTATCCGACGTAACCTCGGGCGCGATCTCATAGTGGTAGGCAGACTCCAGGAGCAAGCGTAGCATCTGGTAGTTGTCGATGTCGCCGTTGAGGGCGACGCTGATCGTCCAGCGCCCCGGCCCGTAGGCAGGGTAGAATTTCATCCCGGGGACGATCTCATCGGCGAACTCTTCCGCCTCGGAGGCCGGGATCGAACAGAGACCTGCCGGCGGGATCTGGCCGTCGGGGTCCTCGGCGCAGAGAGTAAAATTGCTGATGGGGTGGCAGTTTTCCTCGGTGATCGATCCCACCGAGGCCCATCGGGTGTGTGCGAAGGTCGATTCGGAAAGAGCGGCCTCGCGGGCGAACGCGTGAAAAATGCGGTCTGTCCGAATGGCCTCGCGGAGCGTTCGGACGTTCTCACCGAGCTTGCCGATAATGGAGGCCGTCTTGTAGACGAAGGAGAGAAAGACGCCACCGTCGGGATGGCGGTGGTCGGCGACAAGGATGGAGCCGTTGAGCAGATCGTGTTCGATGCTGCGGCGGCGATAGTCCTCGTGGAGGCCCTGTCCCCGGATCTCTTCGACAATCCGGTTCAGGGTTTCCGCATCTTTCAGCGTGAACGAGACCTGGATTCCCGCCGAGTCCCGTCCCCGCACCTCGAGCCGGTCGATACAATTGAGCAGGAAGTTGATCCGGGAAAACTTTGCAAAGCTCTCGGGGTTGAGGGCCTCGACAAAATCAGCACCGGCCAGATGGAGGGTCTTTCCGATGTTGGCGAGGATGTCCATCTCCAGGCCCCACAGGATGTCCTTCAGCAGAATGAGGCGGCTGTTGATGACCTCCATCTGAACCGTGGCAAAGCGTCCGGCTTCGGCCTCCAGCAGAGCCTCCTCTCCAGCTAGAAATAATTTGATCTCGGGGATCAGGGATTGAAGGACCGCTGCCTTGGCCGGGTTGAAAAAGAGAGCCCGGAAATGAGGCCCCTGCCTCAGAAGGACGAGGTCCTGCTCCATTTCCCGAAGCGGTTCAACACCCGCGAGGTAACCCTCGGACTTGATCTTCCCTGCAATCACCCTGGAAAGCGACGCCTTGCGGATCTTGGCGAAACACTGCGACAGGTTGGCGCCGGCGTCAATCTCAGAGGGCTTCGGACCCTTCTTGACGGCCAGGATGCCTGCAATGCCGCAGCACAGCACCGTGGTGTGCACCGGGAAGAGGAGGATCGAGAAGGGAGGGGCCTGCCCGGGGTTACGGCCGAGAAAGAAATGCCACTGCATGCAGTAGGAAAGGAGCTTTTTCACCGACTTTGCAATCATGAATGCCTCTCAGACCCTGTTGATCCCGGGACGTCTGCTGTCCGCAGCGTCCCGCATGGCCGCAGGCGCAACCTTACTCCCGAAAGGAGGGAAGGGCGTCCAGGGCACCGGATACGACAGTGTCCACGACGGACTGTAACCAGGCCGACCCTGCCTCTGCAGATTTCCGGTCCAGGGCCTGGATGAAGTCTATATAGTCAACGGCTTCCTTTGAACGCCGCTCGTTGATCGCCGTCAGAAAATGCCTTCGCTCTCTTTCGGCGATGGAATCTTCCTCGAGACCTGCGATCCTCTTTTCCACTTCCGGCCAGTTGTGCAAAAGTTCCCGCTTTTGCTTTTGCAGTGCTGCTTTCGTCCTTCCCTGTAGGACCTTTTCGCCGATGGCAATGGATTGCTCCATCTTCTCAGCCAGGGCACGAAGTCGTATGATGCGCTCTTCCAGGACCCCGCGGAGAACATCCAGGGCGCCCTCGCAGAGCTCGGGCCCCCCTTCCAGCACCTGCAGGAACGGCCTGCGGACGTGTGCGTACCACTGTCTCAGGGCCACGAGATTGCCCAGATAAGTGAGGTTGTTGGCAACCTTCCGTTTCACCTCACGGTACAGGCCGGGGTAATGGGGCCGTTCGGAACGCAGGACCGATCCCTTCAGAAGCATGCCCCCCTGCGGGCAATCGTCTTCCCAGATGGTGCCTGCGGCGATGACCGTGCCGTAACCAAGCCTTACCGGCCCGACGAGCCCTCCCTGGCCCCCGAGAAAAATCGGGGCATTGCGTAGCAAGACACCCCGCGGTACATCACCGATGAGGGAGGCTGTCGCCTTGTCCTGGTTCGGTGTGAAATTGAAATGGATGTAGGAGCTGCCGACCTCGCTGTGATCCTTGCGGCTCGTACCGCCCGCCATGAGGCAGTCGCAGAAATTGACGAGGCTCCCCAGGGTAACAAAGGGCAGCAGGATCGTCTGTTTCAACCCCACGGAGTGCGCTCCGGAGGCCTCTTCTTCGATCAGGCAATCCTCCCTCACGTGGGCGCCCGAGCCCATGGTGGAACGGGCGAGAAAGACGGAGCGCGAGAAGAAGCCCCCCCTGAGCTCCACGTCGGCGCCGAGCTGGCAATCCACGATGGTGACTGGGGATTCGAATCCGATTCTTGCGCCGGGGCCGATCAGAGTCTTTTCACCGGCAAGGCGGGTCCCCGGATACAGGACGGTGCCTTTTGCAGAAATGCGCTCCACCCTGACTTCTTCACCGATAACGACGGCCGATGGACAGGGGATGGATACTCCTTTGTCCATCAGGGTGATGATGTTATTCGGAATTTCCGTCGTCATCGGGTCTCTTCGTGCGGGGGGATCGGTTGCCCCCGCGTATCGCTCCATTATTGTGTCTTGTGGCCGAGCATCTGTAAAAAAATCTTGTGGATCCGCGGATCGCCCGTCAACTCCGGGTGAAACGTGGCCACGAGGATGTTTTTCTGGCGCGCGAGCACGATGTGGTCTTGGTAAAGCGCCAGCGGTTCCACCCCGGGACCCGTGTGCAGAATCTGAGGGGCCCGGATGAACACTGCGGGAAAAGGGTCTTTCCCAAGAAACTTGGACGGGATGTCCGCTTCCCGGCTGTCCACCTGGCGGCCGTAAGCATTGCGCTCAACATCGATGTCGATCAGGTTCAGCAAATTCTGCTTGAGGCCGTTGACCCGGTCGGCCATGACGATGAGTCCTGCGCAGGTGCCGAAGACCGGTTTACCCGCTGCCGCAAACTCTTTGACGGTGTTTACAAAGCCATAGTCGGCGAGAAGCTTGCGCATGGTCGTGCTCTCACCACCGGGGATGATGAGGCCGTCCACCTCGTCGAGTTCGCCGGGCAGCCGGATCTCGAGTGCTTCGAAGCCAAGGGACTTCAACATCCGGATATGCTCTCGGAAGGCCCCCTGGAGGGCCAGCACACCGACTTTCATGAAAGGGTTCCCTCGATCGTCACTCCGGCTTTTCCCGAGGGAGTGGTTCCGATGCCGATCATCGCAGATTTCGCGTCCAATGAGAAAAAGTGGATCACGTGTCGGTTGCAGATCCTGTGGGCAAAGGACATGGGAGCCGACGGTTCCTATTTCGTTTTCCCGCAGGGAATCCCCAGTGCGGTCATCTTTTTCTGGAACGTGTTGCGGTTGATTCCCAGAAAGGTGGCGGCTGCCGATTTCACATTCTTGTTGCGCTTCAGTGCGATCCGGATCAGTCCCCGTTCCACGAGGGACAGAATCTCGTCATAGATCTGGCTCTTGGTTCCGTGGCCTGCTGAGAGAACGATGACGAGCTCTTCGAGCTTCTTTTCAAAGACTTCGTCGATGCCGGGAAGGGAGGATACCGCCTTGCGGGATTGCTGGGCCTTCGTCGCTTTCATGTTTGTCCCTCTTGTGTCCGGTGCAGGCTTCGCTGGTTCTTGATTCAGGATCAGGATGAAATCTTCATGGCAGCCACTGCGATCAGGAGCATCGCGGAAAGCCAGGCCGCATAGATATTGGAGCGGTTCTCCACGGCTTCTTCGAGGATCGGCCGTGCGCCCTCCTCGATCCGCTCGGCATCGACGTGCCCCATCACATCTCGAACGAGGGTACTGAACTGTCCATAGGCGTTGGACAGGGCATGGAACCCCTTCTTCGTGGTCAGTACGAGATAGACCTTCTTGCGGACGGCAAGGGCTCCCACGTGTGTGATGTCTGCCCAGTCGAACGTCCGCTGCCTGAAGAGCTTCGTCAATGCAAGCCCTGAATCGCTGACCGTGACCTTGCGGAGCGATGATTCAACCGCGATGACAGCCATGGGAATCAACGCGGCAAGGAGAATGAACCTCTCCACGGCAGCGCCTCCCCGGATAAAGGTCAGGACAAAGACGGTCAGCAATAACAGGGCATTCAAGGCCAGAGGAAGGACAAGCGCCCTGTTGATCGTGTAAATCCGGGTTGACATGGGTTCTTGCAACGAACGGGTTGCCGTTATTCCTTTCGCCGGTATGTGCCGCTTTTCCCGCCCCGCTTGAGGCTCAGACGGATATCCGAGAGGGTCATGCCCCGGTCTACGGCCTTGCACATGTCATAAATCGTAAGCGCCGCGGCGCTCACCGCCGTGAGGGCTTCCATTTCAACGCCCGTCCGGCCAAGCGTCCGGACCGTCGACTCGATCTCGATTTCGCCCCGTGGGGCATCCGTTCGAAAGGTCACGTCGACAGCGGTGATCTCGAGAGGATGACAGAGCGGAATGAGATCACTTGTTTTCTTGGCCGCCATGACGCCGGCGATCTTCGCGACGGCGAGCACATCGCCCTTGGCAATGGTCTGCTTCTCGATAGCCCATGCCGTTTCCGGCTTCATCAGGACCTTGCCCCGGGCCACGGCCTCCCTGCGTGTCGGACGTTTTCCCGTCACGTCGACCATCCGGGATTTGCCTTTTTCATCCAAGTGAGTGAACTGCGGCATGCGCAACCTGCAACGGCAGGACTCACCTGCCGTAAAAACAATGACGTACGCTAGCACAGAAGAAAAGACGCGTCAAGGCACTTGCCGAGCAGAGGGGGCGGCGGCAGGACGACCCGCAAATACTTGATAATATCAAGGAATATTCATTTTCGGAGCCGTTACATAACCGTCACTCGCCCTCACCGGCAGTCGCAATCTGCCTCGTCGTCGAAGGAGATGAGCCGGGAGTGTAATGGCTCGCCGAAAAAGATTTGCGCCAGGCGGTCAAACCGGTCCGTAAGATCTGTTGTGAGGAATGTCCGGGAAGCGCCGCGGGTGAGCCTTTGTTCCATCTCCGTGTGGCGGTGCAGGTAGTCCTTGAGCTTTTCAGCCACGATCGATCCCTGCTCTAGGACTTCGATGTGGGCTGCAACGTTGCGCCGAATCGTATCATAGAGGATGGGATAGTGGGTGCAGGCCAGCAGCAGCGCCTCGATGGATCCCGCCTCGGCCAGGAGCTCCCCGAGGTAACGGCGGACGATCATCCCGGCGCCTTCCCAGTCCTGCTCCCCGGCCTCGATGATGGGCACGAGCATCGGGCATGCTTTCTGGAAGACGCGGATGGAGGGGTCGAGCTTCTCAATCTCTCTCAGGTAAGCCTCCGATGCGACGACGCCCTCCGTGGCCAGCAGGCCCACCTTCCGAAATCCTCTCTCGGCCACCTCCTCCGCGAGCGGTCGGACAACGCCCAGAACGCGGCGATCCGGGTAAGTGACGGGCAGGTACTCCTGCTGGATGCGACGCAGTGCCTTGGCCGAGGAGGTGTTGCAGGCGATCACGATGAGCGGGCATCCCCGGCGGAAGAGGTAGTTGACAGCCTCGCGGGTAAACTCGTAGACCACCTTCTGCGAGCGGCTGCCGTAAGGCGCGCGGGCGTTGTCGCCCAGATAGAGATAGTCGTACTGCGGAAGCGTCTCGACGACGCGCCGAAGCACCGTAAGCCCGCCGAAGCCGGAATCGAAGAAACCAATCATCACAAAAGACAGTAATTGGGTAATGGGGTGAATGAGTAATCGGGTATTGAGAGAGAGATTTATCAATTACTGATTACTTAATCAACCAATTCCTTCACCGGTGGAAAGTACTTGCAAATTTATGATCATGTTATAATATGCGCAACTAGGTATAACTTCAACGAAAATTGATTTTTTACGGGTCGTCCTCTTGATCGTCAAGGTCCTGAGCAGCGCTGTCATCGGTGTCGATTCCTTTCCTGTCGACGTGGAAGTAGACCTCTCGTCAGGGCTTCCGCAGTTCTCCACAGTAGGCCTGCCCGATGCGGCCGTCAAGGAGAGCCGAGACCGTATCAAGGCAGCCATGAAGAATTCCGGGTACCGTTTTCCGGAAAACCGGGTGACTGTGAATCTCGCACCGGCCGATATCCGCAAGGAAGGGACGGGCTTCGACCTGCCCATCGCCCTGGGGATTCTGGCGGCTGAGGG
>DATJPI010000120.1:0-4816 GCA_035506495.1 Syntrophales bacterium
TCGCCGGCGAGGCCAGGAATATTTCCGCCTTGGCATGTCCCATCCGCCCGGGAAAATTGCGGCTTGACGATGTGATGCAGGTCTCCCCGGAGGCCAGGAGTCCCTGGTGGGTGCCCAGGCAGGCGGCGCAGCCCGGGGTAACAAAGGTAGCTCCGGCTTCGACGAGCTTCTGGACATACCCCCGATTCATGGCTTCCAGAAAAACCCCCTGGGAAGCCGGAACCACAAGCAGACGGGTGCGGGGATGCACTTTCCTGCCCGACAGAATGTGCGCAGCGACTGCCAAATCCGCCACCCGGCCTCCCGTGCAGGTGCCGATGAAGGCCTGATCGATCGGCCTGCCGGCATAGACCGCTGCGTCCGAAACATTATCCACACTGGACGGCGCCGCGACCTGCGGCTTGATGACGGAGACGTCATAAGAATGCTTTGCAGCATAGACGTAACCGGGATCGGTGAAGACCGTTTCGTAAGGACGTTTCACCCTGCCGGACAAAAACGCTTCAGTGATTCCGTCCGGCTGGATGTAGCTGGTTTTCGCTCCCATCTCCGTTGTCATATTGCACAGGGTCATCCGCTCGGACACGCTGAACTGGGCAAGCGCCGGCCCCGTGAATTCCACCGCTTTGTAGGTTGCATAATCCGCCTTCAATTCGCCGATGATCTTCAGGATCACGTCTTTCGCGAACACTCCCGTGGACAGTCTTCCATCCAGTCGGAGGCAGATGACCTCCGGGACGCGAAACCACAATTTGCCGGTAATCATGATGATGGCCAGATCCGTCGCACCGACTCCGGTTCCGAAGGCGCCGAAAGCCCCGTGCGTGGTGGTGTGCGAGTCCGTCACGACGAGCAGCTGGCCCGGATAGACGAGGCCCCTGTCTGCCAGGACCTGGTGGCAGACGCCCTGGTCCACGTCCATGAGCTGCTTTATATTCTGCTCCCGGCAGAATTCCCGGAACTGCTTCTGGTTCTCGGCCTGGGCGATTGTGGAGGCCGGGGCATAATGGTCGAGAAAGAGGACAATCCTGTCCGGATCGTGAACCCTGCTGCCCCCCATTTCAAGAAATGAGCGCAGGGTTTGCAGATAGAGATCGTTGATCCCCGCCAGGTCAACGGTGCAATTGACGATCTCCCCCGTTTTCACCGACTCCCTGCCGGCAGCCCTGGCCAATATTTTCTCTACAGCATGCATGAACCGCCCCTCACGGCAATGCCAAATGTTCTGGCGAGTTACGATCACTACAAGCAAAGCTGATGAAGAATGTAAAGAATATTCTTGCTACCTTGTTATGTAACCACGCTTCGGGTCAAAATTCAATTGACACACAAAATCATTCTTCGTATGTTCCCATCGTGAAAACAGAGTTTTTTCATGGATACCGAATCACGGGTTCCCCTGAAACCCGCTCATTCCCATCCACGAAACCGTCCCGGCGACATTTACTGATGAAAGGAGAAGGAGGAACATGATGAAAAAGAGTGCCCTGGGTTGTATCGTCCTTTTTGCTCTTCTGGCAGTTGTCTGTACCGGCGCAGCCGGTGCGGCAGGATATCCCAGCAAACCCCTCACCTACATGATCTGCTTCGATCCCGCCGGGGAATCGGACATCACCGCCCGAATCCAGGAAGCGGCGCTGAAGAAGTATTTTGGCCAGAATGTGGTCATCACCTACAAGATCGGCGGCGGAGGTTCGATCTGCTGGTCGGAGCTGACCCAGAGCAAGCCGGACGGCTACACCATTGCGGGCCACAACCTGCCCCACATTATCCTCCAGCCCCTGGAGAGGGGAAATGCAGGCTACAAGACCCTCGATCTCAAAAACATCTACATGTTCGAGAGCACCCCGGATCTGCTGGTCGTCCGAAATGACAGCCCCTTCAAGACCCTCAAGGACTTCATCGAATACGCCAAGAAGAATCCCCCCGGCGTGGTCACCGTGGGAGGCAGCGGCTCCTCGACATCCAATGACCTCGCGACTACCATGTTCAACAAGGCCGCGGGCATCAAGTTGACCTACATCCCCTTCGGCGGGACCGGATCCGCCGTCCCCGCCCTCTTGGGCGGCCACGTGACGGCGCTCATGACGTACTCTACCGTGGGGGTTCAGTACCGCGGCAAATTCCGAGCCCTGGCTATCGCCTCCGACAAGCGGATGTCTGTCCTCAAGGACGTGCCGACCTTCAAGGAGCTGGGGTACGACATCGTAGAAGGGGCCTACCGGGGCGTTGCCGCCCCTCCGGGAACGCCCGACGACGTCATCAAGTACCTGGCCGGTGTCTTCGACAAGGTGATGAGGGACCCGGAGGTCCAGAAGAAGATGGACCAGCAAGGCTTCAAGACGGAATACATGGGCCCCGAGGCATCCCTTGCCCTGGTGAAGAAGAAGATGGTCGAATACGAAACCATCATGAAGGAACTGGGACGCATCAAGAAGTAGATCGCCTTAGCGATGGGCGGACCAAGGGGCCCGTCTCCGCCTGTCGCCGAAGAGGGAGGGCTGTCGATGCTTGAACATTTGTGGTTAGGGTTTCAACATCTCTTGGCCATCGAGAACCTCCTGCTCGTCGTTGCCGGAACGGTGATGGGCATGATTGCAGGGGCATTGCCGGGTATCACCGCCACAATGGCCGTGGCCGTTCTGGTTCCCTTCACCTTCACCATGAGTCCCGTTGCGGGACTGGTGACCCTGGGGGCCGTCTACATGGGGGCCATCTACGGCGGCTCCTTCAGCGCCATCCTCATCAACACCCCCGGGACGCCCAGTTCCATCGGGACGTGCTTCGACGGGTATCCCATGGCCTGCCAGGGACGTGCCGAAGAGGCAATTATCGCAGCGACAGTCGGCTCCTGCCTCGGCGGGCTTTTCGGCGTTGTATGTCTGATCTTCCTGAGCCCACCCCTGGCGGAAATCGCCCTGAAGTTCGGACCGGCCGAGTACTTCTGGGTGGGGGTCTTCGGCATCACCATTATCTCCAGCCTCTCGGCCGGGTCGGTCCTCAAGGGGCTCGTGGGGGGGTGCTTCGGCGCCCTCATCTCCACCATTGGCATCGCCCCCATCGGTGGGGACGTGCGGTTCACTTTCGGGGTCCCCGCCATGCAGGGGGGAGTTGAGCTCGTCGTCATGCTTATCGGTCTGTTCTGTATCCCCGAGCTTCTCAGCCTGGTCGTCAAAGGGGGAGGCATGCAGGGGCGTGTCGAATGCGGGTATGAGCGCACCAAGGGCGTCCTGTGGAAGACGACCCGCCACATTGTTCTGAAACTGCAGGGAAATCTTTGGCGCTCCTCCATCATCGGGACCATCGTCGGCATTCTGCCAGGGGCGGGGGGAAACATCGCAAACCTCATCGCCTACAACGAGGCCAAGCGGGCATCCAAGACGCCAGAGAAATTCGGCACAGGGTTTATCGACGGGGTCGTGGCAACGGAGACGTCCAACAACGCCGTCGTCGGCGGGGGCATGATCCCCCTGTTGACCCTCGGCGTCCCCGGGGCGCCGCCCGACGCCGTCATCTACGGCGTCCTCATGCTGTTCGGCCTCCACCCGGGGCCGGAACTATTCAGTGTAAGGGCGGATATCACATACACCTTCATGCTGGGCGTGGGACTTTCTGCCATCGTCATGGTCCCCATTGGGCTCTACGGTGGCCGTCTCCTGGCCCGCTTCGTGGGAAAGCTCTCGGCCGCCTATCTGGTGCCCGGGATCGCCATTCTCACCATCATCGGCTCCTATGCCATCCGGAACAACTTTCTGGATGTGATCCTCATGCTTGTGTTCGGCTTCATCGGCTTCGGTCTGCGGCGCCTGAACTTCTCGGCGGCCCCCATCGTGCTGGGGCTGATCCTCGGTCCCTTGATGGAAACGGGGCTCGTCCGCGCCAAACTGATGGGGATGGCCTACGCATCCCCCTGGTTCGCCCTGTTTGTCAACCCTCTCTCCTGGATTCTCATCGCCCTGTGCGTGTTTTCTTTCCTCTGGCCCTACTTCGGGTCGATGAAGGAGCGGCTCCAGGGCAGCTTGAAGGAGTAGGCGCCATCGTTTGTAAGGAGGTTTTTTGTATGGATGCGAAATTCCGGGATCGATTGGGTTCCATCCTCATGCTGGCGTTCATCGCCATCCTCTGGGGAAGTCGGAATTATACAACCCCCTTCGGTGGTATCTTTCCCGATGCGGTCATGATCCTCATGGCGGCCCTCATCGTCGCGTCGCTGATCCTGTCGTTCACGCGCCGCCAAACGACACAGGTGGAAAGTGAGCCCCGCGATGCAGAGAAGGAAGAAAAGCACTGGCTCGATATGGTCGTGGTCATGGTGATCTTGCTGTTGTGGGTTTTTCTGTTTCGATACCTGGGATTCGCCCTGGCAGGCGTAGTGGGTTTTGCATCCATCGCCTGGTACATCAGTGGGAAGCGGAAGGATTGGAAGATGATGGTCAAGGCGGTGCTTGTGGGGATGGTCGTTACATTCACGCTCATCGCCATTTTCGATTATCTCCTGCAGGTGCCCCTGCCCCAGGGCGAGATATTCGACTGACGCATTCCAGGATCTTTTGGACATCGGGGGGCATGAAAGACAGGGATCATCGAGACTGAAGACGGATAAGAACTCAGTTTGTCTTGATTCGGGTCGGAACTTGATCCGTTTCGATCGGTCTTAAGCTGGGCGCATGACCCATGGAATTGCTCAATCAGGCATTGTGCAAAACTCGTCCGCCTTTTGCCTTGCGTCTTCCGTCTGTTTGTATAAAATGCCGCCCATGGAGAAGCATCGGTTCGATATCACCATCATCGGCGCAGGCGTCGTCGGCCTGGCCAT
>DATJPI010000121.1:0-4253 GCA_035506495.1 Syntrophales bacterium
GTCAGGTAGGCCGGGCAGCCGTTCTGGCAGCGGCCGCAGCGCGTGCAGGCATCGCTGTCGAAGATCTGCTTCCAGGTGAACTCCTCGAGTTTTCCCACGCCGAAGCTCTCGGCGTTCTCGAAGTCGCGGATGGGCTCGAGCTGGCCCACGGGTTTAAGGGTCGCCATGAACTGGTTGGCCGGCGAGGTCACGATGTGCAGCAGCCTCGAGAAGGGAATGTAGGCGATGAAGCCGAAGGCCAGGAAGGCATGGGTCCACCAGAGAAGCTTGTGGGAGGTTTTCAGGGTATCCTGGCTCACGCCGACGAAGAACTGCCCTACCATGTAGCCCAGGAAGGACCATTTCTCGAAGTCGGGATTTCCCGTGGCCGCGATCCGGATCCCCTCGACGATGTAGCCCGTCACCATGATGCCCAGGATCAGCAGCAGCACGATGGCATCATCGGGACGGTTGTCCGGCACGCCCTTGTAGCCCAGCCGGTCGGGCTTCTTGATGTAGCGCCGGTCGATCGCCAGGATGCAACCCACGATGGCAAAGAGGCCGAATAGATCCATGATGAAGGAAAAGGCCAGATACCCTTTGCCGGGCAGGTGGAGCCCCGTATAGAACGAGGTGGCGTCAATGGCGGCACCCCAGATCAGCACAAAAAAGGCGAAAAAGATCAGGCCGTGAATCAGGCCGGGGTAGAAGTCCCGCCAGACGGAAAGCTGCAGGATGGTGTTTCGGAAAAGGTTCTTGATGCGCTCGCCCCTGTTGTCATCCCGGACTTCGGCCTTGCCCATGGCCTTCCAGAGCTCGAGTCGCTTATAAAGGCCCCAGCCGCAGATGGCCAGTGCAATGAGCGCAAAGATATCGAGGGGGATCTGATAATTCGTGGTATTCCAGAATACCTCCCTGCCCTCGTTGCCGGGTCCAAATACCATGTTTTGCATACGTCACGTCCTCCATTCCACTGTTGCGGTTCGAGAGCCACAGCAGGCTCTCCTCTCAGGAAGGAGTCACTACCTCCCCTCTCTCCTCTCATCCCAATCCGCCCCGGAGGTCCACACCCGCCGTGGCGGCATCATCCCATGTATCCTTAATGCAGCTCGCCGGCCGTCTTCCTTCTCTTCGCGCAAAAGGAGAACATGCATTTGCAGAGCGCTTCCGTCGGCGTGCATCCGGTGGAGATGGCTGAATCGTGCGCAGGAAGAAGATCCGCGCAAACGGAGGCGCCCGGAGTGGCCGGACAGGAAAGAAAGATTGCCTGATAGAGCCAAAGGGTTAAGCGGAGCCGGCCCCTGATGGAGGCCGGCCCCGCTTGTCCACTTTAAGCAAGAATCTTCTTCGCCGCTGCCGTCACTTCCGGCACGACCTTGAAGAGGTCGTCGACGATCCCGTAGTCCGCCCTCTGGAAGATGGGGGCTTCGGGGTCCTTGTTGATGGCAACGATGAACTTCGATGAGCTCATGCCCGCCAGGTGCTGAATGGCACCGGAAATGCCGCAGGCGATATAGAGGTTCGGCGACACGGTCTTGCCCGTCTGGCCGACCTGGTCCGTAACGGGGCGCCAGCCCGCGTCCACGGCCGCGCGCGACGCGCCGACGGCTGCGTGGAGGACCTTTGCGAGATCCTCGAGAATATTGTAGTTCTCAGGGCCCTTCATGCCGCGGCCGCCGGAAACAATGATGTTGGCCTCGGTGAGCTCGATCTTGCCGCTCGCGTCCTTGGCGATCTCCGCAACCTTTGTCTTCAGCTGGCCCGCATCAAGTGCCGGGTCGAACTTCTCGACGGCGCCCGCCTTTGCGTTTTCCACGATGGGAAACACGTTGGGGCGCAGCGTCGCCATGGCGGGAGCGGCCTCGAAGGCCACTTCGCCAAAGCACTTGCCGGCATACATGGGCCGCACGGCGATGAGCTTGCCGCCCTCTATCTTCAGGCCGGTGCAGTCCGTGGCCAGCCCCGTGGCCAGCTTGCCCACGAGCCTTGCCGAGAGGTCCTTGCCCTGGACCGACGCGGCCATCAGCAGGATGGCCGGGCCTTTCTCCTTCACGATCTTGGCCACCGCCGCCGCGTGAGCATCCGTCGTATAGGGCTCAAGGGCTGCATTGTCGGCCACGTACACCTTGTCGACGCCGTACTTGCCCAGCTCGGCGGCCTTGCCTTCGATGCCGGAGCCGCACAGGACGGCGCAAACCTCATCCCCCAGCTCGTCGGCCAGTTTGCGGGCCGCGCTGGCTATCTCATAGCTCACCTTGCGGTAAGCTCCGTCTCTCACTTCTGCAACGATCCATACACCTTTTGCCATGGTTCGGTACCTCCTCCTTTCCTTAGATCACTTTCGCCTCTTCCCGCAGCAGCTTCACAAGCTCCTGAGCCTTCAGTGCCGGATCATCGCCCTGAAGGATCTTTCCGGGAGCTCTTGCCGGAGGCGGTACGGTCTTGGCAACCTTTGCCTTGGCGGCAGCGGTAATACCGATGGCCGCCGCGTTCTTCACGTCGACGGGCTTCTTCTTGGCCTTCATGATGCCGGGCAGAGACGCATAACGCGGCTCGTTGAGCCCTTTCTGTGCCGTGATGACACAGGGCAGGCTCGTCTCGATCGTCATCATGGCGCCCTCGATGGCCTTCTGGGCTTTTACAGCCGTACCGGCGATCTCGAGCTTCAATACGAGCGTGACTGAGGGGATCCCCAGCAGATCGGCCAGAACGGATCCGACCTGGCCGGCATCGCCGTCGATGGCCCGCTGGCCGCAGAAGATGATGTCGTGGGGAAGCGTCTTGATGACGGCGGCCAGTGCCTGGGCCGTCGTGTAGGCATCGGCGCCGTTAAGGGACGGATCATCGATGTGGACGCCTTTCTCGGCCCCCATCGCCAGCGCCGTGCGAATCGTTTCCATGGTCCTCGCGGGACCGACGGAGACGATCGTCACATCGCCGCCGAGCTTTTCTTTCAGTTTCAGCGCTTCTTCGACGCCGAATTCGTCATAGGGGTTCATGACCCATTTGATCCCGTCCTCTACGATTCCTGATCCGTCGGGTTTCACCTTGATCAGGGTTTCCGTGTCCGGAACCTGCTTCACGCATGCAATGATGTTCACAGCTGCCTCCTTTCTTCGGACGCAAACCGCCGGGCTGCCCTCCGGCAGCCCGACGATCCGCGGACCCACATTTGGTAATATGTTTTGGCGTCCGGATCCGGCCCCTGGCGTCGAATTGCCTGAATGTTCTCTCCCTCTTCGCCCCGAGCCTTTTCCTTTGGCCTTTTGCCTCTTTCTTACAGCCTGTTCTTCACGATGTCATCCACAACGGAGGGATCGGCCAGCGTCGTCGTGTCACCGATATCGCCGATCTCGTTGGCGGCCACCTTCTTGAGGATGCGGCGCATGATCTTTCCGCTGCGGGTCTTGGGAAGACCGTCGGCGAACTGGATCTTCTCGGGCGTCGCGATGGGGCCGATGAGCGTGCGCACGTGGGCAGTGAGCTCCTTTTTGAGCTCGTCGGACTTCTGCACACCTGTCTTCACGGTCACGTAGGCATAGATCGACTGCCCTTTGATGTCGTGAGGGTAACCGACGACGGCGGCCTCAGCCACCTTCGGGTGAGCCACGAGCGCGCTCTCGACCTCGGCCGTCCCCATGCGGTGACCGGAGACGTTGATGACGTCGTCGATGCGGCCTGTGATCTGGTAGTAGCCATCCTTGTCCCTGCGCGAGCCGTCACCGGTTACGTAGTAGCCGGGGAACTGCTCGAAGTAGGTCTCCTGGAAACGCTTGGGGTCGCCGTAGACGCCCCGCATGATGCCGGGCCAGGGCATCTTGATGCACAGCGCGCCGCTGGCTTCCGTCTCGGTGATTTCCTTCCCCTCGTCGTTGAGGAGCACGGGCCACACACCCATGAAGGGTACTGTCGCCATGCCGGGCTTGATGTCGATGGCGCCGGGAAGCGGGGTGATCAGGATGCCGCCCGTCTCGGTCTGCCACCAGGTGTCCACGATGGGACACTCGCCGCGGCCGATGAGGTTGTAGTACCAGTTCCAGGCTTCGGGGTTGATGGGCTCGCCGACGGTGCCGAGGATGCGCAGCGAGGAGATGTTGGCCTTCTTCACCCACTCGTTGCCTTCCTTCGCGATAGCGCGGATGGCCGTGGGGGCGGTGTAGAAGATGTTGACCTTGTACTTCTCGACGACCTTCCAGAAGCGGCTCATGTCGGGATAGTTGGGAACGCCCTCGAACATGACCGAGGTGGCGCCGTTGCACAGCGGCCCGTAAACG
>DATJPI010000122.1:0-11998 GCA_035506495.1 Syntrophales bacterium
ACCGACTGCGACGGGGACGACGTAGAGCACGACGGCCAGGTAATGGCAAGTGCTTCCGCCGAGCACGAAGAGATGCCAGATGGCATGGTTGTAGGGCAGCCGCTTCCAGAGATAGAACAGCGCGCCCGCGGAGTAGACAAGACCTCCGGCCAGGAGCCAGGCGAAGCCCCCGGCGGGCAGGGAGTCGATGAGGGGCTTGATGGCGATGACGGCAAGCCATCCCATCAGGAGGTAGGCGACGGTGGTCAGGATCTTGAACCTCTGGGCAAAGAGAATCTGGAACACGACCCCGGCTGCGGCCAGGACCCAGATGAGGCCGAACAGGGTCCAGCCCCAGCTTCCCTGCAGGGTCACGAGTGTGAAGGGCGTGTAGCTTCCGGCGATGAGCAGATAGATGCATGAGCGATCGAAGACCCTGAAGAGGTGCTTGAGCCTCGGTGAACGGGCGGAGTGGTACAGGGTCGAGGCGGTGTAGAGAAGGACCAGTGTTACGCCGAAGATGCCGCAGCTCACCATGTGCAACGTCGTTCCGTGCTGCCAGGCGAGGGCCACCAGCAGAATCAGCCCCATCGCGCTCAGCAGGGCCCCCACGCCGTGGGTCAGGGCGTTGACGAACTCTTCGATCGGGATCCGCTGCAGATTCATGGTATGTCTCGATGGTGAAATTTTCAGTGCACCCTCTGAAAGAGGGCCTTTACTTTTCCCCGGATGCGTTATATACATCTCGGCCAAAGGGACTACAAGCAATTTTGAAGGCCCAGATCCATCGGCAACTTTTTTTGTGGCGCAAGGAAAACCGCCGGGCTCCGCAGAGGTCGGTGGTTTTTTTATGAGTCGGATCGAGGCAGGCAACAAGGAGGCACGGTGATGAAAAAAGCCATCCAGTCGGGGGATACGGTCAGCGTCCATTACACGGGCAAGGTCGAGAACGGCGAAACATTCGATTCCTCGCTGGGGCGGCGGCCCCTGACGTTCACGGTCGGGTGCGGGCAGATCATCCGCGGTTTCGATGAAGCCGTGATCGGCATGATTGCGGGAGAGAAAAAAACAGTTACGATTTCGCCCGACAAGGCCTACGGTCCCAGCCGGATGGAGCTGATGGTAGATATCCCCAAGAACACGGTTCCCGAGGACATGGAACTGGAGAAGGGGATGATGATTGAACTCATCGACCCGCAGGGAAACAAGATCCCCGCCCAGGTCATGGAGATCCTCGAGGAGGTGATCAAAATGGACCTGAATCACTTCCTGGCCGGCAAAACGCTTGTGTTCGACATCGAAATCCTAACCGTGGGCCAGCCGAAGGACCAGGGCTGAGGAATTTTATTTTATACTGCGGCGAGGGACTCTATCCGACGGCGCTGCGAGGAAAGGCAACGATGAAATTTCTGGAAAAGCTGTTCAGTGTGGGTGGAAATCCCGCAAAAAAAGAAGAAATCGGCCGCAACGAGGCATGCCCCTGCGGAAGCGGCAAGAAGTACAAGCGCTGCTGCCTCGACAGCGATGAAAAGAAGAGAAGGAAGCAGTTGGGGCTGGCCTAAGCAAACGTGAAACCACCCCTGCTCTCCTTCCTTTATCAGCCCACTGGTTCTGCGAACAGATCGTAGATCTCCGCCGCAGTGACTCTGCATCGGACGATCTCGCCTTCCTTGAGCCTCTTTGCGCGGACGTAGGTGATCCCGTCGATCTCCGGGGCCTGGAAGCGCGTCCTGCCGTAGAAAGGGAAATCGGTCCTGTCCGTCTTTCCCTCGATGAGCAGTTCCTCCACCTTGCCTACGCGCGTAAGGCCGATTTCGTCCGAGATGGCTGCCTGGGCTTCCATAATCAGGCCCTGGCGACGAATTTTTTCCTCCTCCGGCACCTGTCCAGGCATCCCCGCCGCCTCCGTTTCCTCTTCCGGAGAGTACGGAAAGACACCGAGGCTCTCGAATCGGGTATCCTCGACAAAGCGCAGAAGCTCTTCGAACTGCTCCTCGGTTTCCCCGGGAAATCCGACAATGAGGGATGTGCGCAGAGCGATCCCCGGTACAGCCTGGCGGATTTCGGCGATTTTCTTCCGGAGAAAAGCGGAGGTGCCCTTGCGGTTCATGGCCCGCAGGACCCTGTCGTCGATGTGCTGCACCGGGATGTCGAGGTATCGGCAGATTTTCTCCTCCGCGGCCATCGTGGAGAGAAGCTCCGGGGTGATGCTTTTCGGATAGGTGTAGAGAAGCCGGATCCAGCGCGGCCCTTCGATGGCACAGAGCCGCTTGACAAGACCGTTGAGCGTGGGACGTCCCTTCAAGTCCCGTCCCCAGGCTGTCGTGTCCTGCGCGATGAGGATGAGCTCCCGGGTGCCTTGGGCCGCAAGCCCCTCGGCCTCCGTCTTGATGTCGGCCATGGGCCGGCTCCGGAAGGGGCCCCGGATGGAGGGGATGACGCAGTAGGCGCAGCAGTTCGAGCATCCCTCGGCGATTTTCAGGTAACTGTAATAAGCTGTGGAGACTGTTCGCGGTGTCGCCGCGTCCATGAGAAAGAGAGGCTTGCCGACCCTGACGAGAGGGCCGCTGTGAGGGCCTTTGTCGAGGAGCTTGAGGTGCGTGAGGATGGCCGGGAAATCCCCCGCTCCGAGAAAGAGGTCCACTTCCGGCAGTTCCCGGGCCAGCTCGTCGCCGTAGCGCTGGGGGAGGCACCCCGTGACCACGAGCCGCCGGCAGCGGCCTTTCTTCTTCCACACCGCCATCCGGAGGATCTCCTCGATGGATTCCTCCCGGGCGGGAAGGATAAAAGCGCACGTGTTGACGATGATGGTTGAGGCCCGGTCGGGCCGGTCGGTGATGTTGAGTCCCGAGCGAGACAGCAGGGCCGAGAGAACCTCGCTGTCGACAAGATTCTTTGGGCAGCCGAGACTCAGGATGTAGACGTTTTTTTCGCTCAACTTACCGCGATAACTTTCTGGCCAGGACTTTCCTCGGCTTTACTCCATCGGAGGGGCCCACGACGCCCTCTTTTTCCATTCGCTCGATCATCCGGGCGGCGCGGTTGTAGCCCACCTTGAGATAGCGCTGCACGAGGGACACCGAGGCCTGCCCCAGCTCGGTCACCAGCTCCACGGCCTCGTCGTACTTCTCGTCGAAATCACCTTCGGTCTTTTCGCCCTCCTGGGACTCGACCTTGAACTTCTGGATCGATTCGTCGTAAACGGGCGCCTCCTGCTTGCGGATGAAACTCACAATGCGAGAGATCTCTCGGTCGGACACGAAGGCCCCGTGGATGCGCTGCAGCTTCGAGGTGCCCGGGGGCATGAAGAGCATGTCGCCCTGGCCCAGGAGATGCTCGGCACCCAGCTGATCCAGAATCGTCCGCGAGTCCACCTTCGAGGAGACCTGGAAGGAGATGCGCGTGGGAAAATTTGCCTTGATGATTCCGGTAATGACGTCCACGGAGGGACGCTGGGTCGCGAGGATCAGGTGGATGCCCGAGGCCCGCGCCATCTGGGCCAGGCGCGTAAGCGACTCCTCGACATTTCGCTGGGCCACCATCATGAGATCCGCCAGCTCGTCGATGATGATGACGAGGTAGGGAAGCCTCGCGGGCAGCGGTTTGGGCTCCGGCCCGGCCGCCTCAGCGATGGGCGGCTGATCCTGCCCGTCCTCGATGATCCGTTCGCGTCCCTGCTGCTTCTTCTCCACGAAGCGGTTGAACCGGTCGATGCTCTTCTCGCCCGTCTCCCCGATGATGCGGTAGCGGCTCTCCATCTCCTCGACGGCCCAGCGAAGGACCTGGGCAGCCTCTTTGGGGTCCACGACAACGGGGTGCAGCAGGTGCGGCAGCCCCTCGTAGGCCGAAAGCTCGAGGCGCTTGGGGTCGATGAGGATGAACTTCACCTCGTCGGGCGGTGCCTTAAACATCAGGCTGCAGATGAGCGCGTTGAGAAAGACGCTCTTTCCCGAGCCGGTCGTCCCCGCGATGAGCAGATGGGGCATCCGGACAAGGTCGGCGATCACGGGCATCCCGGTGATGTCCTCGCCCAGCGCGATGGGCAGCCGGTGTTTGGCCTGGGCAAAGGCCTCGTTGTCGATGGCGTCCCGGAGGTGGACGGCGTCGCGCTCGGGATTGGGGATCTCGATCCCGATGGCGGCCTTGCCGGGGATTGGCGCCACGATCCGCACGCTCGGGGCCTTGAGGGCCAGGGCCAGATCGTCGGAAAGATTGGCGATGCGGTTGATCTTCACGCCCGGCGCGGGCTCGAGTTCGTACATGGTGATGACGGGTCCCGGCTTGACCTCCACGACCTTGCCCTCGACGCCGAAATCGGCCAGCTTCTTCTCCAGGAGCCTCGCGTTGGCAATCAGGTTTTCGCGCCGCTGCTTCGTGTCCCGGCGGGGCACTTCGTCGAGCAGCGTCAGGGGCGGGAGCATGTAGACCCCCTTGGCCTCGGCGAACTCGAAGAGCGTCTGCTCGATCTTCTTCTTTCTCGTCCTCTCCGGCGCCGCGGCCTTTTCCTCGCGGATCACGGGAGGCGTTCTTTTCTCGGCTTTTTTCGGCTGCTCCCGCTCCTCGATCTCCTGCTCTTCCTGCAGATAGTCCGTCACCTTTTCGCGTCCGATCTTTGCGTAGGACCAGATTCCGCTGCCGGTACTGCGGACGATGGCGGCCGACTTGCGCAGGGCCGTGACGACGGAGAGCTCCACCGTGACGATCAGCGATATGATGAGACCCACGAGGAGGAAGATAAAGGTCCCGCCGGGGTTGAACAGAGCATTGAGGTATTCGGAGAGCAGCGTGCCCACGAATCCGCCCGCCGCAAAGGGCGTGTCGATGAGCGGGATGAGCTTGTAGGCATGGGCAAAGAGCCCCGAGGTCGTCACGATGAGCCCGATGAACCCGCCGATCCAGCCGGGCTGGAAGAGAAATTCCGAATCCAGAAAGAGCTTCACCGAGGTGATGAGTAGGAAAAGAGGAAGCCAGTAGGCGGACAGCCCCAGGAACCGGATCAGCATATCGGCAAGGTAGGAGCCGATGATGCCGCCGACGTTGGAGATTTTCGTCGTCGAGGTCTCGTAGTTGGAAAGCGACGGGTCTGTCGGGGTGTAGGAGATCACCGACAGAAACAGAAAGACCGCCAAGGCGAAGAGGACCACCCCCGCGATTTCCCGCGCACGCCCCTGCAATGGTTTCCGTTCCGCCATTCCCTTCCTGTGCTTCATCTCGGTTTCGGGATCAGTTGCCGGCTCCCGGCAGACTCATGCCGCCTCCTCCTGTTTCACGGTCAGATCGGGCCTCCAAGGGTGGTAATGCGAGGCAACCACTTCATGTACCCGATGGATCAGATCATCGACTGTCTCCTCGGAATAGGTGGTGACATCGATGGGCTTGTCGATGACCATGGTGATTTTCCCGGGATGGACCCGCAGGGACTTCTTGGGCATGATGTCCCCGCTCCCGATGATCGTCACCGGTACGATGGGCACGCCCGCTTTCAGTGCCAGATGGAAAACGCCCTTTTTAAACGGGTGGACCCGGTTGTCCATGCTTCTCGTCCCCTCGGGAAAGGTCATGACAGACTTTCCCTCCTGGATGATGCGGGCCGCGTCGCTGATGCTCCGCATGGCCCGGATGAAATTCTTACGGTCGATGGAGATGTACCCGCCCTTTTTCATCGCATCTCCGAAAATGGGGATGCTGAACAACTCTTTCTTGGCAATCCAGGCGAAATAGGTGTCCATGTGCGCGAGCACGATCAGGATGTCGAAGCCGCTCTGGTGATTGGCCATGAAAATCTGGGGCCGGTTCTGCAGGATGTTCTCCCGGCCGATCACCTCCGTTTTCACGCTCGAGATCCACAGAAGGATCCTCGCCCAGAGGGTGGCGATCCTGTGGACCGTGCGCTCGCCCCGGGGAAGTACGGGATAGGAGACGACGATGAAGAACGAGACGAAAGCGGTGATCGCCGCCCCTACGGTGATCAGGATGGCTGATCGGAACATAGGGATCCTGAAAAATGTAATAATTCATCTGCTTTAACCCAGTATTTCTACTTGATTGATGGGGTGAAGTCAACAGGGAATCTGGCCGATTTGCGGCGGGTTGCGGCCGTTTCGGGCCGCAGACATAATTTCGTTGCGAATGGGGACGGTCTTTTATATGATGACCGCCGCAGATGAATATTTTGGATACACCGCACGGTGCATTCCGGCAAGGAAAGGATTGGACAGGATGGCGCCTCCTTGCGGAATGCTCTCCCGGTCAACGGTCTGCTTTTTCATGAATGCACAACGAAGGGGGAACGGATGGTTAACAAGGTGATCTTAGTCGGCAGGCTCGGGGCGGATCCCGAAGTGCGCTACATGCAGGACGGGACGATGGTGACCAACTTCCGGCTTGCCACGGATGAGCAGTGGAAGGACAAGAGTGGAGAGAAGGTGCAGCGCACGGAGTGGCACCGCGTTGTCTGTTTCCGGAAACTTGCGGAGATATGCGGGAATTATCTTTCCAAAGGAAGGCTTGTCTACGTAGAGGGAAAGTTGCAGACAAGATCCTGGGAGGACAAGGACGGCCAGAAGCGGTTCACCACGGAGGTGGTTGCGTCCAACATGCAAATGCTCGAGTCCAAAGGCGGGAGCCGCGAAGACACCGGAGGCGGCAGCGGGATGCCCCCATACGGCGGAGGCGAGCAGGGTACCGACGAGGATGTACCGTTCTAGGCAGGAATCAGGATAAAGGAAAAAGGCCAAGGACAAGAGGCAAGAATGCCCGGTCACAAAACCGGGCATTCTTTTATTTCACTGCTTCTTGTCGTCGATCTTTTTAGATTCCTCGTCGCCGTCCTTCATGGCCTTCTTGAAATTCTTGATCCCCTGACCGAGGTCGCCTCCGAGCTTCGAGATTTTTCCCGCCCCGAATACGATGAGGATAATGACGAGGATCACGATCAGTTCCGGCATTCCCAATCCAAACATGGTTTTCCTCTCCTTCTATTTGAAACACCACGCCTCACAAGGCTGCGGGGTTCCCGTCGTTTCTAATCCGTTTCCTGCTGCTCGGAAGGTTTCGGTTCTTCCGGTTTCTTCCAGTCGATGCGCTTTCCTTCCGGATAGACCAGGTGCATCACTTCGCCGCGCTTGCCGGGGCTTCCCAACGGCGTTTCCTGGAATGTGATCTGGACGCCGCCTGCATTGCCGAGATCGACGGTGATCCTCTCCTTCGCCTCCGTTGTCAGTGTTTCCCCTGCCTGCATGAGCTTTTGCACGGCCGGCATTCTATCCGCCTTGACCTGGACCCATGCCGCTTCGGTGGCCTCGATCTTCAGACGGAGAACCGCCGGGATGGGAGCCGCCGGCGGTGGTGCTGCGGGTTTCCCGGGTTCCAGGGTCGCTTGTGGAGGTGCCGCCTGCGTCGGCTGGGCCGGTGTCTGTACCGTGGCCTGCTGAGGCGGGGCTGCCTCCTGCTGGGAGGCCGGTGGGGCCGGCGTCTGTTCTGCGGGAGATGCTCCCTGCGGTTTTTCCGGTGGCTTTACCGCCTCCGTGGTGACGGTTTTTACCGGGGTTGGCCTGTCCCCGCTGTCCTGGAAAACCCAGATGCTCAGCACGATGACAGCAGCCACGGCGATGACGGCCCAGCCGATCTTGCTTCCCTGCTTGCCGAGCAGATCAAAGAGAGCTTCTGGGCTCGGTTGGCCGGCCTGCTCCTTCTGGGGGTCGAGCTGCGCCGCCGGCAGTGTTTTCTCAATGTATTTTGCGTATCTCGCCAGGATCGGGCCGGAGTCCACCCCCAAAAGACCTGCATAGGTCTTGACGAAGGTCTTTGTGTACACAGGCTCCGGCAGGTCCTCGAAACTGCCGTTCTCAATGGACTCCAGAAAAGACAGTCGGATCTTGTACCGCCGGGAGACCTCTTCCAGCAGGATTCCTTTTGATTCCCGGACGCGCTTCAACTCTTCGAAAAACTCGTCCCTCTGCAGCTCCTTTTTCTCCACGGTTTTGCCTGCATACCTCCCGGGTTCGCGAGATTTGGCTAGAAGTATCACCAATCTGCAGGCCGTGCAACAGAAAATGTCCCCGCACGCAGCGGGCTGACGGCGGCCGTTTTTCTCTTCACAGAAAGGGCCTATTGCGATAAGGTGAACCGCTTGAAAAAAACCGGACGGTTGCCATGGGATCATTCAAGAATTTCGCCGTGGAGATCGCCCTGGAGGCAGGGCGGTTTTTAAAGGGCAGGTTTGATGAGGAGCACGACATCCACTACAAGGGGGAGATTGACCTCGTGACGGAGGTCGATCGGGGGTGCGAGGCGCTGCTGATCGAGCGCATCGAAAAGGCCTTCCCGGGCCACGGGATCCTGGCTGAGGAAACCAGGGGAGAGGCCTCGAACAGGGAATTCAACTGGATCATCGACCCTCTCGACGGCACCACGAATTACGCCCACGCCTACCCCGTCTTCTGCGTCTCCATCGCCCTGCAGCAAGGCGGACAGGTGATCTTGGGGGTCATCTGCAACCCCATGATGGAGGAGCTCTTTGTTGCTGAGAAGGGCAAGGGGGCCTTTCTCAACGGGCGCCGCCTTCTCGTTTCAGCGACAGTCGATCTTTCGCGAAGTCTTCTCTCCACGGGTTTCCCCTATGACATCCGGGTCAACCCCGACAATAACCTCAACTACTTCAACGCCCTGGCTGTCCGGGCGCAGGCCGTACGGCGGGCAGGCGCGGCGGCCCTGGATCTCGCCTATGTGGCGGCGGGGCGTTTTGACGGCTTCTGGGAGCTCAAGCTCCACCCATGGGACACGGCGGCAGGAAGTCTGATGGTCACCGAGGCGGGCGGTACGGTGACAGATCTCTTCGGCGGATCCTTCGACCTGTACTCCCCCCATGTCCTGGCGACGAACGGAAGGATTCACGGAGCGATGGTGGAAGTCCTGCGCTCGACGGATCCGATGGATGCACGGCTCGTGAAGGGACCGGGGACGAGGGAGTTAGGGACGAGGACAAAGGACAAAGGATAAAGGACAAAGGACAAAGAAAAGACAGGATTAAATCTTTTAGCCTTTAACCTTTGACCTTGAACCTGCTCCGTTGATAAACGCTTCCGTCATCTCGCAGGCTTCCTCGTCGGTGTGCTGACGGGGCGGGTGTTTCATGAAGTAGGCCGCCGGGCCGTATAGGATACCGCCGATCCCTTTGTCGAGGGCGATCTTGCAGCAACGGATGGCATCGATGACGACACCTCCGGAATTGGGCGAGTCCTCTACGGAGAGCCGCATCTCAAGGTGCATGGGCACATCCCCAAAAATACTCCCCTCCATCCTCAGGAAGCAGACCTTGTTGTCCTTCTGCCAGGCCACCCAGTCGCTCGGGCCGATGTGGATGTTCTCGGGGGCGAGCCTCTTGCCAGTCTGGGACTGCACGGCCTCGGTCTTGGAGATACGCTTTGACTTGAGGCGGCTGTGATCGAGCATGTTGAGGAAGTCCGTGTTGCCCCCCGTGTTCAGCTGGTAGGTCCGCTCGAGCTTCACCCCCCGCAGGTTGAAGAGGTGCGTGAGCACCCGGTGGATGATGGTGGCCCCGAGTTGGCTCTTGACGTCGTCGCCGATGATGGGCAGGCCCTTCTTCTCGAAGCGCTTCGCCCACACGGGATCGCTGGCAATGAAGACGGGGATATTGTTGATGAAGCCAACGCCGGCCTCGAGGGCGCATCCCGCATAGAACCGGGTCGCCTCCTCGGAGCCTGCAGGCAGGTAATTGAGCAGGATCTCGGTCCCCGAGTCCTTCAGGGCGCCGACCACGTCTTTCTTCGTGGCTTCCTTCTGGCTTGCCGGCACGAAGGCAAACCGCGGGTCGTACTGGCTCATGTGGGGGGCGACGCTGTCGAGCATCTTTCCCATCTTCACCCTGGCCCCCGTCTTTGGAACGCGCGGCTGAAAGACAGTCGTGCAGTTGGGGGGCTGGAAGATGGCCTCGGAGATGTCCTTCCCGACCTTGCGGCGGTCGATATCGAAAGCGCAGACCACCTCGATGTCGGAGGGCCGGTAGCCGCCGAGATCCCAGTGCATCAGGCCGATCAGGTCCTTTGGTGATTTCCTTCGGTAGTACTCGATCCCCTGGATCAGGGAAGAGGCGCAGTTTCCGATCCCAGCGATTGCTATCCGGATCTTCCCCAAAATATCTCCCCCCTTTTGGCTGGCTGGAAAAAAACGATGACGATCTGCTCGCAAGCGATACTATTACAACAAATCCCGGGACAATTCAATGGGAAGGATATAAAAACAAGGAGGTTTATTTGTCGCCGGGTCCGTAGTGCTCATCGATCCACCGGAGGTAATCGCCGCTGCGGACGCGCGTGACCCACCCGGTATTCTCCAGGTACCAGACAATTGTCCTTCGCAGGCCTGTCTGGAAGGATTCGCGGGGGGCCCAGCCCAGCTCCGACTGCAGTTTGCCCGAGTCGATGGCGTAACGCCAGTCATGCCCCGGCCGGTCCTTGACGAAGGTGATCAGGTCCCGGCGGGGGCCGCTACCGGTCCTGGGGCGGATCGCGTCGAGAATGTCGCAGATACCGTAGACGACAGATAGATTTTCCTCTTCGGAGTTGCCGCCCACATTATACGTCTCGCCGCGCCGTCCCTTGTTCATGATCGTCCAGATGGCCTCGCAGTGGTCCTCCACATAGAGCCAGTCGCGGACGTTCTTTCCGTCGCCGTAGACGGGAAGAGGCTTGCCCTCCAGGGCATTCAGGGTGATCAGCGGGATCAGCTTCTCCGGAAACTGCCACGGGCCGTAGTTGTTGGAGCAGTTGGAGATCGTCACGGGAAGACCATAGGTCTTGAAATAGGCCCTCACCAGGTGGTCCGATGACGCCTTGGAGGCGCTGTAGGGGCTGTTGGGTTTGTAGGGTGTCGTTTCGATGAAATGACCCTCTTTGCCCAGGCTGCCGTAAACCTCGTCGGTGCTGACGTGGTGAAAGAGACGGAAGCCCGCTGTGTGGTTGCGAGACGCTTCGAGGAGGTTGAAGGTGCCCACAATGTTCGTGAAGATGAAGTCGGCGGGCCGTTTGATGGATCGGTCCACGTGACTCTCGGCGGCGAAGTGGCACACCACGTCGATGTGGTAGTCCGTGAAGATCGCGTCCATCCTCTCGAGATTGCAGATGTCCTCCCGCAAGAAGACGTAGCGGCCCGGGAAGCGCTGTTCGAGATCCCGCAGATTTTCCGGATTTCCGGCATAGGTCAGCTTGTCGACGTTGACGATGCGGCCCGCAAAATCCGATTTCTCCAGAAGATAGCGGATGAAGTTGCTGCCAATGAAGCCGCAGCCGCCGGTGACCAGCAAATTTTTGAATTCCATGGCGACTCCTGTTTGAACAGCCCGGATGCAAGAACTCCCGGCATGATATTTGCCATTCCTAAGAGGGCGGGGGCTCACAGAGCTAGTGATGCCAACTACCATGAATGCCTCAAATTCTCAACCACGAATCCCGGTACGGCCGGGCAGGACAGAGGGGCGGTTGCGGTGAGCGATCCACAGCGGGAACTCCGGAGAGTCAACTGCTTCGAATGCCGGCACCTTTTCATCACCCACGAGCCGGCCCACCCCTACGGCTGTCAAGCGATGGGCTTCAAGTCTAGGGAGATGCCTTCCTCCGTGGTTTGCCGGAGCTCCGGCGAGCCCTGCCTGCTGCATGAACTGAAGGACAGGCTGCAGGACCCCTGAACGGTGTTTTTCTATTGCATTTCGGCCCCGGGGTGCTATAGAAACGAGAACCATTTTGTAATGGGCAATGGCGCCCGTTGCAGGGCCCAGGCGGGGTTTTTGTTGTATGGGTCGAAAAAAAGAATCAGGGAAAGATAAGGATCGACCGGCCGCTGAGGCCCTCAGCTCCGCCGACGGCAAGATCAGCGCACTTCTCACCATCAGCCGTGCCATCACGTCCGAGAAGTACCTCGAAGACATCCTGCGCCTGATCGTCACCGTGACAGCCGAAGTCATGGGGTCCAAAATTTGTTCCCTTATGCTCATCGGTGACGA
>DATJPI010000123.1:0-3585 GCA_035506495.1 Syntrophales bacterium
GAGACGATGAGCATCGTCGAGATGGTCCTCGTGGGGTCCGTGAACAAGGAGATCGTGGGCCTCATCAACCGCAACGGAGGCAAGGCCGTGGGGCTCTCCGGCAAGGACGGCAACCTGACGCGGGCCGAGAAGTACTACCTCAACGAGGAGAAGCAGAAGGACATCCCGACGGAGATCATCGACGTTGGGCTCGTGGGCAAGGTCAAGGAAATCAACGCCGAGCTCATCCTGTCGCTCGTAAAGGACGGATTCATCCCGGTCATCGCACCCACCGGCATGGGGGATCAGGGCGAGACCTACAACATCAATGCCGACATCGTGGCCGGCGAGGTGGCAGCGGCCCTCAAGGCCGAGAAGCTCGTCCTCCTGACAGACGTGGAAGGGGTCTGGGATCAGAACAAGCAGCTCATCAACACGATGGACAACAGCCGGGCCCTTCAGATGATCGACGACGGGACCATCGCAGGCGGCATGTTCCCCAAGGTGAAATGCTGTCTCAAGACCCTGCGCGGAGGCGTCCGCAAGGCGCACATCATCGACGGCCGGAAGAAGCATGCCATGCTCCTGGAGGTCTTCACGGATCAGGGCGTGGGTACCGAAATCGTGCTGTAAAAGCACGAACCCTTCTGCTCCCTCGCCCCCGGAGGGAGAGGGCGGGGGTGAGGGGGAACCTTACAGGGACAAGGGTATAGGGAATGAAGGGGAGTTGTTTTTATTTCCCCGACACCCGATTCCCGACACCCGGCCCCCATCTTAGGGTTGGGAAGAGATGAACAAAGAAGAGCTCATCGCAGCATCGGAAAAGAATATCATCGGAACCTATCGGCGGCAGCCCGTCGTCTTTGTGCGGGGCGAAGGTGCGCACCTCTGGGACATCGAGGGGAAGGAGTACATCGATTTCGTAGCAGGGATTGCCGTCTGCAGCCTGGGGCACGCCCACCCGAAGGTGGTGGAAGCCATCTGCAGGCAGGCCGGTACCTTGACGCACGTCTCGAACCTCTATTACACGGAGCCCCAGGTCCGGTTTGCCGGGATGCTCGTGGAGAACTCCTTTGCCGACCGGGTGTTCTTCTGCAACAGCGGGGCCGAGGCCAACGAGGCCGCCATCAAGCTGGCGCGCAAATACGGCCACGACAACCTGGGCGGGAAATACGAGATCCTCACCATGAAGGGATCCTTCCACGGGAGGACCCTCGCGGCGATCACGGCCACGGGACAGGAAAAGTTTCACGTGGGGTTCTCCCCACTGCCCGAGGGGTTCCGGTACGTCCCTTTCAACGACGCGCAGGCGCTGGAAAAATGTGTTTCGGAGAAAACCTGTGCCGTCCTGCTTGAGCCCATCCAGGGCGAGGGCGGTGTCCGGATGCCCGATAAGAATTACCTGAAGGCCGTCCGCGAGATCTGCGACCGCAGGGGTATTCTCATGATCCTCGATGAAGTGCAGACGGGCATGGGGCGGACCGGCAAGCTTTTCGGTTACGAACACTACGGGGTGACTCCCGACATCATGACACTGGCCAAGGCGCTGGGCAACGGGATTCCCGCGGGAGCGCTCGCCGCGACGGAAACGGTGTCGGCCGTCTTCGGTCCGGGTACGCATGCCTCGACCTTCGGCGGAAACCCGCTCGCCATGGCGGCGGCCATCGCCACCCTGGAGACGATTCTGGAGGACGGTTTCCTGGAGAGATGCCGAACGATGGGCGAATACCTGCAGGAGCGGCTCTGGTCGCTCCGGAAGGACCACCCCGTCGTTCAGGATGTCCGCGGCAAGGGCCTGCTGGTCGGAATGGATCTCTCCGTCGAGGGCAATTCCACTGTGAAGGCCTGCCTCGAGCGCGGGATTCTCATAAACTGTACGTTTGACCACATCCTGCGGATGGTGCCTCCGCTGGTCATCTCGAAGCAGGACGTGGACAGGCTGGTGCAAGTTCTCGATGAGGTGTTGGAGCGTTGAAAAAAGATTTCCTGAGTGTTTACGATCTGACGAGAAAGGACTTTGACCGGATCTTCGGCCATGCGGCGACTCTCAAGGCCATGCTGAAGGAGGGGATCATCTACCAGCCGCTGGCCGGCAAGACGCTGGGCATGATCTTCGACAAGTCCTCCACGCGAACAAGGCTTTCGTTCGAGGCCGGGATGTATCAGTTGGGCGGGCTGGCCATCTATCTCAACAGCCGCGACACGCAGCTGGGCCGGGGGGAGACCATAGCGGACACGGCGAGGATCGTCTCGCGCTACCTCGACGCCGTCATGATCCGGACCTTCTCGCAGGAGTCCGTCGAGGATTTCGCCCGGCATGCGACGATTCCGATCATCAACGGTCTGACGGATCTCATGCACCCCTGCCAGATCGTGAGCGACCTGTTTACCATCGTCGAGAAGAAGGGCAGCTACGAGGGGCTCAAGATTGCCTATGTGGGCGACGGCAACAACGTGGCCAACTCCTGGATCGATGCGGCAGCGAGACTCCCGTTCAAGCTGACGTTAGCCTGCCCAAAGGGCTATGACCCCGACTCCAGGATCCTGGAGAGGGGCAGGAAGAAGACGACCAGGGGCGTCTCCCTCTTCCGGGACCCCGTCCAGGCTGTGAAGGCTGCCGACGTGGTCTATACGGACGTGTGGGCCAGCATGGGTCAGGAGGCCGAGCAGGAGGCGAGGGCAAAAGTCTTTGAAAAATACCAGGTGAACCGCAGACTGATGCAGCATGCGAAGCCCGATGCCATTGTCATGCACTGCCTGCCGGCTCACCGCGGAGAGGAGATAACGGGGGAGATCCTCGACGGAGCCCGTTCCGTGGTCTGGGACCAGGCGGAAAACCGGCTCCACGTGCAGAAGGCGATTCTTGAGATTCTCTTGGGTTAATGGAAAAGTGATTCGATCCATGAAACGATTTTGCCGGCTCATGGTTCGACAAGCTCACCATGACTAGGATTGAAGTGCCGTCCTGAGCCTGTCGAAGGACGCAAAGAACCGTTCGCGCACCGGGGGCGCATCCCGCAAGGAGGCGCGATCATGTTCTTCACTTCCTTGCCGGGGAGCAACCGCAGGTTGCGACAAAACGCTTTAACTGATCCTTGCAAAACCGTTTCACGAATAATCAGACTCTTTTGGAGGAGGAATCAAACAGTGTCGAAACCGGTGAAAAAAGTGGTTGTCGCCTATTCGGGCGGACTGGATACGTCAGTGATCATCCAATGGCTGCTGGAAGCGTACCCCGGCTGCGAGGTCATCGCCTTTGCGGCCGATGTGGGCCAGAAGGAAGAACTGGACGGCCTCGAGCAGAAGGCCATCAACACGGGAGCGAGCAAGTGCTACATCGAAGACCTCCGGGAAGAGTTCGCCCGGGACTTTGTGTTTCCCATGCTCCGGGCCAATGCCATCTACGAGGGGACTTACCTGATGGGCACCTCGATCGCGCGGCCGCTGATCGCCAAAAAGCAGATCGAGATCGCGCACCGGGAGAAGGCAGACGCCGTCTGCCACGGCGCAACGGGCAAGGGGAACGACCAGGTGCGCTTCGAGCTCACCTACATGGCGCTCGACCCCGACATCCGGATCATTGCCGCCTGGCGCGATGACAAGTGG
>DATJPI010000124.1:0-6840 GCA_035506495.1 Syntrophales bacterium
CATGCGGCTGCAGGCCATCGCCGCAAAGGAGCGGCGCAGGGGCCGTGAAATCGTCGTTGTCATGGGACTGGGATTTGTCGGTGCCGTCATGGCCGGGGTGATTGCCGACTCGGTGGACCGGAAAACCCGTAAGTCCGCAAAATTCGTAATCGGCATGCAGCGGCCCTCGACGAGATCCTTCTGGAAGATCGGCTATCTCAACAGGGGCATTCCTCCTGTAGAGGCGGAGGACCCCGAAGTAGCCTCCCTCATTGCCCGCTGCGTCAGGCGGAAAAAGACCCTCATGGCTACATACACGTATGAGGCCCTGGCCCTTGCTGATGTGGTCGTCGTCGATGTGCAGTGCGACTACAACAAGGAATGCCTTGGTGACTGCCGGCAGGGATCGGCCGATATCGCCGCACTGGAGGAAAGCCTGCGGGTGATCGGGCAGCGGATCCGGCCGGGCTGCCTCGTACTGATCGAAACGACAGTCCCTCCGGGCACAACGGAATACGTGGCGTACCCGATTGTCAAAAAAGCCTTTGAGGAACGCGGACTCCGCGACGAACCTCTCCTGGCCCACTCCTTTGAGCGTGTCATGCCCGGCCGGGAATACGTCCGGTCCATCCGTGACTTCTGGCGCGTCTGCAGCGGCATCAACGACGAGGCCCGACGGCGAGTCGTGAGATTCCTCTCCGAGGTTCTGAATGTAGAAAAATACCCGTTGACCGTTCTCGACCGCCCCATCGAAAGTGAAACCTGCAAGATCGTCGAGAACTCCTACCGGGCCACACTGCTTGCCTACCTGCACGAGTGGAGCCTTTTTGCAGAGAGAAACGGGGTGGATCTGATCAAGGTGATCGAGGCCATTCGGGTCCGCCCCACCCACTCCAACATGATTTTCCCGGGACCCGGGATCGGGGGGTACTGCCTGCCGAAGGATGGCGGCCTCGGCGTGTGGGCGTACCAGACCCTCATGGGGTTCGACGACGACATCTTCCGGATCACCCCGCTGGCCATTGATATCAACGACACCCGAGCGCTCCACGCCGCGGAACTCGTGCGGGACGCCCTTCGCAACATGGGCAAAATCGTCGCTGCCTCGCGGATCGCGGTGCTGGGCGCTTCCTATCGTGAGGACGTGGGAGACACCCGCTACAGCGGCTCCGAGATCCTGGTCCGGAAACTCACGGAGATGGGGGCCGACATTGTGGTTCACGACCCCTACGTCAGGCACTGGTGGGAGTTGGAAAAACAGGACACCTATCCGGCCCCCGGGCACTCCCGGTCCCGTTTTTTCCGAAACCAGGAGAAGCTCAAGGACACGGTCATTCACAGCGATCTCGGGAAAGCACTGCGCGGCGCCGACGCCGTCGTTCTTGCCGTCCGCCACGAGGAGTACCGACATGTCAAACCCGACGAGATCGTAAAGATGACGGGAAGGCCCGTCTCTGTCATCGACTGCTTCGGAATCCTCCATGACGAGGCCATCCGGCGCTATTTTGAACTGGGCTGCGAGGTCAAGGGCTTAGGACGGGGCCACATCAACAGAATCAAAGAAAAGGTACGCGGCCCCCTGCTGCTTCGAGCAGGAATGGAATCGAAACCTGCAATGTCGGCACGCCGGCAAAGAAAAGAGGACCACAAGAAATGAAACGAGCCTTTATCACGGGAATCACGGGTCAGGATGGGTCGTATCTGACGGAGTTGCTGCTGGGCAAGGGATACGAGGTGCACGGCCTGATCCGACGGGCCAGTACCTTCAACACCGACCGCATCGACCATCTCTATCGGGATCTTCACGACCCCGACAATCGACTGCATTTGCATTTTGGGGATCTGTCCACGTCGGGGCAGCTCACCGACCTGCTTCACTCCATCCAGCCCGATGAAATCTACCACCTCGGGGCCCAGAGCCACGTCCGAGTGAGTTTCGATGTTCCGGAATACACCGGTGACATTACAGGGATGGGAACCTTGCGGCTTTTGGAAGCCGTCCGTAAAACAGGGATCAAGACGAAGTTCTACCAGGCCTCATCCAGCGAAATGTTCGGTGCTGCCCCACCGCCCCAGAACGAGAATACACCTTTTCAACCACAGAGCCCTTATGCGGCAGCCAAGGTTTTTGCCTACTACCTGGTGAAAAATTATCGGGACGCCTACAACATCTTCGCCTGCAACGGAATCCTCTTCAACCATGAATCCCCGCGGCGCGGGGAGACGTTTGTTACCCGCAAGATCACCCGGGCGGCAACCCGCATCAAGCTGGGCCTTCAGGACAAGCTCTATCTCGGCAACACGGCGGCCAAGCGGGACTGGGGATATGCCGGCGACTTCGTGGAGGCCATGTGGCTTATGCTCCAGCAGGACCAGCCGGACGATTTCGTCATCGCCACGGGCGAGACGCACTCCGTCCGGGAATTCCTTGAAAAGGTATTCCGGAAGCTTGACCTGGACATCGACAAGCACGTGGAAATCGACCGCCGCTATTTCCGGCCGACGGAAGTGGATGTCCTGCTGGGCGACTCCACCAAGGCCCGAACGAAGCTGGGCTGGTCGCCAAAGGTTTCCTTTGAGAAGCTCATCGATATGATGATCGCCGGTGATCTGGAAATCGCAAAGAAAGAAAAAACGCTCGCCGACGCCGGCTACAAAAATGCCGGAAGCCGGATATCGTAGAACGGAATCCACGATGATCCCGGAAGGATGTTGCGCATGAAACAGCAGCGGCTTGGGGGGGAAAAGCGGGTCACCGTCACAGGCGGCCGGGGCTTCCTGGGCAAGCATCTGATCCGGCATCTGCAGGATAAGGGATACGGGCAGATCCACGTCGCGGATCTGCCTGAATACAACCTTGTCCGCCTTGAGGATGTACGCCGGATGTACGAAACGACCCGCCCCGATGTCGTCATCCATCTGGCCGCCAAGGTAGGGGGCATCGGCTTCAACCAGGAAAATCCCGCTCCCCTCTTTTACGACAATCTCATGATGGGCACCCAGCTCATCCATGAGGGGTGCATGAAAAAGATCGATAAATTCGTCGCCCTGGGCACCATCTGCGCCTATCCTAAGTTTACTCCGGTCCCGTTTCGAGAGGATGACATTTGGAATGGGTATCCGGAAGAAACCAATGCGCCCTACGGATTGGCTAAGAAAATGATGCTTGTCCAGGCCCAGGCCTACCGCAGGCAGTACGGGTTCAACTGCATCTTCCTGCTGCCGGTGAATCTTTATGGCCCGGGCGACAACTTCGATCCCAAGTCATCGCACGTGATCCCCGCACTCATCAAGAAATGCGTCGACGCAAAAATTGCGGGCGACAAGGAGATCGTCGTCTGGGGAACCGGCAAAGCGACACGGGAATTCTTTTACGTGGAGGATGCGGCAAAAGCCATCGTTTTGGCCATGGAGAAATACGACAGCCCGGACCCTGTCAACATAGGCGCGGGATTCGAGATTTCCATCCGTGACCTCATCAGCACGATTGTCGATCTGACGGGCTTTGAGGGGCGTGTGGTATGGGATGAATCGAAGCCCGACGGACAGCCCCGGCGGATGCTGGATACGACCCGGGCGAGAACCGCATTCGGCTTTGAGGCAACGACGGGCTTCCGCGACGGGCTGAAAAAGACCATCGACTGGTATGTGAAAACCCGGGCGACCGGCAGCCGATGAGAGCGCCAAACAGGCTTTTTTATCGAATCGGCGTTCTGTCGCCCTCTGCCGAAAGCAGGCGCGCAATCGTCTCGTAAGCCATCGATATGAAAAGCGCTTTCGAGCCTCGCCGTAAGACCATTTCTCAGTTGACTCAAGCACTCATTTGTGTTATAGCGCCCGAGGTTTCATGAGAGAGGGAGATAAAGAATCGAAGAAGTCCATGATGCAGGCGGCCTATGCCAGCACCTTCGGCATCGCCCTGGTCCTGGGAATCTTCGGGGGGATTCTGATCGGGGCGTATCTCGACAGGAAACTCGACACAGGAAACAAGTTCGCCATCATCTTCCTCCTCGTCGGTGTGTTTGCGGGATTCCGGAGCCTCTACGTGTGGATCAAGAACACGTTCGAGGACAGCTACGAAGAACCGGTCATCAGGCGGCTGAAAGATGAACCCCACAGGAAAAGACCCCCTGCAAAGAAAAATTGAGTTTCGCAACGGGGTCATCCTGGGCGTCATGCTCCTCGTGAGTCTTCTTACCATGCCCGCCCGGTTTACGCTGGGGATCCTCGTCGGCGGCCTTATCAGCATCATCAACCTGCACTGGCTCGGCCGGGACCTGCGCGCCATCTTCTCCAACCTGTCCGGCAAAGCGAAATCGGCCATGATGATCCGGTATTACATCCGGATGGCCGCCACGGCCGTAGTTCTCTTTTTCATTATCACGGAGCTGCCTGTGGATATCATCGGACTGCTGGTGGGCCTGTCGCTCGTCGTCATCAACATCGTCATCACGGCGATTCTCGAGGTTCAAAAAAAAATTCTTCCGGAGGAGGCTAGCTGACCGAGTATGCATCCCCTTTTACTGTTTCACAACAAATACATCCCCGATATCGTCACGTACACATTCCTCGTCATGGCCATCCTGGCCCTGCTTGGCTTTCTGGCCACCCGGCGCATGGACATCTATCCGAATAAGATCCAGAACGTCATGGAGGTCATCGTCAATGCGTTCCACAACCTCCTGATCGACACGATGGGCGAACACGGAAAACAGTTCTTTCCCCTCATCGCAACGATCGGCTTCTTCATCCTGTTCTCGAACCTCATCGGGCTCATCCCCGGGTTCGAGTCGCCCACGTCGAGCCTGAACACGACGGTGGCCATGGCCCTCGTCGTCTTCTTCCTCACGCACATCGTGGGGGTCAAGATGCAGGGAATGAAGTACTTCAAGCAGTTCCTGGGGCCTGTCTGGTGGCTCATTCCGCTCATGATGCCCATTGAGATCATCAGCCACCTGTCCCGCCCCCTGTCACTCTCGGTCCGGCTCTTTGGCAACATCCAGGGCGGTCACATCGTCGTGGCGGTTATCTTCATCCTCGTGCCCCTGCTGATCCCCCTGCCCATTTTGATTCTCAAGATCCTGATCTCCGTCATTCAGACGCTCGTCTTTATGCTGCTCTCGATGATGTACATCGCCGGCGCAATGGAGGAGCATCACTAACAGACAGGGTTCAGGGACCAGGGGATAGGGTCCAGGGTTAAGACAAACAACAAAAGGGCCGGGAGATTTCCTCCCGGCCCTTCCTTATTATCCTGATGCCTGAAGCCTATAGCCTGACGCCTGATGTCGCTCCTAGAGCGACATCACGTGATCATGGATCGACTTTGCCGCCTTGCGTCCGGCACCCATGGCCAGGATGACCGTGGCGGAGCCCGTGACGATGTCGCCGCCGGCCCAGACGCCCTTGCGTGTCGTCTCGCCCGATTCGCCCTTCGTCACGATGTAGCCCCAGCGGTTCGTTTCGAGACCGGGGGTCGTCATGGGAATCACGGGATTGGCCATCGTCCCGACGGAGACGACGACTGTGTCGATGTCGATCGTGAACTCGGAGCCTTTGACCACAACGGGCCGCCTGCGGCCGGACTCGTCCGGCTCGTCCAGTTCCATCCGCTGGCACACCATCTGCCTGACCCACCCCTTCTCGTCGCCGATGTACTCGATGGGATTGGTGAGGAACTTGAACTGCACGCCCTCTTCTTCTGCGTGGTGGATCTCCTCGATGCGAGCGGGCATCTCGGTTTTCGTCCTTCGGTAGATGATGTAGGCGTTCTCCGCACCGAGCCGCAGAGCCGTGCGGACGGAGTCCATGGCCACGTTGCCGCCGCCGATGACGGCCACATTTCGCCCCTTGGCGATCGGCGTGTCGAAGTCAGGGAACCGGTAGGCCTTCATCAGGTTGGAGCGGGTCAGGTACTCATTGGCCGAGTAGATCCCGGAGAAGTTCTCGCCCGGGATGTTCATGAACACGGGGGCTCCGGCGCCCACGCCGAGAAACACGGCGTGGAACCCCTCGGCAAAGAGGTCGTCGATCGTCTTGAGCCTTCCGATGGCGGCGTCGGTCACGATCTTCACACCCAGTTTCTGCAGGTAGTCCACCTCGGCATCAACGATGTCCTTCGGCAGGCGGAATTCCGGGATGCCGTAGATCAACACGCCCCCGGACTTGTGCAGGGCCTCGAAGATGGTGACCTCGTGGCCCATCTTGATCAGATCCCCTGCGATCGTCAACCCGGCGGGCCCCGCCCCCACAACGGCAATCCGCTTCCCCGTGGATGCGGGCTGCTTCGGGATCTCGATCGTGCCGGCACTGCGCTCGTAATCGGCCACGAACCGCTCCAAGCGCCCGATGGCGACCGGGTCGAACCTCTTGCCGAGCACGCAGAGCTTCTCGCACTGGTCCTCCTGGGGACAGACACGGCCGCAGACGGCGGGCAGGCAGTTCGTCTCCTTGATCTTCCGGGCGGCTCCCAGGAAATCCCCGTCGGCGACCCGCTGGATGAAGGCCGGGATGTCGATGTCCACGGGACATCCCCCCACGCAGCCTGGCTTTTTGCACATGATGCAGCGTGTGGCTTCGAGAACCGCCGTTTCCGGCGAATATCCGAGTGGGACCTCGTTGAAATTGGTGATCCGAACTTTCGGGTCCTGCTCCGGCATGGCCTGCCGGGGAGCCCGCTCCTTCTTCTCTCTTTTCTCTGTTTTTTCCTGATCAGTCATTTTCCCCGCACCTGCACCGTTCTCTTGCCTGCTGTTCCTGCTCGCAATACATCTGGAGCCGGCTCATGAGGAGCCCGAAATCCACCTCGTGACCGTCGAACTCGGGACCGTCTACACAGGTGAACTTGGTCTTCCCTCCCAC
>DATJPI010000125.1:0-25172 GCA_035506495.1 Syntrophales bacterium
CGCTTTTGAAGTACCCCACCGTGAGCGGTGAGCGGATCTTCGGTTCTCCCAGATTGTGAATCTCGTAGTCTCCTTCGACCTTCTTCATTTCTCCGCACCTCCGGCTGCAAGGTAGCCCGCCTTCATTCCGGAAAGGACTTCGCCCTCGAAGCCCAGACTGGCGAAGGTGATTCCACCGGTAATCAGGATGTTTCGCAGGGCAGACTTGATCGGCAGGGTCGGCAGGACGGGAAGCGTGGGTCCGGCAAAACGGTACCGGGGGTTCAGAATCTGCTGGTATTGCCGGGACACCTCGATGGAACGCTCCATGTCCAGGAAGGCGAGGCTCTCCCGAAGGAAAGGCAGAAAGCTCTCCAGGGCCGTCATCATGTTCTCGCCGACGTTCCGGAGCTCCCCGTCATCAAGGTCCCGGGGTGAGCGGGAAAGGAGTGCCGTGACCGTCAGCGTCCGCTTTCCGCGGGGTGCGAGCCCGCTATCATCGACCACGCTCGATTCCAGGAAGAGAAAGGGCCCCGCTTCGGGGGTGCCGCGTTTGGCCGGATCGGAAATGAAGATCACGTATTCGCTCATCCGATCCGGGAGCCCGCGGTTATCGACGCCCATGTGAAGGGTGAACGGGTATTGCATCGATTCAACCCGTCGCAATCGGCGCTCCAGCCTCGAGAGCTTCCTGTCACTGGCAAGGAGGCCCGGCAGGGCCGGAGATTTGGCGCTGATCACCAGTTCGTGACCCACCACGCTGATCGGTTTGCCTTTGGGATCGATGTCCACTTCGATTTTTGCCCCGGCGCGGATGCCCGTGATTGTGCAGCCGGAAAGGCACTCCCCTCGGAGCTCTTCATAGCGTTTGCGCAGCTGGCCGATGAGGTGGTGTTTGCCGCCGAAAAGATAGTAAAGGCCGCGCCAGTGCAGCGATAGAAGGTAAGCCGATGAAAGGGGCTTGTCATGGTTGACATGCTGATTCGAGAACAGCGTAAGCTCCGAATCGAACATCAAGCCCAGCGACGGCAGTTTTGCGAGGCCCCGGATCTTTTGCGACAACCGCCAGATGTCCCCCATGAAGAAGGGGATGTCCAGCCAGTTCTGCATCCGGTCCTTCAGGGAGGCGTCTTCCGAGTCCAGGGATTCTCGTATCGATTTGTCGAGGATCTCGCTGAGCTTGGTCACGGAATGGTATAGGCTCTGGATCTGCTTTTCTTCCCCGGGGTATTCCCTGTTCACGTCCCGGATGAGGGCTTCCCGGTCGATATAGCAGTCGATTCGGTGCTCCTGGAGGATGACCTGGAAAGCCGGGTTCAACGGGGAAATCTTCGCAGGGTCGGGAAGAGGGATGTTGAGCTCGGAGAGCAGCTTCGTGAAGATCTGGCCGTTGCCGAAACCGCTCCAGGGCAGGGGGTCGATGTTGAACGTGTAATCCGAGACGGTGAGGCAGTCCCCGAGACCGCATTCGTCTAGCAGGAGAGTCTTGCGACCATAGCGGGCGGAAAGCAGGGCGGCAATCAAAGAGCTGAAGTCGCTTCCGATGACGATTACATCGTACATGGTTTGAAATCCTTGGCCTCAGGATAAAGGCCCTTCCGGGATGTCCCATCTTCCAGAAAATGAGCCCTCTTGTCAAATGTGATCATGATCAGGCACGTCTCAGAAGTCGGCAATGGGAGGGTTGTGCCGGGGGTTGTCCTCCGGCTGCGGATGATTCTGGATGCGGACCTTTCGTCCTTCGACTCGCAGTTTGCCCTCGGCGTAGAGCCTGATTGCCTTCGGGTAGATCCGGTGCTCTTCCTTCAAGATGCGCTGGGATAAGGTCTCCTCCGTATCCGTATCGTAGACGGGGATGACGGCCTGGATGATGATGGGTCCCGTATCGACGCCCTCGTCGGCGAAGTGAACGGTACAGCCGGAAAATTTCACTCCATAATCGAAGGCCTTCTTCTGGCCGTGTGTGCCTGGAAAACAGGGCAGGAGGGCCGGGTGTATGTTCATGATGCGCATGGGAAACGCCCGGAGGAAAAGGGGAGAGAGAACCCTCATGAAGCCGGCAAGCACGACCAGCTCCACGTCCTGTGTCTTCAGGGTATCGACCAGCTTCTGGTCGTATTGATCACGGCTGCTAAATCCGCCATGCTCGATGACAGCAGACGGGATGCCGTGTTTCCGGGCGCGCTCAAGGGCAAAGGCCCCGGGATTGTTGCTGATGATGATCCGGATCCTTGCGGGCAGGGCGCCTTTCTCGATGCTGTCGATGATGGACTGGAGGTTGGAGCCGCTGCCGGAGACCAGGACACCAAGGTTTACGATTCTCGACATGAGGGGCTCCCGGAATAGCAGTTCACGTGATGATGACAGGCGGGGCATCTTTCTGCCGCTTTTCGATCGAGCCGATCACGTAGGCTTTCTCGCCCAGGGCGCCTAACCGTTCGATGACCTCCGGTGCGGTTTCCCCGTCCACGATAATCATCATGCCGATCCCCATGTTGAAGACGCGGAACATTTCCTCGTCTTCGATCTGTCCCTGTTTGCGGATGGTCTGGAAGACGGGCAGCTCGGGCCAACTTCCGCGCTGGATCAGGGCCGAACAGCGCTCGGGCAGGATGCGGGGGATGTTGTCGTAGAAGCCGCCCCCGGTAATGTGGACAAGCCCCTTGAGGCTGAAATTCTTGATGAGATTCAGGATGCTCCGGACGTAGATCTTCGTCGGTGTCAACAGTTCCTCGCCCACGGGCAGCAGAAGGCCTTCCACGGGGTCATGGGCCTGCAGGCTGAGGCGATCGAAAAACACCTTTCTTGCAAGCGAAAGTCCGTTGCTGTGGATTCCGCTCGAAGCCAGGCCGATGATGACGTCGCCGATGCCCACGCGGGAGCCATCGATCAGTTTGTCCGCCTCGACAATCCCGACGCAGAATCCCGCCAGCTCGTAGTCGCCCTCGGCGTAGAATCCAGGCATCTCGGCAGTTTCCCCGCCCAGCAGGGCGCATCCCGCATCCTTGCAGCCCTTCACGACGCCTTCGATCAGCTGCCGGCCCGTTTCAATGTCAATGGAACCGGAGGCGATGTAGTCCAGGAAGAAGAGAGGCTCCGCACCCTGGACGATCACGTCGTTGACCGACATGGCAACGAGATCGATCCCGATCGTATTGTAGCGCTTCATCATGCGGGCAACGTTTAGCTTGGTTCCCACGCCGTCCGTCGAAGCCACGAGAACAGGGTCACGATACTTGACCTTGTCAAGGTGAAAAAGGCCCCCGAAGCCCCCAAGCCCGCCCATCACTTCTTTGCGGAACGTTGTTTTGACGAGAGGCTTGATTACGTCGACGAAGCGATTGCCCTTGTCGATGTCAACCCCGGAGTCCTTGTACGAAGTCTGTCCCTCCATGAGTTCTCCTGTTGTTTGGATCGAAAATGGTAAAAATGGACTGAGAACGCTTGGCTGATCGTTGGTTGCAACGTAACCGAAAACAGCGAAGAAGTCAATGCGATCCTGAGGCGTTAGAGTTCTTGCCGGCGTTTGCATGACAACTCCGTCCTTGAGAAAAGGAGGGAAATTTGGTAGCCATATCGAGAAGTTCCAAACGTGGCCGGCGTTGCCGCTCCAGTCAGGAGATTGACACGAAGGGCTCAGGATCATCGAGGGCCGGCAGGGATTGTATACCCGTGGAAAGCTTTAAAAAGGCATTGGAAAAAATCGAAAACCCCTTGCAGTTCTCGGCAGGGAATTCTTACAGGAATCTTGCCCTCGTCCGGGATCTGGAGGGGTCGGTCCGGAAACAGATCGCGGAGCTCGGGGCATGGATCCGCGGCAAGGCGCCTCCGCCCCGCGACGCCGGTCGCCTGGAGCAGCTGCTTGCAGAAATGGACGCCCTCTTTCTCGGCTTCGAGGCGTCATCGCCGGGGGAAAAACAGAAACGGGTCTCCGGGGCGCTGGCACGGGTCGAGGCATTGAAAACCGTACTTGCCGAAGAGCCCGATCCCGGGAGCAATCTTCGCGGCGAAAGCGAGAGGCGCAACTTGCGGGAAGCCATCGATGCAGCCATAGGAAAACTGACCCTGCAGGCGCAGTTCGTAAAAGGGGTGGGCCCGAAGGTCGGGCAGCTTCTCGCTCGCAAAGGCCTCAAGACCGTCGAAGACCTGCTCTATTTTCTCCCCCGAAAATATGAAGACCGGCGATTCGTGAAGCCGATCGCCCAGGTCGAGGTAGGCAAAAAAGAAACCGTCATCGGGGATGTCGTCCGGGCGGAAATCCATCCTTATAAGAAAAGGAAGGTCTTCGAGGTTGTGCTCCGGGACGAATCGAGCACCCTGAAGGCGAAGTGGTTCAAGGGCAGCTTTGCCTATCTGCGCAATACTTTCAAGCCAGGCCTCCGGGTCATACTCACGGGCGATGTCCGCCTTTATCAGTTCGAACTGGAGATGATCCACCCTGACTATGAGGTCTTCGACGAGGGAGAGGACAGGCAACTCCATTTCAAACGGATCGTTCCCATCTATTCCGAAACGGAGGGTCTCGGGCAGAAACATCTGCGCCGCATCCTCCTGCGTGCCGTCGAGGACTATGCGCGCTATATTCCGGGGCCGATCCCCCGTGAGATCTGCGAGAGGCAGGGCCTCATGGACATCATTGAGGCCGTCCGACGTGTCCATTTCCCCGATCCGGGCGATGACATCCCTCTGCTCAACGAAATGCGCTCCGAGGCGCACAGGAGGCTCATTTTCGACGAGTTCTTCTATTTCGAACTGGCCATGGCCCTGAAGCGGAAGGGAAACGTTTTCGAGGAGGGGATCCCGTTTCGGCTGGCTGGAGAATTAAACGGCCGCTTCCTGTCCATCCTGCCCTTCGGGTTGACGACGGCACAAAAAAGGGTGATCGCGGAGATCCACACGGACATGGCGAGGCCCTCTCCCATGCACCGCCTGCTTCAAGGCGACGTAGGCAGCGGCAAGACGGTCGTGTCCATGGCGGCGATGCTGACGGCTTGTGAAAATGGCTACCAGGCGGCCATGATGGCGCCGACGGAGATTCTTGCGGAGCAGCACTTCCGGAACATCCGGCGATGGGCAGAATCCCTGGGGTTGAAAACGGTCCTGCTTTTGGGGAGCATGCGGCCCGCGGAGAAGAAGGACATTGCCAGGCAGGTCGAGGCGGGGGAGATTTCCATTGCCGTTGGAACCCACGCTCTCATTCAGGAAGGAGTCGGGTTTCACAATCTCGGGTTTGTCGTTGTTGATGAACAGCACCGGTTCGGTGTTGTGCAGCGCGCAGCCCTGCGATCCAAGGGATCCAATCCGGACGTGTTGGTCATGACGGCCACACCCATTCCCCGCACGCTGGCCATGACCGTCTACGGGGATCTGGACGTCTCCGTTATTGATGAGATGCCGCCCGGTAAGAAACCCGTCAAGACAAAGATATTTTTCGAGAAGGAACGTTCCCGGGTGTACGAAATCATCCAGAAGGAAATTGCCAAGGGAAACCAGGTATTCATCGTCTATCCCCTGGTCGAGGAATCGGAGGCCCTTGATCTCAAGGATGCCACTCGGATGGCCGAGCACCTCCAGAGGGATATCTTCCCGGAGTTACGCATCGGTCTTGTCCATGGAAGGATGAAGGGGCAGGAGAAAGACAATATCATGAAGTCGTTTACCGAGGGAAGGCTGGATATCCTCGTGTCGACAACCGTCATCGAGGTAGGAATTGACATTCCCCAGGCATCCCTCATGGTCATCGAGCATGCCGAGCGGTTCGGTCTTGCCCAGTTGCACCAGCTTCGGGGCCGGGTGGGCCGGAGCGACATTCCTTCTTATTGTATCCTGATGACGGACACCCGGGGCTCCGAGAACGCCCGCAAGCGCCTGCGGATCATGGAGCAAACCAATGATGGCTTCCGGATTGCCGAGGCTGATCTTGAGATCCGCGGTCCGGGTGAATTCATGGGCACCCGCCAGTCCGGTTTCCCCGATTTCCGTATCGCCAACATCCTGCGGGATGGAAGGCTCCTGAACGATGCCCGCACGGAGGCCTTCGAACTTATAGAAAAAGACCCGATGCTGGAACGGCTCGAACATGCCGTCCTGCGGGAGGTCCTGCTGTGGAAGTGGGAGGGCAGGCTGGATCTTGCCCGGACCGGTTGATATGTTACCAATTTGTTTTGACAAAACAACGATTTTCACTATAATCAGTCGTTCTCGTTTGGCCTCTCACGACACGGTCCGGAAGGGGTGGTCATCCGTGAGGGAGAGCTGCAGGCTTCGGGGTTTTTGATTCCTTTTTCTTTGGTTTGTGTTCATCACGGGGGCGAAAAAATGAAGACCGTCTATGCCGGGTTGATTGGTTTCGGAAACATCGGGTCCGGTGCCGTGAAGCTGCTCATGGAAAACGGCAGCCTCATCGAAGAGCGCCTGGGGGCGAGAATCGTCATCAAGAAGATCGCCGATCTCGACCTGAAGACGCCGCGGCCGGTACATGTCGACCGGAAGCGCCTGACGAAAGACGCAAACGTCATTTTGACGGACCCCGAAATCTCCATTGTCATCGAACTGGTCGGTGGCTACGAACCGGCGAAGAGCTTCATCCTCGAAGCCATCCGGCAGGGCAAACACGTGGTAACGGCAAACAAGGCGCTGCTGGCCACGCACGGAAACGAGATCTTCAGGGCTGCCGAGCGGCAGGGGGTCAATATCGGTTTCGAGGCCAGCGTCGGCGGGACCATCCCCGTCATCAAGACCCTTCGCGAGAGCCTCGCGGCCAACCGGATCCGGTCCATTTTCAGCATCCTGAACGGGACCACGAATTTCATCCTCACGAAGATGACCGACGAGGGGAAGAACTTCAAGACGGTGCTCCGTGAGGCCCAGGCCCTGGGTTTTGCCGAGGCGGACCCCACCTTCGACGTGGAGGGCATCGACACGGCCCACAAGCTGGGGATCGTGCTCTCCCTGTCGTACGGCAAGAAGGTAAAACTGGAAGAGATCTACCGGGAGGGCATCACAGGGGTGAGCCAGCAGGACATCGAGTTTGCCAAGGAGCTGGGATACCGGATCAAGCTGCTGGCCATCGCGATCCAGAGAGGCGACACGATCGAAGCGCGCATCCACCCGACGATGATCCCCTTCGATCACCTGCTGGCCAGTGTCAACGGCAACTACAACGCCCTGCACATCCGCGGCGACGCCTCGGGGCCCGTGTTCCTCTTCGGGCAGGGCTCGGGCATGATGCCCACGGCGAGCGCCGTTGTCGCCGATCTGATCGACATCAGTCGCGACCTGCTGCAGGGAGTCTCGCGCAGGGTCCCGTCTCGTTCGCTATCGGAGGATCGCATCGAGAACATCGAACTGATGCCGATGGACGACATCGTGACCAATTACTATTTCCGTTTCTCGGCCCTGGACCGGCCCGGCGTACTCTCGAGGATTTCCGGGATTCTCGGAAAGCACAACATCAGCATCTCCGCCGTGATCCAGAAGGGCAGGGCCCAGGACAAGGCAGGCTCTGTTCCCGTCGTCATGACGACCCACGAATCGCGGGAGAAAGACATGCGGGCGGCCCTGAAGGAGATCGACCGGCTGGCCGTGCTGAAGGGAAAAACGGTGCGCATTCGCATCGAGGACGACAGACTGAAATGAAGTATGTAGTGCTGCTGGGCGACGGCATGGCGGACTGGGCCGTCGAAAGCCTGGGCGGGAAGACCCCGCTGGAATACGCGAAGATCCCCAACATGGACTGGATGGCACGGAAGGGAACCCTCGGGCTCATCGACACGGTCCCAAAGGGGATGAAGCCCGGCAGCGACGTGGCGATTCTTTCGGTGCTCGGCTACGATCCTGCGAGGTGCTACACCGGACGGGGGCCCCTCGAAGCAGCGAGCATGGGTGTTGAGCTTGATCCGGGTGATCTTGCGTTTCGGTGCAATCTCGTTACTCTCGGAGAAGGTCCGGACTCTGTCATGGCGGACTTTACGGCTGGTCACATCACCACGGCCGAGGCACGGGAGATCATCCTCGGGCTCGATCAGGCCATCGGTTCACCGCGGCTGAAGTTTTACCCTGGTGTGGGTTACCGGCATCTGCTCGTCTGGAAAGGAGGCGGTCCGGTCGTGGAGACGACCCCGCCCCACGACATCACGGGCCAGGCGACGGGAGCCTACTTGCCGACGGGCAAGGGGGCCGAAGAGGTGCTCAACCTGATGCGGAAATCGCGAGAGGTGCTGAAGGACCATCCGATCAACCGCTTTCGCGAAGAAAAAGGCAAGAAGAAGGCCACTTCCATCTGGCTCTGGGGCCAGGGCGGAAAGCCGGCCATGGAGCCCCTCTCGAAAAAATTCGGACTGCGCGGCGGCATGATCTCCGCCGTCGATCTGCTGAACGGGCTCGGGGTCTATGCGGGTCTCCAGGTGCTGAAAGTGGAAGGAGCCACAGGCTATATCGACACGAACTACGTCGGAAAAGCTGAAAAGGCACTCGAGGCGCTTCGCGAGAAGGACCTCGTCTTTGTTCACGTCGAAGCCCCCGACGAGATGGGTCACGAGGGAAACACAGAAGGGAAAATCAAGGCCCTCGAGGATTTCGATGAGAAGGTCGTGGGAACCGTCCTCAAGGGAATCGGCAGCCTCGGTGATTACCGGGTTCTTGTGCTCAGCGATCACCCGACGCCGGTGGCAAAAAAGACGCACGTCTCCGAGGCGAGCCCCTTTGCCGTTTTCTCCTCGATTGCGTCGGACAACTTGGGAAACGGCAGAAGCTACGGCGAGACTGCGGCGCGAGAAAGCGGCGTCGTCGTATCTCCCGGATGGCAGCTGATGGAAGGCTTCATACGGGACTGGAGACGATTCATTGAAGACCGGCATCATTAAGATTCGCGTCATCTATGCCGACACCGATGCGATGGGGATTGTCTACCATACGAACTACATCCGCTGGTTCGAGATCGGACGAACGGAGCTAATGAGGGAGGCGGGTGTCGTCTACAACGAGATGGAAAAGGAAGGATTCTTCCTGCCTTTGACGCAGCTGGATTGCCACTACCTCTATCCGGCACGTTATGACGACATCGTGATCGTCGAGACCCGCATCGATTACTATCGGCGTGCAAGCGTAAAGTTTGCCTATGAGATCTGGGACGAGAAGCATGAAAGGCTGCTCGTCGAGGGCTCAACGGTTCATGCCTTCCTGAACCGGGAAGGGAAGATTGTCCGGGCCCCGGCGGCCGTGGCCGCTATTTTCACGGCGATGCAGAATACATAAAATCCCTCCGGGAGAATTCACTATGGCTGCGGCAAAAATGGATAAAAGAGACTTGGAACAGACCGATGTTTTCCAGGAAACCTTCGCCAAGATTCTGGACTATGCCCGTCAGAACCGGCAGAAGCTATACGCGTCGGCCGGCGTGTTCGCTGTCGTGATCGTTCTGGGGGCGGGGTATTTATTCTACTCCGCCAGTTATGAAAAGGACGCGGGCAAGCTCTACTTCGACGCAAGATTGAAGGCCATGAAAGCCGACCCCATGGGGATGGGGGCGGCCATACCCGTGGCGATGAAGGCTCTTGCCGACGTCGTAGAGAAATACCCTTCAAGCGATGCCGCACAGGCGGCCCGCTATGAACTGGGCAGTTTCTATTTTGAAACAGGGGAGTATGACCGGACGATCCAGATCTATACGGCCTTCCTTGAGAAGGCGTCCACCAAGGATCTCCGCACACTGTACGCCCGATTCGGGATCGGATATGCCTACGAAGCGAAGAAGGAATACGACAAGGCCCTCGATACCTTCAACAAGGTTGCAGGATCAAATCCAGGCAATGTCTTTGAGAGCCTCGGCTATCGGAACATGGCGCGCGTTTACGAAGAGATGAACGATCTCGGGAAAGCGACCGAATATTACAAAAAGGCGCTGGAGAAAACCAAAGACCCCGCAGCCTCGTCACTGCTCAAGCGCAAGATCGCGCAGCTGGGATAAAGAGGAAGGAGCACGATGAAAAGAACGATGCAGGAACTCATGTCAGGAAACGAGGCGATTGCCCGAGGCGCCTGGGAGTGCGGTGCCACATTCGGCGCCGGTTATCCCGGAACGCCGAGCACGGAAATCCTGGAGACTTTCGCCCAGTACAAAGGGGTCTATGCCGAGTGGTCTCCGAATGAGAAGGTCGGGCTCGAAGTGGCCATTGGCGCCGCTTTGGCAGGGTCCCGGGCCATGGCGGTGATGAAGCACGTGGGCGTCAACGTGGCCGCGGATCCTCTGTTCACGGTAAGCTACACCGGGACAAACGGAGGGCTCGTGATCATTACGGCGGACGACCCGTCACTGCACAGCTCGCAAAACGAACAAGACAACCGCAACTATGCCAAGTTCGCCAAAATCCCCATGCTGGAGCCTGCCGAGAGCCAGGAGGCGAAGGATTACATCAAGCTTGCCTTCGAGCTGAGCGAGAAGTTCGACACACCGGTTTTCCTCCGGACGACGACCCGTGTTTCCCACTCCAAGTCCGTGGTCCGTCTCGAGGAACCCGTGAAGGCCGGGGACAGAACGGAGATCCGGCATCTTCCTCTTAAATACGTCATGGTGCCGATGAACGCCCGGGCCCGGCGGGTCGAAGTCGAGAAAAGGACTGCGGCGCTCCGCGAATGGGTGGAGACGTTTGAGGGAAACCGCATGGAGATGGGAAACACCGAGGTGGGAATCATCACTGCGGGCATGCCGTACAACTACGCCAAGGACGTCTTTCCAGAATACTCCTACCTCAAACTCGGTTGCGTGCATCCGCTGCCCGCGAAGATGATCCGCGAATTTGCCTCAAGGGTGAAAAAGCTTTACGTTATCGAGGAGCTCGACCCCTTCATCGAGGAGCAGGTGAAGGCCATGGGGATCGAGGTGACGGGAAAGGCCGTATTCCCCTACACAAACGAGTTCGACCCCGGTGTGGTGGAAAAAGGACTCACAGGGAAATCGCCAGCTCCCGCCATCACTCTGCAGACGATCCCGCCGAGGCCGCCGAACCTCTGCCCCGGATGCCCCCATCGCGGACTTTTCTACTCGCTGGGCAAGCTCAAGACTTTTGTAGCCGGTGATATCGGATGTTACACGCTTTCCTACATGAAACCCCTGTCCGGTATGGACAGCTGCATCTGCATGGGGGCAAGCATCGGCATTGCCCACGGCATGAGCCGGGCCCTCGGAACGAAAGGGAAGGGGAAGGTGGTCGGCGTTATCGGCGATTCCACTTTCATCCACTCAGGGATTACGTCCCTTCTCAACGTGGCCTACAACTGTAGCGATGCCGTCATCATTATTGCTGACAACCGGACTACGGCCATGACAGGCATGCAGGAGCATCCGGCCACGGGTTGCACCCTCCAGGGCGAGAAGGCGAAAGAACTGGATTTTGCGGCGCTTGGAAAAGTCCTGGGGATCGACAACGTCAAAGTGATCGATCCGCTTGACTTCAAGAATACAACGGAGGTCCTGAAGCAGGAGCTACAGAAGGAAGGCCCATCCCTGATCGTATCCAGGGCGCCCTGCGTGCTGCTGATGAGCAAGAAGGTCGAGAGGGCGAAGCCGTTCGTCATCGATCCGGAAGTATGCATTGGCTGTAAGGTCTGTCTCAGCAGCGGCTGCCCGGCCATTTCATGGAAAGATTTCGAAAAGACGGGTCTGCCACCGAAGCCGGAGCGAAAGAAACAGAAAGGGATCGCCGTCATTGACGAAACGCTGTGTACGGGTTGCACGTTCTGCGCTCAGCTCTGCCGCCAGGAAGCGATTCTGCAGGAGGACAAATAAGAAGATGGACGAAAAAGGGAAAAGCCTGTTGCTTGCCGGAGTGGGGGGTCAGGGAATCCTCCTGGCAAGTGATATCATTTGCCAGGTCATGATGGAGAAAGGCTACGACGTAAAAAAAAGCGAGGTACACGGCATGGCCCAGCGGGGCGGCTGCGTGACCAGTCATGTTCGCTATGGGAAGAAGGTCTATTCGCCCCTGGCCAGGAAGGGCGACATCGATGTGATTGTCGCCTTCGAGAAACTGGAATCTCTCCGATACCTTGATTATCTGAAAACGGGCGGTATGGTTCTCGTTAACAACGAAGAGATCTATCCACCCTCTGTCAACCTCGGCGAAGCCGATTACCCGAAGGAGATCTTCGAAAGCCTCCAGAGACAGGTTGGAAAGGACCGGGTGAAAGTCATCCCGGGTCTGGAGCTTGCTGCCCAATCGGGTAACCGCAGGGCGGTCAATACGGTCATGCTAGGCGCCATTTCCCGCTTCATCCCGGAAATCAGTCCGGAGGACTGGAAGAAAGTCCTCGCTGAAAACCTGCCAGAAAAGATCATCAAGGCCAATCTCAAGGCCTTTGATCTTGGCCGGGCCGCTTGATCGATCGACTTCGGCTTGAAAGACAGTCCTATTGACGCGAAGCGCTCGCTGCCCTATCTTAGGAACAGATTTTCCCCTGTGGGGCTTGGGAGAACATCATGGCCGAAGATTACTATAAGGTACTCGGTGTCGATAAGGGCGCAAGCACAGACGATATCAAGAAAGCCTACCGAAAGCTTGCCCTCAAGCATCACCCTGACCGGAATCCCTCGGACAAAAAGCGCTCGGAGGAGAAATTCAAACAGATCAGCGAGGCCTACGCCGTCCTGAGCGATCCGGAAAAGCGCAAACAATATGATGAGTTCGGCACTGACGCCTTCCGCCAGAAATTCACCCAGGAAGACATCTTCCGTAATTTCGATATCAATGACATCCTAAGAGGCTTCGGATTCGGCAACATCGGAGGCGAATATACCCAATTCGGAGGACGAGGGGCTACAGGAACAAGAAGGCGCGGCTATTCCCAACGGAGGGTTGACCCGTTTGGCGAGATGTTCGGAGAACAAGTCTTCGACAGGCGTGAGGCCCCCGCCCATGAGCAGCAACAGGATATTGAGTATAACCTCTCGATTACTCTTGAAGAATCCGTTATGGGCGCGGAGAAGAAGCTCTCCCTCAAGAAAGGCGATGTTATAGAGGACGTCAATGTAAAAATCCCTCCGGGGATCTCTTCCGGTAAAAAGCTCCGGCTCGCCGGAAAAGGGCTTCACGGGCCATACGGCGGACCTGAGGGCGATCTGTACTTGAATATCGGCGTATTGCCTCACCCCATCTTTTCAAGGGATGGGGATGATCTCTATGTGGAAAGAACGGTCAGTTTTTCCCAGGCCTGCCTGGGTTCAACGATCGAGGTCCCTACGCTGGCGAATGGGTCAAAAAGGCTGAAAATCCCGGCGGGTACACAGAGCAATACAAAGATAAGGATGAAGGGATTTGGTGTACCCCATTTAAAAGGTGAAGGGTCGGGGGATCAATTCGTCCGTATATTTGTGGATGTTCCCAAGAAACTCACGGCCAAGCAGGCCGATCTGGTCAAAAAACTCTCCGAAGAGGGGCTCTGAGCCCCACCTTTCGTCAGAGATCAATTATCCAATATACATTGGCACAGCGATTTAAAAATACATTATAATTCATACGATTATTGCAATACCTTAATATGACATGTAATTGATAATGAAACTAAATTAGAATATATGTTGAATAAGTATACGATAAATAATGGCATACCTTAATAAGAATCATAATTTTTAACTTCAGGGATAGCGATTCAATAAAGTCGAAAATGATTCATATATCTGCGCTAACATTCCTTCATGATTAAATAATTATTGATAGTCAATAAAAATCAAATTACATCTCAAGTAGAGGAGAGTCTGTATTTTCTCCAGATTCTAAATCTCTCAGGGTATCTGTTAGGATGGGAATCAGGATGCAGGTAGAAGAAGGTGGATCATGAGGGGGATGAAGGCCGGCTCATTGAACGAGATAGTCGGCAGAGCATTGAGAGGCATCAATATGTCTGATAATATATGTTATGTAAACTAATTATGCGGATGTTTCATTTAAACGCTTTTCAACTCCATGGATCCCTGGACGGCCAGAATGTCTCCCTTTACGATCAGGACACCTACGACCCCTTTGATCGACATCGCTCTTGCAAGGCCTTTCTTTACGTCAGCCTTCTTCTGGATCAGATTTCCAACGGATGTTGCGGCTGCATCGGCCAGAGTCGCCGAGTGAGATTTAATGCAGACAGCATCCGCTCTCCCAAAACTCAAAGAATGCCCTACCGTGCCCGATGACGTGCAGAGTCCCAGCGGGGTTTCCTTCGCATCGATTCTCAAGGCGAGCTTGCCTGTCAACGGAGAGTCACCGGCAAAAATTCCCACCGATAGGTTATCCTTTATATGAATGAAAAGATCTCCCCCATTCTCTACGATTACATTCGAGCTCTTCTGGAGAAGGACCCTTCCCACATGCTCTGCGATCGCCCCGGCCACCGAAGCCATGGGGCCGACATCTGCAATGTGGGAAGCACTTAACATGTCTTTAACGATATCCGGTGCGAGCTTGTCAAAAGAAACGGGAACAAGCGATGTTCTGAACAAGGGATGAACATTGATGTATTCCTCGATTTGCAGACGGCCTTTCATGGCCGACTCAAATGCCAGGTCGGACAGATCAGAATCGGCAAGAATATAGAGGTCTGTTTCGCTGATTTTTACAGAAAAACTGCAAAGATTACGAGTAGGTACGAATTGACGATAGGTTCTGTCCACGTGGCCCGGCACGCTCTGTCCTCACAGAATGAACAATATATTTAGAAATCAGTGGAATCTCGCCGATCCCGGTCCGAGGAGACGTTCGACATCGTCTTTGAGAGGCTGCGAGATGTTGATTTTCGACTCGCTTCCCAGGTAGACGACGGTCTCGCTTTGGTTCGGCAGAAGCAGGTGCAGATAGAAGTCATGTTTGCCCGGATGCTTACGGCAGATCTCCCGCAAACTGTCCAGATCGCTGCCGTCCATTCGCTGGGCGTCGATGACGACATGGATGGAGCTGAAGCTCACGCCATTGTACTCCGTCAGGCGGTGAACTTCCGAGACGATCAGTCGGCTGCTCTCTTCGGTTACATCCAGGGTACCTTTGAAAAGAAGGGGCTCATCCGAACCGAGCAAGTCTCTATATAGTTGATAGATATCGGCAAAGACAATCCCCGTGAAGGACCCCTTTAGATCCTCAATAGTCACGTAGGCCATGGTATCTTTTTTCCGGGTGGGGACCTCGCGTTTATGACTCACGATGCCGGCCATGGTAACGGCATCCTTGTCCCGCAGCTCCGTGATTTTTTCGGAGTCGGCGTCTGTGATGAGTTTCAGCTTGTCAGCATATCTCAGAAGCGGATGGCCCGTGATGTAGAAACCCAGGGTCTCTTTTTCATGGAGGAGCATATCGCTGTGATCCCACTCTTCCGTTTCGGGCAGTACATCCTTCTCCGTATACGGGCTCCCCGCCGACCCACTTTCGGATCCGTCGAAGAGACTTGTCTGGTCACTGAATCTCTGATCCTGGGCTTTCTGGCCGACATCCATGACCCGTTCAAAGTTCTCAATGAGTTGGCGCCTCCTGTAATGCAGGGAATCGAAGGCGCCGCACTTGATGAGACTCTCCACGACCCGCTTGTTAATCTTCCGGAGGTCGACGCGGGAGCAGAAATCAAGAAAGGATTTGAAGGGACCCTCCTGAACTCTCGATTCGATGATCGATTCAATGGCGCTCTCCCCGACGTTTTTCACGGCTGCAAGGCCGAAGCGGATATGGCCCTCGTCGACATTGAAGTCCAGCACCGACTGATTGATATCGGGAGGCAGGACGTTGATTCCCATTTCTTTGCATACGCTGATGTGCTTGATGACCTTGTCGCGGTTCCCCTTTTCACTGGTCAGAAGCGCTGCCATGAATTCCACGGGGTAATGCGCCTTCAGGTAGCCCGTCTGGTAAGAAATCATCGCGTAGGCAGTGCTGTGCGACTTGTTGAAGCCGTAGCCGGCAAAGGTCTCCATCTGATCGAAGATCTTCCGGGCTTTAGCCTCGGGGATTTTGTTTTTGAGGGCCCCGGCAAGAAATTTGGGCTTTTCCTTCTCCATCTCCGCGGAGTTTTTCTTGCTCATGGCCTTGCGGAAGGTGTCCGCCTCGCCCATGGTGTAATTGGCAAGGGCGCTGGCAATCTGCATGACCTGCTCCTGGTAGAGGATGACACCGTAGGTCTCTTTCAGGATGGGCTCAAGCGTCGGCACTTCATAGGTGCTCCTGGTTTTGCCCTGCTTGCGGGAGATGAATTCCTGCACCATGCCGCTTTTCAGGGGGCCCGGGCGATAGAGGGCGATCAGCGCGATGATGTCCTCGAAGCAGTCAGGCTTCATGCCGACGAGAATCTCCTTCATGCCCCGGCTTTCCAGTTGAAAGACTCCGTCCGTCTCTCCCTTGGACAAAAGCAGGAAAGTCTTGCGATCATCCAGGGGGATGTCGGAGATGTCGATCCGGACGCCCTTCCCTTCCTCGATGAATTTCAGGGCATCGCGAATGACGGTCAGCGTCTTGAGGCCGAGAAAGTCGAATTTCGTGAGCCCTGCGGCGGAGAGATCGTTCATGGAGTACTGCGTCACGACGTCTTCATTGGGGCTCTTGCAGAGGGGCACTCTCTCGACGAGGGGCTTATCGGAAATCACCACCCCCGCGGCATGCGTCGAGGAATGGCGGTTGAGCCCCTCCAGAGAGCGCGACAAGGCAAGGAGACGGCGGACCTTCTCGTTCTTTTTCGATTCCTCCTGGAGGCGGGGCTCCTGCTTGATGGCATCGTCCAGGGAGATGTTCAGGACGTTGGGGACCAACTTGGCAATTCGGTCCACCTCGCCATAGGGCATGTTCAGGGCCCGTCCCACATCCCGGATGACGGCTTTTGCCTGCATCTTCCCAAAGGTGATGATCTGGGCCACGCGGTCGCTGCCGTATTTCTCGGAGACGTACCGGATCACCTCATCGCGGCCCTCCATGCAGAAATCTGTGTCGATGTCGGGCATGCTCTTGCGGTCCGGGTTCAGAAACCGCTCGAAGAACAGGCCGTAACGGATCGGGTCGATCTCGGTGATGCCGATGGCGTAAGCCGCGAGACTCCCCGCGGCTGAGCCGCGTCCAGGGCCGACGGGAATGTTGCGACTCTTCGCATAATGGATGAAGTCGGAAACGATGAGAAAGTAGCCTGCAAACCCCATGGACTTGATGATATCGAGTTCCCGCTCGAGGCGTTTTTCGTATTTCTGCTTCAGGGACGGGTCCTGGCCTTGGAGGATCTTGGGCAAGAGCTTCTCAAGTCCCGCCTTTGACATGTCCTGCAAGTGCTCGTCCAGCGAACGACCCTGTCCGATTTCGAAGTGCGGCAGAAAGATCTGGTTGAAGTCAAGCTTGAGATTGCATTTCTCCGCAATGGCCACGGTATTTTCGACGGCCTCCGGACAGTAAGCGAAGAGCTGCTTCATTTCGTCGGGCGATTTGAGATAGAAGGCGTCCGTCGCGAACTGCATCCGCCCGGGGTCGTCCATGGTCTTTCCCGTCTGGATGCACAAGAGCACCTCGTGAGCCTCCGAATCGGCCCGGTCCAGGTAGTGGCAATCATTGGTGGCGACAAGGGGAATGGACATCTCCTTCGAGATCTCCATGAGTCGTTCATTGACGAGGGACTGCTCCGGAATCCCGTTCTCCATCATCTCCAGATAGTAGTTTCCCTCTCCGAAGATCTCGAGATATTGCTTGGCCGATGCTTTTGCCCGTTCGAGGTCCCCCTTGAGGATCCAGTCGGCGACCTCTCCGTGGAGGCACGCGCTCGTAGCGATGAGACCCTCGCTGTGCTGGGCCAGGAATTCCTTGTCGACACGCGGCCGGTAGTAGAATCCCTCGAGAAATCCCGTTGAGGTGAGCCGGATCAGATTTCTGTAACCCTGCAGGTTTTTGACCAGGACGATGAGGTGACGCGCCGTCTCCCCGGGACCCTCGCTCGTTTTGTCAAAGCGACTCTTCGGCGCTACGTAAAGTTCACAGCCGATGATGGGCTTGACCCCGGCCTTGTAGGCCTGCTGGTAGAAATCGACAGCCCCGTACATGTTGCCGTGGTCCGTGATGGCAACTGCGGGCATCCTGTAGTCGCGGGCTTTCTTGAAGAGATCGGCAAGGCGGATCGTGCCGTCCAGCAGACTGTACTGGGTGTGGAGGTGGAGGTGAACAAAATCGACGTGCTTCATGAAATCCTAAGTATTTGAGATATATAAATATTATGACAGACCCGATGTTTCGTCAATCATACACCAGTCCCGCGAGAAAAAGCAATCATGCCCAGCTTCTGAAAGTGAATAAATGGGTTTGGCGAAAGGACCCCTTTGCGGAAAGAACGCCTAGTCGATGCGGTAGTTCGGGGCTTCCTTCGTAATGATCACATCGTGAACATGGCTCTCGCGGAGCCCGGATGGAGTGATTCTCACGAAACGGGCCTTCTTCCGCAGCTCCTCGATGCTGCGGCAGCCCACGTAGCCCATGCCAGCCTTCAGGCCGCCCATGATCTGGTAGATGCTGTTCGAGAGTGACCCTCGGAACGGCACGCGACCCTCGATGCCTTCCGGAACGAGTTTCAGGGTGCTCTCGATGTCATCCTGCATGTAGCGGTCCCGGCTGCCTTCCTTCATGGCCTCGAGAGATCCCATGCCACGATACACTTTGTAACTTCTGCCCTGGAAGAGAACGGTCTCGCCGGGGCTTTCCTCGGTGCCCGCGAAGAGGCCGCCGATCATGACGCTGTGAGCCCCGGCCCCCAGGGCCTTGGTGATGTCGCCGGAATACTTGATCCCCCCATCGGCGATCATGGGGATTCCGTATTTGGCCGATGCCCGGGCGCATTCCATGATGGCCGTCATCTGGGGGACCCCGATCCCGGCGACGATCCGCGTCGTGCAGATCGAGCCCGGTCCGACACCGATCTTGACCGCGTCCGCCCCGGCCTTGATGAGGGCCTCGGCTCCCTCGAAGGTGGCGACGTTTCCGGCGATGACTTCGGCGGCGGGGAAATTCTTTTTCGTGTTCCCGACGGCATCGAGGACCCCTTTGGAGTGGCCGTGCGAGGTGTCGATGCAGATCACATCGCAGCCCGCGTTCAGGAGAGCCTGGATCCTCGCTTCCCGGTCCGTGATGCCTACGGCACCACCGACCCGGAGGCGCCCGAGCTGGTCTTTGCAGGCGTTGGGGTATTTCTGGATCTTCTCGATGTCCTTGATCGTGATGAGGCCCTTGAGGTTGAAATCATCATCGACGACGAGCAGTTTTTCGATCCGATGCTTGTGAAGCAGCTTCTTCGAATCCTCGAGGCTGATGTTCTGGGACACCGTCACAAGCTTGTCCTTCGTCATCACATTGGAAACGGGTTGCTCGAGGTTGGTCTCGAAGCGGAGATCACGGTTCGTCAGGATTCCCACGAGCCTCCGACCCTTGACGACAGGCACTCCCGAGATCCTGTAGTGGCTCATGAGCTCGAGGGCGGCCTTTACCTTCTGCTCCGGTTCGATTGTGATGGGGTCGACAATCATGCCGCTTTCTGATTTCTTGACCTTGTCCACCTCGATCGCCTGCCGCTCGATGCTCATGTTGCGGTGAATGATGCCGATTCCGCCCTCTCGGGCCATGCAGATAGCCGTCTGGGACTCCGTCACGGTGTCCATGGCGGCGCTGACGATGGGGATATTCATGATGATGTTGTTCGTCAGGCAGGTCCTTGTGTCCACGTCCTTGGGCAACAGTAAAGATTCGGAGGGGACGAGCAGCAGATCATCAAACGTCAATGCCATTCTAATTTCCTGATCCATGAGGGATTCCTCCAGATACTCGTTGTGTCAGTTCAGGCAGGGAATGTACTTCACTTTTCCGCCCCGGGGTCATCGGCTGCTGTGATTCTTGATGTAATACCGAGCGCCGTTCAGGGGCAGAAAATAGGAGTCCCCGGCGTCGTCGTAGTCGAAATATTCCGCAATTTGATAGTAACTCGCCCGAAGGAAGCGGGCTTTGTGGCCAACGGGTTTGACGGTGCAATACAGGACGTTGTTGTCCTCGATGCGCAGCGATCCGCAGTCCAGCTCCTCCAGGGTCTCGTCATTGAGCAGAACGGAGATCCGTTCATTGCCCTCGTCGTTGGACCCCAATTTGTAGACAGCGGTCACGACATAGGCCGCATCCTCCACTTCGAGGGACGCCAGATCGTTTTCGAGCTCGATGTAATAATTTCCTTGCTCATCCCGTTTCAGATTTTCGTAAAAGAGCTTCACGATGTCCTTGCGGAACATCTCATTTCCTCTGTAGTACCAGACCCCCTCCTTGTCGATCCGGATAAAACTGGGAGGGAGCTCAACGGCTTTGATCTTCGTTGTCACTTCGAGTCGTGTCTCCTGCTGTCCAATAGGATTGTGACAGGCCCATCGTTGACGAGACCCACTTTCATCATGGCCTGGAATTGTCCCTGCCCGACCTTGGCGACCTTCAGCTTCGCCTTAGAGAGCAGGTATTCATAGAGCTTTGTAGCGGTCTCCGGTTCGGCCGCATCCGTAAAGGAGGGTCTTCGTCCCTTGCGGCAGTCCGCCAGCAGGGTGAACTGGGACACCACGAGGAGTTCTCCGGAGATGTCGAGCAGGGAAAGGTTCATCTTTCCCTCGCCATCCTCGAAAATGCGCAGGTGGATGATCTTGTCGAGGAGAAAATCGGCATCCTTCTCGCCGTCACCCCTCTCGACCCCGAGCAGGACGAGAAGCCCCGCGCCGATGCGGGAAATCTCCACCCCGTCGATGCTGACCGAGGCACTGTCGACTCTCTGGATGACGGCTTTCATAAGAGCGATCGGCGGAAGGCTTCAGCCGTTCAGGACCCCCTGTCGGACGATGCGGCATGTTAGCAATTATCCTTTTCCCCTTCAAGCCTTTTCTCAGGGAAGTCATCGCTTCTTGCAGCCTCCGTGCTGCCTTGTTATACTTTCATCGCTTCGGATTCGAGTCGGAACAGGGATGGCCGGGATGTCGCCCAGGAAAATTCTGCTCATCAACCCATGGATTCACGACTTTGCCGCTTATGATCTCTGGGTGAGACCTCTGGGTCTGCTCTATCTGGCAGCGCTTCTGCGCCTCTGCGATTTTCGGGTGCAGCTGATTGATTGTCTGTCCCCCCCTCTGACAGAACTGCTTCCAGGGGGTCCGGCGGGGGACAGAAGGCGTGAGGATTGGGGATGCGGAAAATTTCACAGGGAAGAGATCCCCAAGCCCGAGCCCCTGAGGCAAATCCGCAAACGGTACCGTCGATACGGCATGCCGCCGAAGGTGTTCCGAGAGTTCCTGCATGCTGCAGGCAGACCCGACGTCGTCCTGGTGAGCTCCATGATGACCTACTGGTACCCCGGTGTCGTAGAGACCATCGGGGAAGTCCGTACCATGTGGCCAGGCGTGACGGTCCTGCTGGGCGGCAACTATGCGACCCTCTGCCTTGATCATGCACGGGCCTTCTCGAGGGCCGATGTCGTCATTTCGGGCGAAGGGGAACTTGCACTACCGTCCGTTCTCGGGGATCTGCTCGGCCTGCGGGTTGCGTTTGACTTCGATGCAAGCGATCTCGACAGCTACCCCTACCCCGCCATGGATCTCTGTCACTGGCGGGACGCAGTCCCGATTCTGACATCAAGGGGGTGCCCGTTTCGCTGCAGCTACTGCGCCTCGCATCTTCTCAATCCCCGATTTCGGATTCGAGACCCCATCCGGGTCGTGGATGAGATCGAACACTGGAGCCTGGCTCATGGCGCAAAGCATTTCGCTTTTTATGATGATGCCCTGCTGGTGCACTCCGCACAACGGTCTATCCCCATGCTCGAGGAGATCCTCCGGCGGGGCCTGGCCGTCCAGTTTCATTGTCCCAACGGCCTTCACCTCCGGGAGGTGACCCCACGCCTGGCGCAGCTTCTTCACCGATCCGGGTTCCGGACGATCCGATTCGGTTTTGAGACGGTCTCTGCCTCGCGTCAGTCTCAAACCGGGGGCAAAGTTACAACGGAAGAACTTCGTCGGGCCGTTGCCTATCTGAGGGAAGCAGGCTATGGAGAGGCAGAGATCGGAATCTATCTGCTGTGCGGCTTGCCGGGTCAACAGGCCCGTGAGATCGAGGCGAGCATCGACTTTGTGCGGCGCCTCGGGGCACGACCGATGCTCGCCGAGTATTCGCCGATTCCCGGTACGGCTCTCTGGGATGAGGCGGTTCGGCAAGCGCGGTATGACATCGTGAGAGAGCCCTTTTTCCAGAACAACTCCCTCCTTCCCTGTCTGGAGTCCGGCATCTCGGCACAGGACTTCCAGTCCTTGAAAAACCGAACAAGAGCAACGGGCCGGGAGAAGGATTTCATTGAAAAAGATTGAATTTATCCGCCCCCTTCGTCATAATAACCGGAAAAATTCGTTCCGCCTTGGCAAGGACTTCCGGACCAGCCGGCAAGACCTTCGAATACATGAATGATGGTCATTCTCTACGTAAGAAACATCCTGATCGGCATCCTTTCCTTGTTCTTTCTGTACTGGGGGATCACCCTGCTGCTTTCCGCCTACAATATGAAGAACCCCCAGGAATTCGTAATGCTTTTCTTTGCATCCAATTTCATCGTTCTCGTCGGTGGCTGCGGCATACTTTTTGCCGCGTTTCGTCTCTGGAAATTATACGGGGAGAGAAATAATCCGTCATGACTCCACTGCATACAATGAAAATTACCCTGTCATTGCGTTCCGTCGCCCTTGGGGCTCTCTTGCTCCTCATTGCCGTGATCGCGGCCCCGAAGGCGCTTCCAGCCTACAACCTCGAAGATCGTGTCCAGAGGGTCACTCTGGAAAATGGCATGCGCATTTTGCTGGTGGAAAGGCACACGAGTCCCACCGTATCCTTCTACATCCGCCATCGCGTCGGTGCTGTCGAAGATGGAGAAGGCAGAACGGGCGCCGCCCACCTTCTCGAACATATGCTCTTCAAGGGCACCACGACGATCGGGACGAAAAACTTCAAGGAAGAAGAGAGGGTCCTGAAGAAGATCCGCGAGAAGGGAACGGCGCTTGACCGCGAACGCATGAAAGGCAGCCAAGCCGACAAAGCCGAAATTGACAGTATGGCAAAGGAGCTCAAAGAGCTTCAGAATGAAGCCAAGGAGTGGATCGTCGAAAACGAGATTGACCGGCTCTACTCGGAAAACGGGGCTGTGGACCTCAATGCCTCGACGGGGCAGGATGTAACGACATACAAGGTGAGCCTGCCTGCGAACCGGATCGAACTCTGGGCCCGCATCGAGGCCGACCGGATGACGAATCCCGTCATGAGGGAGTTTTACACGGAGCGTGACGTCGTGATGGAGGAGCGACGGCAGACCTATGACTCCGTTCCCTCCCGAAAACTGATGGAACTCTTTACGGCCACTGCCTTCTCCGCCAGCCCCTACCGACGTCCCATTATCGGATGGCCGTCAGACATCTCCTTTCTGACACCGGATTATCTGGAGGCTTTTTTCAAACAGTACCATTCACCGAACAACACGGTCATCGCCATTGTGGGAGACATCCATACGGCGAAAACGTTGGAGATCGTGAAAAAATATTTCGGCGCCATCGCCTCCCACAAGCTTGAGGGTCATCCTGTGACCGAGGAGCCGCTGCAAGGCGGGGAGAAACGGACGGAACTCATCGCCGACGCAAACCCATATCTCATCATCGGCTGGCACAAGCCGACGCTGCCCGCTGCGGAGGATTACGTCTTCGATGTCATCGAAGCCCTCCTCTCGAAAGGGCGAACATCCCGCTTCCACCGCTCCATCGTTCAGGGCAAACAGATCGCGGAAGACGTGAGCGCCACCAATGGGATGCCGGCCGCCCGCTACCCCAACCTCTTCATGGTCACCGGGACGCCCAGGCACCCCCACACGGCCGAAGAACTGGAACAGGCCATCTACCAAGAAATCGAAAAGCTCAAAACGGAACCTGTGAAGAAACAGGAGCTGGAGAAAATTATCAATCAATTGCGAGCGGAGTTCATTCGTGATCTCAGTTCGAATTCCGGCCTGTCGAGCCGGCTGTCCTACTACGAGATCATCACGGGCGACTATCGCTACCTGACCCGTTACGTCCAGATGATCGAAAAGGTCACGCCAAAGGATGTCATGGCAGCGGCGAAGAAATACCTGACCGAGGAGAACCGGACGGTGGCCGTCCTGAAGAAGAAGGAGAAACCGTGAAAAGAACCCTTGCCTTCAGCCTTCTGATCCTGATGCTGTCGACCGGTCTCGGCCTGGCCGAGCCGGCGGATCAAGCAAAGCCCGCACCCTGGCCGGACCCGGACCGGATCGGCTACGAGGAAATCAAGTTTTCACCTCCCAAGCCGGAAAGGGTCGTGCTTGACAACGGCCTTACCCTTTACTACCTCGAGAACCGGGAGTTGCCTCTGGTGAACGTTTCCCTTATCGTCGGTGCCGGCTCCATCTACGAGCCTGTCGGAAAAGAGGGTCTTGCAGAGATGACGGGAGACGTGATGCGGACCGGAGGGGCCGGAAAACAGTCCGGGGATCAGATGGATGAGGAACTGGAATATCTTGCCGCCCCGATCTCCGTCAGCCTGGGCATGGAATACGGCACGGCAAGCCTCTCCGTCCTGAAAAAAGACCTGAACCGGGCTTTTAAACTATTTGCCGATATCATCCGTCGTCCCGCCTTTGATGAGGCGAAGCTAGACCAGGAAAAGAATCTCAAGATGGAGGAGCTCCGCAGGGTCTTTGACAAGCCCCAGAAGCTTGCATTCCGGGAATTCAAGAAAGCGATTTACGCGGACAACCCCCGCGGACACCTGCCCGTGATTGCTTCCATCGAGAAGATCGAGCGGGAGGACCTGGTGTCGTTCCACAAGGCCTATTTCTTTCCCCGCAACCTTCGCATAGCCATCACGGGGGATCTGTCGAAACAGGAAGCCGTAGACTTGATCAGCCGCCATTTCGAGGACTGGGACGACGAAGGCGACTTTGGGACGGTGCCGCTGCCGAAGCCCCAGGAAAATGCCCCCCTCTACTACTACGAGAAGAAGGTTCCGCAGTCGACGGTGATCATCGGTGCGATCGGCCCGGGAAAGGAGTCGCCTGATTTTTATCCCTTCACCGTTCTGGATTACATCCTGGGCAGCGGCGGCTTCCGTTCCCGGATCTTCCAGGAAATCCGGAGCAACCGCGGATTG
>DATJPI010000126.1:0-7170 GCA_035506495.1 Syntrophales bacterium
GCCATTTTCAGAATCTCGGCCACAAGCTTCTCGATGCCCTGGGCCACCTTCGAGATGGTGGGACCCAGCATATAGGCCGGAGTTGTTACGATCCTGTTGGCCTCGTCGACGACGATCCCCTCGACAGGGGCTTGAACATGCTTGCCACCCATCGCTTCGATCGCACCGGAGGCACCGGGGTCATTGCCGATCGTGAGCTTCGGGCTTGCCGCACCGAGGACCCTGGCAGCGATCACCGGTGCAATACAGATAAATCCGATGGGCTTTTGGGCCGCGTGCACCTCCTTGATGAGTCTTGCTACCTCGGGGTTCACGACACAGTCGGGACCCTTCACGGCGAAGTCGCAGAGGTTCTTGGCCGCGCCAAACCCTCCTGGAAAGATGAGGGCGTCCATGTCGGAGACCTTCACGCCCTTCATGTTCTTGATATCGCCGCGGGCAATGCGGGAGGACTCGCAGAGCACATTCCTCGACTCCTGGCCGGGCTCCCCTGACATGTGGTCGATCACGTGCATCTGGTTGACGTCCGGCGCCATGCAGAGAATCTCCGCGCCCGCCTTGTCCAGAAAAAAGAGGGTCAGGGTTGCTTCGTGAATCTCGGCTCCATCGTAAACGCCGCAGCCTGACAGAACGACACCGACCTTCGCCATAATGGACCTCCTGAAGGGTGTGTGGTTTTTCACGAGAACGGGGCCCGGGGAAATTGCCGTGGGAGGGTACTTCCCGCAGACCCCGGGCAGCAATATAGTGGAACCCCCTGACGGGTGTCAACGAAAATGCGACTCTGCAAAAACGCCCCGTTCGAAACGGGGCGTTTTTCAGTCACCTGCCGCAGATCTCACGGTGTCATTGTTTTTCCGGGGTACTGGTAGATCTCGTATTCCGTGGGGCTGCCGAGAAGTTTGTCGATCTTGCCCTGGGCGGTCTTGCGCTCTTCCGTTGCAATCCACTTCTTCCAGAAATAGTCCGATTCCCAGATACTGATCACCAGATAATCCTCGGGGTTGGCGGTTCCGTGCAGCGTCTCGCCGGAAATGTAGCCTGGCTGCTTCGATGCCTCGCTTCGCAGCTGGGTGATGAGATCTATAAGCTCTTTTTCCTTCTCCTTCGGCGCTTTTCTCTTGATCATGATTTTGATCATGTCCTTACCCTCCTTTCTCCGGCAGGCTGTTCAAAATCGTCTTGACACGTCTCGACGGCTTGCTTCCGTTCAGGCCGGCCTTGTTGTTATCATGACCTGCTCAAAGGCGAAGCTCAGGGGGCAAAGGAGACAGAATCGGCAGTGGTGTGGCGATGTCAGACAAGAAAACGCAAAAGCGCAGGGGACGTCAGATGATTGTAGTTCGAGTTGCGGTCACGATTTGGAAGACGACCGCTCCAGGTAGTCACTGGGGTCCGCCTTGAAAAACCGTTTTTCCGGGTAGTGATAGATGTCGTAGGTCGTCTTTCTCCCGAGAAGAGCATCGATCTTGTCCTGAAGTGCCTTCCGCGGCGGGCTGGCAATCCATTTTTCCCAGTCCTCCAGGGAATCCCACGTGCTGATAACGAGATACTCTTCAGGGTTGCTTACATGTCGCATGGTTTCTCCAGAGATGTAGCCCGGTTGTTTGGATGCCAGGCTCCGCAGCTCCGTGATGAGGGTCACGAGGTCTTTTTCCTTGTCAGCGGGGACCCATCTTTTCAACATCACTCGAATGGCCATATCCATCACCTCCTGCAATGGAGTCATTCTCTCGTATTCCTATATTAGGAATACGCCTGCAGGGCAGCAAATTCAAGTGCAAAGATGATTGTGCGATCGGATGCGATAGGGCGGGGAGCCTCAGCCTGGCATGGACTCGATGACTCTGCGGATTCCCTCCTCGGCTCCGCAGGGAATAGCGATGTGGCCTGCGGGCACGTCATAATCCCGGGGATTGATCCGGATCAGGGTGGCTTTCCCTCCCCGGACAACTTCCTCCGACGTCATCCGGACGGTCGCGACGGCTTTGCCGGCGCCCAGCTCCACCACGACCAGGGACGAACCCTCTCGTGAGAGCCCTTCGAGCCATCGGCTGAAACGCTCGCTCTGCCGCCGGGTGCGGTGCGGGATCCAGTCCCAGTCGTTGAACATCAGGACGTTGGGTCTTGCGAGGGCTCCGCATTTCGGACAGCGCGGCAGGGGGTCACGGGTCCGGAACTGAGTCCCGTCTATGTCCAGCTCCACACCCCGGGCCTCCCAGATATCCTGCGAGCAGGAACGCAGGCACTGCAGATGGTGAAGGGAGCCATGGCATTCTTCGATTCGGTCCTCGTCGAAGCTGGCGATTTGAAACTGGCCATCCACGTTGGATGTGAATACGAAATACCCCCGTTTCTTGTATCTGCCGATGTCGAGCAGGAGCTTGAACCCTGTGTGCGGCAGTGTCCGTCGATAGAGGTTGAGACGATGGCCGTAAAACCCCCACGCCAGCGATGGATCCCTTTCGAACCACCGGGGGTTAGCCATTTCCGCGAAGGAAACTCCCAGTTTGGCCATGGGCGGGTAGGCCTTCCAGAACCCTTCGTTGCCCCGAAAGTCGGGGAGCCCCGAGTCGACGCCCATGCCGGCCCCAGCCGTCACGAGAAGCGCATCGGCCTTTTTCAACAACTGCGCTGCCGCTTTCAGCCGTTCATCAAGATCCATTTTTTCTTCCTGAATGGGGAATCTATGGTGGAAGGACAACGACGGGAGATTTGCGGATCATCCCCTCCCGTGCAGCTCGATCTTCACGGGGCGACCCTCGGACATGCTCACGGCGATATCTTCGACGATGCGATACTCATTTTTGTTATGCACCACCCCCTGAAGCACAATCTTCTGGCCGTCGTAAGTCACCGACAGGGTCGGCACATGAATTTTCTGGTTCGTAAGGATCCGGGCCTTGATGCGGGCAGCAACGGCCCGTCCGACCAGAATGTCCCATGTGTCGGGGGTGATCATCTGGTCCTTTACCTTGAGGGCGTCAATAATGATCTTCGAGATCTGTTCGTAGGACTGCGTCGCCGCGTTGAAGACCATGTCGTAGTTCTTGAGATCGAACCAGTCCTTCCCGTAAATGGCCTTGACGTAGCCGACTCGGGCCTTGTCCGTCCTTCTGACGATGTCTTCGGCCGCTTTCTCGCCGAGTTCAGCCTTTTCCATGAGCCGCCGGACCCGTGTCTCAAAGGGGGCCGTCAGGCGGACCTTCAGGACGAAGGGCAGATCCTGCAGCACAAAGCTGCCGCCCTGGCCGATAACAATCGCCTTATCCCGCAGGGCATGTTCGTAAATGTAGACTTCCAGCAGCGCCACAAAGCCACGGTATTCCCAGTCATAGCGGTCCCAGAGGGATGGCCTCTCCTGGTCGAGCTCGCGAAAGAGGCTCTCCCAGCGTCCGCCGGCGGCTCTCATATAGGCTATGCTCTGATCCTTCCCGGAGCACTTGTACCCCAAGGCCTCGCCGACGAGGGTTGCGACTTCCTGCCCGCCGCTTCTGAAATCAAGTGATATTGCAAGAATGGCCATAAATGCTCTTTCTTTTTAATGGGTCGAGTGCACGGAAAAAAAGGCCTTTACTAGCGCCCGTGCCGGGTGTTTGGGAAAAACAACCGGACGATGGATTTTCATGGAGGGGTCTGCGGCATGAGTGATATACGGTCCACCCCTCCTCTCCTGCCCTCACAGATATGCGGCATGTGACAGCAAGAAGGGCTCGACCGTCAGGCATAGCTGGAACGGCATCGCGCGTTCCCTTCTCGTCACGACGCATCATAGCGAACCCAGTGTCCTTGTCAAGGAAAAAAAGCGGCGCCTTGTGATTCTAACCTGCCGGATATTCAATAAATTTTCTTTTCACCGCGCCTGTTTTAACGTATCTTTCTTTCTCGACGAAATGAGGGCTCGGAGTACGGACATCTACCCCATTCATTCCGTGGAAGACACCCCTGTCCTGTCAAGAAAATATCTCCCCGGAGTCCCTAGTGCCTCTCTGAAAACGGATACAAAGGCGCTCAGGCTGTTGTAGCTGGCATCCAGCGCGCTGCCCGTGATCAACTCTTCTTTCCCTAGGAGCCGACCTCAGCGACCTGCAATTGCTCGAAGGAGACTCCGGATAACCGCCTGGGGAGCGCTCCCGGCAACGTTGACGGTGTTGGCCGTGCTCACCGTGCCGGCCGTTCTGTTGACGTTGATGCTCCCGCGCCCGCAAGACAAATGAGATCAAAAAAAATACAACAAAAAGGTGCTTTTCCCTGCGGACGAGTAAAGTTTTATCCTTGGCGTCCGATTAAAAAAACAGAACGAATCTGGATGATTAGGAGATCATCGTTTTTTTTGGAAAAAGGTACGATCTTTGCTAATATAGAGTTGACAAATGGAAGGAGACGTGACAGTTTACGCGTCGAAAACAATCCGGAAGCGCCTCCTGAGATGCGGGTTTCATGATTCTCACGCACGGCCATCTCCTTCCGGGCCATGCCCGCCGACAGAGACAACGCAGGAGGACAAACCTTCCGGTATCGAGAGGAGTTCCATGGTGAGCAGAAACGTTCTATTCGTCCTTCGGGACCACTCATAAGGGAGTCATGACGGGCCGGGATCTCATCTCCGGCCGATCGAACCATTCAGCACGCATCCCCGGATGCCTTGCAAGAAGGAACGACAGACCGACTCCAGGATCCTTGCCGCCCTGCCGATCACTACGGTGAATATTCGCCGCGATGTGTTCCTTCCCGCTGAAAGCGTCAGCCCCCCCTTCAAAGAGATACCTCTCGAGTGAAGAGACCAAGGTGTTCGTGGTCAGAAGCCCCTCGGCTTGTGCGTGCTGCTGAACTACATTCGGAGGCTTCTGCCATGAAACGGAAAGAGTTCCTGAAACGATTGATCAACCGGCTGTTGCATCCTGCGCTGCGGGACCGCGAAATCATCAAAACCCTATCGGGTCTCCCGGGCGTACGGCCCTTCCTGTACGAGTTCAAACTCGGCCCCCTGTTCCTGATCGCAGCGTGGCTCTTCCTCTTTCGCTCCCACTACACCGGTGCGGCTGAAGATTGGCTGCTCTATTTCTTTGGGGGTTTTGCCGTGATCGGGGTCCTGTCGGTCCACAAGACCGTCATGCGGTTTCTCTACCGAATCGCCCAGTTCGAAAAACCCGTGGAGGGACAGGACCGAACCATCATGATCACCGCCGAGACGGTGACGCTGCTGGGCTTCCTGATGGCGGCCATGATTTTTCTCAATGAGTTCCAGTCGACGGGATTCGGGATGTAAGATTCCACTGCCCTAAACAAGCCGGACCCTCGGTTTTGGCCGGGTGGAGCTGCAAAAAATTGTAACTTCGCCCGGCGCGACCCCTTTTTTTGCACAATCCTGTCTCCGAACCCGACCCGGTCGCTCACCGCACCCCGCCCTTTTTCCTTTTTCCCTATAGCGGGCGCAAGGATGCAGCGATGGCGTCGATCTCAGGCCGGAGCTTGGGCAGGTTGGCAGGCCGGCACGTGAGGGTCATCACGTTGTAGCGATCCTTCTGAAACTGGATTAGGTACTGAACGTAAGCCAGGGGCGGCTTTTCCACCTGGTATTCCATTACGATGGCCGGCATGCGGTAGATCTTGAGCGTCTTGCAGGTCCTGATCTTGACCGGTTCGTTATAAAGAGCGGTAAGCCGCTTCTCCATTTCGGCGCATGCATGTCCGACCTCGATCTCCTCGCCGGCTATGCTTCCCCGGACTGTCTGCACATTGATGCTCTCGATGAACGTTTCGTCGGACGTTTCGAGGTTCAGGAAGAGTTCCACTCCGCTTGCGCGGGCCTTCTCATGCAACGCCTTAAGAACTTCTGCCGTGAACAGGCTTCGGATTCTCGGGTTTTCCGTCGCGATCGGGATCTCTTTCTGCCCGTGTTCAAGCCGACTGACGACGAGCCACTGGGGGGAAAGCCCGATGCGGTATTCCTGTTCGCTGCGGTAAACCCGTCCCTCGTCCGGCTCCGTGGCCGTGCAGGAGACAAGCAAGGCGGCCGCCGCAAGAAAAGTGGTGAAGACGCGAAATGCAAAACCGCAACCAAGGGTGAAATATGAACATGAGGAAGCCGCTCGCGTGTTCATCGTTCAACTCCTTCCGTCTCTCAACACATTATTTGTTGTTCCTGAGCCCCTGGAAGACGAGGATGACCAGGGCCGACAAGATCAAGAAGCCCCCGCAGCCCTCCCAGAAAGACAGCCGCTCGCCGAGCACAGCATGGGCGAAGGCAAGCCCGAGGACCGGTGTCGCCAGGGAGCCCAGCCCGGCAACGCCCGCCGGCAGGGCTTTCAGGACGTAGAACCACATCAGGACAGCCGCAGCGCTAGTCAACACGACGTTGTAGGCCATGACCCCGGCAAACCAGGGCGACCATTGGATCGGATCCGAAGGTATGATGAAGCCGATGGCCGCTAGGAGTAGGCCACCCATGAGCGACTGCCAGCCGGAAAGAGACAATACGTCCAGATCTCCATTGCGATCCATGCGCTTGGTGACAATGGCGCTTGCCGCCCAGGCAAGACCGCTCGAGACAGCCAGTACGCTGTGGAAAAAATCCCCGCGGAAAGACCACGGCTCGACAAGAAAGACAAGACCCGCCATGGCCAGAACCATGGCAAGCCACTGGCCGCCGCGAGGGCGCTCCCCAAGCAACGGCCAAGCCATAAGGATCAGCCAGAACGGCATTGCGTAGACCAGGATGGCCATCTTGCCTGCGCCCCCTTCGACAAGCGCCCACGTGGCAAATCCCACGGAGAAGGTGGTGCAGAGAACTCCAACCAGGAGGGTCATGGGGATATTGCGCGGCCGCAAGGAACGGCCTTTCCATGCTAGGACACCCAGCAGGATGGCGCCTCCCCCGAGGGTGCGGATGGCGGAAAAGTCAAAGGGGGGGGCGTACTGCATCGCCTCTTTGACGAGGACCCAGTTGTAGCCCCAGATGAAAGACATGAGAATGAGCGCTAGGATGGCAGTATGCACAGTGCCGGGGTTCCCCTTCAACGCGGGATCAAAAAAAGGAGCCTCACCGAAAAGGTAGGCTCCTTTCATGGTATCTGGTGGTCCCACAGGGAATCGAACCCTGGTTTCCGGCGTGAGAGGCCAGCGTCCTAACCGCTAGACGATGGGACCCTGGCTGGGGGACAAGGATTC
>DATJPI010000127.1:0-21242 GCA_035506495.1 Syntrophales bacterium
CGCGCCACCTCAAGACGGCCGACGGAGTCGAAGATGTACCCACCTATGGCGGCTACATCAAGTGCTATAACGTCACGGTTCAGCCCCAGAACCTGATCAAGTACGGCATCACGCTGGCCAACGTGATCGAGGCCCTGTCGAAGGCCAACCTCAACGTGGGTGCTCGGGCCATCGAGATGGGCGACCAGTACTACATGGTCCGGGGAATCGGTCTGATCCGAAGCATCGCCGACATCGAGAACTCGCTCGTCACCAACAAGAACGGCAAGCCCATCCTGGTCAAGCACATCGGGCAGGTGACCCTGGGCAACATCCCGAGGACGGGCATTGTTGCCGTCAACCAGAACGATGACGCCGTCATGGGAACGGTCGTTCTGCGCAAGGACGCGCAGAGCATCCCATCGATCAAGTCGATCCACCAGAAACTGGCGGATCTCGACGAACGGATCCTGCCGAAAGGGATCAAGGTTGTGCCCTATTATGAGCGATGGGAGCTCATCACGACGGTCGTCGTGAAGGTCATCGAGACGACCGCATCCGGCATCGCTCTGGTGGTCATTGTCCTGCTCATCTTCCTGGGCAACCTGAGGGCAGCAATCATCACGGCTCTTTGCATCCCAATTTCGCTGCTGATCACCCTGGCGCTGATGTCGCTGCGTGGCGAATCGGCAAACCTGCTCTCAATCGGTGCTATCGACTTCGGCATCATTGTCGACATTCCCCTGGTGCTCATGGAAAACTACTTCCGCGTGGCCCGGAAGCAGGGCGGCGGGTTGCCGGCGATCATCCAGGCCGCCCAGGAGATCGGCAGGCCCATGATCTTCTCGGTCATGATCATCCTCATCGCCTTCGTCCCGATCTTCATGATGAAGGGGGCCGAGGCCCAGATCTTTTTCCCCATGGCGAAAACCTATCTTTACGCCATCCTATTCACGCTCGTTCTCACCTTCACCTATCTTATTGCCGCGAAGCATCTCTTCCTGGACATGGCGGAGGACCGGGAGTGGAAGTTCCTGCTCAATCTTCGGGACCGATATCTGCGGCTCGTTACGGTTCTGCTCGCGAATTCCAAGCGAGTCCTGATCGTGACCGCTGTCATCGTCGCCGGGTTCATCCTCATCGGCATGAAGTTCATCAGCAGCCAGTTCCTCCCCAACATGGACGAGGGAAACATGTACATCCGCGTGGTCTTTCCCTACTCGATCGCGCTCAGCAAGACCTATGAAAACGCAATCAAGGTCAAGAATCTCCTGCTGAGCATACCCGAGGTCAGGACGGTGGATTTCAAGGTCGGCCGACCCGAGGACGGGACGGACCCCACGGGACCCTACAACTCGGAATACTACGCCCTGATGAAACCCCAAAGCGAATGGAAGCGGGGACTGATGAAAGAGGAAATCGAAAACGCCACGCGCAGGCGCCTGCGCAGCATGTTTCCGAATGCAGACATCAACGTGTCCCAGTACATCCAAGATAATATCCAGGAAGTGATGTCCGGCGTCAAGGGGGAAAACTCCGTCAAGGTCTTCGGCGACGACCTCGTAGAGCTCGACAAGATCGCCAACCAGCTCAAGACCATGATGGTCGAGATTCCGGGCATCGAGGATGTGGGCATCCTGCGCGAGCTCGGCCAGCCGAACCTCCTCATCGAGGTGAACAGGGAAAACGCGGCGGCCCTGGGGCTCACCCCGCAGGACGTGCTCGACACGGTCTCGGCGGCCCTGGGCGGCCGGACGATCACGCAGGTCATCGAGGGGGCGAGACGGTTCTCCCTGCTGGTGACCTATCCCGTCGATTACCGAAAAGAGCTTCAGAAGATTCCCTCGATTCCCATAGCCCTGCCTAATGGCGGCGTGGCGGCCCTGTCGCGCATTGCCAACATCCACTACGACACGGGGGCATCCTTCATCTACCGGGAGAATTTCCGCCGTTTCATTCCCGTGAAGTTCTCCGTTGTCTCGAAGGATCTGGGGGGGACCGTCGCGATCGCGCAGCGCGAAGCGGCAAAGATCAAGATGCCCGACGGGTACTATATGGAGTGGAGTGGCATCTTTAACGAGATGAAGCAGTCCTTCAAGCGGTTTGCCGTCTCCATCCCCATCTCCATCTTCTTAATCCTCACCACTCTTTACATCCTCTACGGGTCCGTGAAGAACGTCCTGATCACTATGGCCGCACCCATTTTTGCCTTATTTGCCGGCCTGCTGAGCCTCTTCATCACACGGGAAGCGATCAGCGTCTCTTCCATGGTCGGCTTCATATCCATCATCGGCGTTGCTGTGCTCAACGCCTCCATCATGATCAGCCACTATGTGAACCTGACCCGCGAGAGGCGCGAGAATTCTCTGGCTGCCATGCGGGACGGCAGCGAGGAGGTGATCAAGCAGGAGATCATCCTCGAGACGATCCGCGAGAAGTTCCGACCCATCCTCATGTGCGGCTTCGTGGCAGCCCTGGGCCTCCTGCCGGCATCGGTCGCCCACGGCGTGGGCAGTCAGGTGCAAAAACCTCTGGCCATCGTCGTTGTCGGCGGCATGCTCGTCGGCACGGCGATGATCCTTTTGTTTATCCCGCTTCTGCTGAAATACGTGGAAGTGAACAAGGAGGATTGAGACGTGGGAGCAGGCTCTAGCGCTCACCGAGATCGTTCCGATCGAGCCCGCGGGAGAGTTTATCGGGTATAACCTTCCAATAAACGAGCACATAAAAGACCAGCGCCAGGATGCACAGGGTAATGGCTGTCAGGACATAGCCCACCATCTGGTATGCCTTGACCCGCGGCATTCTAGTCAGGAACACAATGGACAGACCGTCCTGCCCGATGTACTCCCGTGTGGCAAGGAAGTGTTCTTCATTGAGCACCACATCCATGCCGTTGGTGACCTCGTGGCCGAACAGCGGTTCGAAGGGTTTCTCCCAGTAAAGTTTTGAGTCAATGAGCTCCCGCTCGACCTGCTTATCCAACGGCCAGAGGCTCTTGAGGGAATATTCCGGCTTGCTCGAAAGGACGACGACCCCAAGTCGGTCGATGAAAAAACAATAAGGGTATTGCCGAAGGAAGGCCTCCATCTTGTCGAGGTCCTGCTTGATAACGGCCACCCCGATGACGCGGCCATAGCTGTCGCGGACCGGGGCGCCGGAGAAAAAGCCCATCTTGCGCGACGTGACGCCCAGGGAAAAATTGCTCGACGCGATCCCGTGCATGGCCTGCGTGAAGTACTTTCGAAAGGCATAGGACTTGCCGACGAAACTGTCCGGCTGGCGGAAATTCGAGGCGGCAAGCGTTGTCCCCTGCGCAGTCATAATGTAGCTGACGTCCGTCTGCATGTCCTTGTTGAACACAGCCAGCTTCTCGTTGACCTGGTCAATCTCCTGGAGATTCCGGGATTCCAGCGCTGACGCCACCCAAGGCAGGCCCGCCAGTGCATCCACCTTCCTCTGGATTTCTCTGAACTCGCTGGTGACATTGACCGAGACGGCCGTGATGGATCCCTCGCTGTCGCGGATCGTTCCTTCCCGGACCTGATCAATAACATAATTGGTGGCGACGATGCCGGTCACAGCGACCATTAGGAAAAGCGCGCCGAACACCACCGCCCACTGTTTCGCTGATAAGGCCAGATGCTCCCGGAAAATATTTCTAATCGCTGAGACGACTGCTGCCATGAATGCTGCCTGTATCGATGGGAATTTGAACGCACTTGATTATATCAGAATTTTGCCCAAGGTAAAATATTACCATGCCCTGAATTTGAAAGGGGAAGCACCTTGGTAACATGTCGGCGAAAGAGGTAATATCAGATTGTAAACGTTTTATGCAACCGACATGTCTTAAAAAGGGGTAAAACCGGCTAAGATGTGACTCCTTTTGATTATTGAAGTTCCCCTTTCCGCGCCGCCGTTCGGGCGGTTTTTTATTTCAGTTTTCGAATGAACAGCCGAAAGAAATAACAGATAGGGAGTTTCTGATGAACATAAAACATATCGCTATTTTTAGCAGGTGGCCTCGATGGAGTTCCAACGACAGCTTCCTGCCCTGGGTTCCTTTTGTGTTTCTGCTGTCGATTCCCCGGGTCAATACACTGTCAAATCCTGGAATGGGATGCGGGTTCTGGATCATGGAAACCGTTTGTCTGGTCCTCACGGCGCTCTTCTGTTCGAGGCTTAAGGCGGATCTTGCAGTCCAAATAGCCGCCCTCGCGCTACTGACGGGCCTGTCTTGGGCTTTCAGTACTGGGCTCCTGGTGCTTCGTCTACTTCCAGACGGATGGACGGGCTTCTGAGGTCCTGTAGCTGAACGATGCTGCCACGTTGAGTGTGGGAGCCACAATCAGTTGAGCAATTGTTACTGATCAGTAGCTTAAGCGAAAACGCAATCCATATACGGCTACTGGCCCTCGATCTGTGTTGTAACCGGGATTCTGAATGAATTGGAAATCGGGCGTTATCTGCACATAACGGCCAAGCTGTATTAGATAATAAACTTCAAAGATCTGCTCGAGACCGTAATTCAATCTGCCGTCTCCCAGCAGAATACCCAAACCTCCCGCTTCCAAGTAGTCCTTATGTGGAGAGGACAACCCATTGACTCCATAGGCAATACCTAAACGGTCTTCACTCCTCCCCCAGTGTACCCCGCTGAGCTGGAATCCGGCGCTCACGTGCCGGTCGGCTTCGGTATAGGACCATGTTTCATGATTCCCGTCATTCCAACCTATGCGACCGAAAATGCCGGTCGCGCCATCGTCCGCCAGTGGATGTTCGACGTTCAATCCAAAACCGTATTTCGTGCCGCCCGGCTTTTCAACATTCAGAAGGCTTGGTGTTGTCGAAGTCTGCCGCCCAAGCTCCACCGCATCATTGTAATCGCCCATTCGTCCTTCGTTGAAGTAAACGAGCAAACGGATTACCGTTTCTGCATGGAAGGGCTTCACGTCCAGTTCAAGATTATATCCAAGCTGACGAGAATCTATAATAAAATCAGAACCATTGGCCGCATAAGGTTCCATATAAATTCCAAAAGCCAATCTCCACTGCTGCTGCACCAGTGCCGTTACGAATCCATAGCTGTATCCCCTGGTATCAGATGCATAATCCCACGCTACATTGTAAAGGAAGGCGTAATTGAGAAACTGGGTGCGATTGTTGTTCGCATAGCGGTTCACATCGAAATCATCTGTCGGAGAAATTTTCCCGATTTTTACTTCAAATCTACTGACAGGCACATTACCCGGTAATTGGCCCATTGCCCGTTCAACTGTTTCTGTCTGAGATGACAATGAATAATAATATTTGAGATATGCTCTCGCAATGTAAGGATCTTTGGGAAGATTCAATGATCCCGCGCGAATCACATCTCCATTGACATATCCGCCAAGCCCCACACCATCGCTGATTCCATCTCCTTTGAACAGCTCGGCGTCAAGATAGGCTTGCAGCGATGAGGTCATTTGAGCAGAAGTCAACTGGGAACCCAAGTATAAACCATATGCTTGGGTGAATGCGCGTCCACGGCCATTGTCGACTGAGAGGCTGTTTTGTCCTTGGTAAGGACTATTAAAATCGGGCATGTATTGATATACGCCGTTAAATTGCGCGCCGAGCAATTTTGGAAACCAATAAGGAAGTTTGGAAGAAAGAGAGTCTTGCTGGACCGGTGTTTGAGCCTGCTCAGATGGTTCATGAGATGCGTTCTTGTATTCAGCGGGAGAATCTGCGTGAGACGCGATGGCACTTGCAAATATAAATGATACAAAAGAAACCGCAAAGCATAACCTGTAAGCACGCATGCTTTGCAATTTTCTCAAGGGATTATACTTCCTCTTCACTATCCAAATCATTGAAGATGATTGTCCTACTGCCTGATGAAATAGATATAAAGTGAGATGAAACCGTGCAGCAGATTTTTCGCTTATGCAGCTGCATAAGCGCCCATTCATCTCCTAAATACTAATTTTTATGCTACTTTTTTTATAAAATTATTGTCAACATCTTTCGAGAAGATTAATGAGTTCGCGGATGATGTTCATCATGCGCATTTTCCACCTTTTTCTCAATCTTGATCTCTTTTCAAGTATGGTTTGAACAAGCCTGCAGCAAGCTGCTCGATCTCCGAAACCGTTACGGTGAGGTTCTGACCTCCCGTGAAACCCTGAAGCCCCTTCCCCTGTTGCGTCGATCGTCCGAGGCTGCTCTTGAAAAACCTTCCCCGATGCGCGTATACTGGATCATCTGAACGAACGGGAAAGGAGTTTGCGCGATGCAAGCAAGAGATCAATGCACAGTCATTTTCGCATTGGCACTGATGGCCGGGTTTCTCCTGCTGACACCTTGCGCGACCGCGCAGCAGCAGCCGGGAGATCCCGCGATTGCGGAACCCCCTCGCGTCTCTCCTGCGGAGGCCTACCAGAAGGTGAAAGCCGGGACCGCCCTCTTGGTCTGTGCGTATCCCGAAGACGAGACCTTCAAGAAGATGCAGCTCGAAGGGGCCATCTCGCTCAAGGAATTCGAATCCCGGTTGCCCGGCCTGAAGAAGGAGCAGGAAATCATTTTCTACTGAGCCTGACCTGGCGAGGCCAGCGCTGCCGGTCAGGCAACCAAACACCTGAAAATGGGTTACCCCAACGCCAAGGCACTCGGCGGCGGCATCAAGGCATGGAAAGAAGCCGGATACAAGATCACCGTCGAATGACAAGCGAAAAGTCGCACTGACCCTTCTTTCAGCCACCGAATCCCCCGGGCTGTATTGCGAAGCAACCAACCGTCAAATGAAGAGGGCACGTTCCGCTGAATGTGCCCTCTTTTCTTTTTGGCCCTCATTGCAAATCACAATCGGGTGGGGCCTTTCTGTATGAATGCGAAGGGTGTGGATTGAGCATCGCTCCTCTGCAGGTCTCGTCAATGGCAAATATCTTGCAAATCTCCGGAAGGAACAAGATTTCGTTGATGGGGAGCTTCATGCGTTTTGGCCTCTTGAAAAAAATCGTCTTCAGCGCGTGCCTGTTCGCACTCCTGGCCCTGCTTCCTCCGAATGCGGCACCGGCGAAAGAATCGCCGATCGCAAAACCGGTGCCGGTCACCGTCGGCGTCTACCTGACGGACATCTATGATGTCGATGTAAAAAAGGGGACCTATAACGCTGACTTCTACATCTGGTTCTCGTGGAGCGGCAAGGTGAATCCCCGCAATTTCGAAGTGGTCAACGGCCATCTGACCTTCAAGCATGAGGAGTCCGCGGCGCGAACCGCCGGCCTGGAATATGTCGCATACCGATGCAGGGCTGTCCTTCACGGATCGTTCGATCTGTCCGATTACCCCTGGGACAAACAGACCCTGTCGATCCAGATCGAGGACGAAGATCTCGATACTCAGAACCTCATATACATCGCCGATCAGAAAAACTCCAAAGTCAATCCCGGTCTGAACATCGGACACCGGTCGATCGGGAATCTCCGCATTTCGACCCTGGACTTTCTCTACGATACAAACTTCGGACATCCCGAACGCCTCGAACAGGACGGGGTAAGATACTCCCGCTTCATCGTGGAGTTGCCCGCCGATCACAAGGGGGCCAGGATTTTCGTCAAGACCTTTCTTGCGCTCCTCGTCTCCGTCGCGCTGGCCTTTTTGACGTTCCTGATCAGGCCCAACGACCTCCCCCCCCGCTTCAGCATGGGAATATCCGGCATGTTCGGTGCAGTGGCTTCATTGGTCGTTATCTCGAACGTGCTCGATGATTGTCCCTTTCTCACTTTCGCGGAGAAAATCCACTATGTCGGAATGATTTTTATCTTTCTCTCGGTGCTCGAATCCAGCATTTCGCTCAAGCTGTATCACGCGGGGAAAGAAACGGCCTGGAAAGTCCTGGATGTCCTGTCGACGTTTCTGTTTCCTCTCGGATTTCTTCTTTTGTTGATGCTTTTTGTCCCTAGCTGAAACGGGGCACGGTATGCGGCCAGCGATTGGATTTGTCCTTCTGACACTCGCATTGATCTTTTCCTGCGGGCCCGACCCGTCGGGCCGGGACAGCTCCCCCATCAACTTTCTGGAGCCGCCGTCGATGGAAAAGCAGGAATCTCTTGCTTTTCGAATGACGAGAGGCGGCTATGACATTTCCATCACAAAGAAGGCCGCCTACACGGTGCGCGGGATCGTCACGGGACGGGAGAACTACTACTCGGGATGGAACTCGCTCATCTCACCCGCAGATGTGGCCCTGTGCTGGGGAAGGCTCGCCGAGAACGGGACGTACAAGCGGCTGAAGTGGTCACAGGGCAATCGCTGGTATTTCTGGTCCGCAGGCAACGACTTCGGTTACAACAACGACTTCGTCGCACAGCACAGTTCCAACAACCACATCATCCCGGCAACGCCGAATCTGGCAAAAGCGGTGAAGAGCCTGAAGGAGGGGCACGTCGTGGAGATGACGGGACATCTCGTGGACGTGGCGGCGGTGAAGAAATCGGAAAATTACCATTGGAACTCCTCGACGTCGGCGGCAGATCGGGGAGACGGCTCCTGCGAGATCCTCTACCTTACTCGGCTCAAAGTGCACGGGATGATCTATCAGTAACCGACACGGAGATTGATCCGTCATCTCTTTCCCGACGGCGATCCACTGGAAAGGCCGGCTGCTTCGGTCGGCCTCTTCTTTTTGCCGCTTGCGATCCCCTCTTTTCGCGCCTTTGAAATCCCGCAATGTGGACTGCAGCTTGACTTGTGCGACGGGCTCTGTTAGCACTGAAACACGCTGATCCCGCCGTGCGGGAATGGAAAGGAGAGCAAACCCATGGCAGCAAAGCAGTGGCGAACCCCACCGGCAATGCAGATCGATGCGGGGAAAAATTACCGGGTGACGATGGAAACAACGAAGGGGAAGATCGTCCTCGAGCTTTACCCCCAGCATGCCCTCAAGACGGTGAACAACTTCGTCTTCCTGTCAAAGGAAGGCTTTTACGATGGCGTCGCGTTCCATCGCGTGATCGATAACTTCGTCATTCAGGGGGGTGACCCCACGGGCACGGGCAGCGGCGGGCCCGGCTACTCCTTCGAAGATGAGTGCAAGGGAAACCCGCTGAAGCATGGCGCGGGCTTTCTCTCCATGGCCAATGCCGGCCCCAACACCAACGGCAGCCAGTTTTTCATCACACACTCCCCGCAGCCGCATCTCGATGGCCGCCACACGGTCTTCGGAAAGGTTATCGAGGGGATGGATGTGGTCAATGCGATCCAGCAGGGGGACAAAATGGTAAAAGTCGCCGTCGAGGAGCCGTAGCGGGCCATACAGGAGTCGGGTCATGATCGAATTTCTGAAAAGCACGAAGTTCAAGGTCATCGTGGCCGGGATTCTTTTCTGCATCCTTGTTCCACTATACAGCTACTTCTGGGCCGACACGGTCGTCACCCGGATCACCGATGCGCAGATGGCCATGGTCGACGGCAAGTTCATGATCGCGACCGAATACAAGCCCCTAGCCAACTTCGATGCTCCCTATCGGTTCAAGTTCAATTCGGGGAACATCCAGAATGAGGCCATCCGGCTCAAGGGGAAGCAGGTCAAGATCTGGAAGTACGGCTGGAGGATCCCGATCTTCTCCATGTACGAAAACGTGGTGAAGATCGAGGAAGTCAAGTAGGATGCCGGAAGGGCATAACCGGAGGGCATGCCTGCACGCTAAAGTCCTGCGCCGGAAAAGCGATAAGAGAATATGGGCAGCCCGAAATCGAGACACCGGGGCCGACTCCGTCTTCGGGAGTGATCCATGAAAGTCAGAAAACTCATTGCCGGAACCGTCCTGTTGCTCGTCATTCCCGCCCTCTCAGGCTGCTGGTATGCCGCTGCGGCGGGAGCGGGGGCTTACGGCGGCTACAAAGCCAAGGAGTCGGGATACTCGCTTCAGAACCCGGTTGCCAAGGACAGCTCCAAGAAGAGCGAGAACAAAGAAGCCGAGTAAAAAGAATGTCCGAAAAATGAATCCGGCAGGGTCCTGTGCGGCCCTGCCTTTTTTTGCATCCTCTCAAAAGATTTCACGCCTTGTTCACGCCCGGATGCTATAGAAACCAAGACCGTCGCGTTCCTCCATGATTACGGACCCGCTGTCCATCAGCTCCATGATGTGAACGTACGTCTCGTTGAGGGCGAGGAACTGGTCGAACTCCGGCAGGTCCGTCCCGAAAATGTCTCCCGATGCCTCAAAGGCCGTTTTTCCTCTTCCCCGCAGGGCCTCGATAATCAGCTGTGACCGCTCCGCGTGATGCACGCGGATCTCGTCGACGCGTTTCTTCAGGTCGGAAAACGGATCGCCGTGGGCGGGATAGACCATCCGGACAGGCAGGTCCCTGACCCGTCCCAGGGCCTCGAGGAAGCTCCTGAGCGGGCGGTAGTCGAGCTGGAAGATGTCGGGGCTGAGATTGGGAGTGATATCCGGAAGGACGTGATCTCCCGCCAAGAGGATACCTTCATCGGAAAAGTAGAAGCACATCTGCCCGCTCGTGTGTCCCGGGGCGCCGATCACCTCGAGAGTCCTCTCCCCGAGTCTATACCTGACACCCGGCTCGAGGTGATGGTCGACCCGGAAGGGTATCGTTGCCCTGCGGAAGGCGGCCATGATCTTGACCAGGTTTTCCATGACCTTTTGTGGAAGGCCCTGCCCCAGGAAAAAATGCCGGGCCCGCTCGATGAGCTCTTCGTGCCGGTTGTTGTACTGAAGACGCCGCTCGTCGGTGGCCGAGAGCAGCACCTGCGCCCCAGAGAGTTTCTGGATCGCACCAGCGATTCCGCAGTGATCTGCGTGGAAGTGGGTAAGGAAAATTTGGTCGATATCCTTCGTCGTTTTCCCGAGCGTTGCCAGCGCCTCGTCCAGTACCGTGAAAGTTTCAGGGATGTTCATCCCCGTGTCGAAGAGGGCCACTTTGCCGTCGTGCACCAGGGCATATACGTGCACGTGGCGCAGACGGAAGGGCATGGGGAGGGTGATCCGGTAGAGATCGGGAAGGATTTTGTCAATCAACGCAGCGGCTCCCGGCTGATGTGCTTCAACGTGCCAGTTCGTACCCCAGTTTTCGCGCCTTGTCCAGGATCGACTGCGGCAGGTCTTGTTTCTCCTGCATGGCAGCCTTCCCGATGAAAAGCGTTCCCGCAGGCTTTGCACCCAGGGTTTGCGCGGCCCGCTTCAAGCCGGAGAGCGAACGGGTGAAGATCCGCCCCAAAGCAGCAGGCATGGCACTCGATGTGACGAGCACGGCCTTGAGGCCCCGGTCTTTCAGCCGAAGAGCGGGTCCCGGCTTTCCCCAGGGCCAGAAGGCGTAGCACACGAGTCGTTCGATGAAGCGCTGGGTCAATGCTGTAACACCGAAGAAATTGACGGGCGACGCAAGGATGAGACCGTCGGCCTCCTCGATCCGCTTCAGGACTTCTTCCATGTCATCCCGGTGAACACAGGGTCCCCTGTCGGATCCTTCCTGCTGCGTGCATTTCCCGCAATTTCGGCAGAACTCAATATGACGGTCCGAGAGAAGAATTTTTTCCGTCGTGGCTTCCTTTTCTATCGCAGCAGAATCTCATCCACTGCGCGTTCAGTGATGCCGCCTCTGCGATAGCTCCCGACGATCGCAATGATTCTTTTTGCCATATGGTCTCTGAAAGGAAAGAGGTGACGCAGATGTAGCACAATCAGACTGCAAAAGAAACTCTCGCCTGCCGCGACGCCGGCAAGTCAGAGCCGATACGGCTTGGGGGCCTCCTCGCCCCGGAGAATCCGCAGGGCGCCTTCGGCCATGGCTTCCATCTCGTCCTCGCCCGGGAAGACCCAGACGGGCGCGATGAACTGCACCTGTTGTCGGACCCATGCGGTCAGCATCTCCGAGTGGGCAAGTCCCCCCGTCAGGACAACCCCGTCAACCTTACCTGCCAGCACGGCCGCCATGGCGCCGATGTCCTTGGCGATCTGGTAGGCCATGGCGCGGTAGATCATCTCGGCCTTCGCGTCGCCCTTCTTCACGGCCGACTCCACGTCGACGGCATTGGTCGTCCCCAGATAAGCCGCCAGCCCCCCCTGGCCCACAAGCCGTTTCGAAAGCTCTTTCGGGTCCAGGCGCCCCGAGTGAGCCAGGTCGAGCAGGTCCTGTGTCGGCAAGGCACCGGCCCGCTCCGGCGAGAAGGGCCCCTCGGTCAGCCCGTGCGTGCAGTCGATCACCTGCCCCCTGCAGTGGGCGCCGATGGTGATCCCCCCACCGAGGTGCGCAACGACGAGATTCACCTCCTCGTAGCGCTTGCCCATCTGACGGGCGGACTTGCGGGCGGCGGCCTTCTGGTTGAGAGCATGAAAGGCGCTTTTGCGCTCGATCTCGGGCAGACCCGACACTCGGGCCAGGGGCTGGAATTCGTCGGTGCTCGGCGGGTCGATCACGACCGCAGGCATCCGGTATTGCCGCGAAAGGCCGAGGGCCATCGAGGGACCCAGGGCCGAGGGGTGCTTCCCGTACTTTCCCTGCATGAGATCATCGCACATCTGCTGATCGATGGCATAGGCTCCTGCCGGTGCCGGCCGCCCCAGCCCCCCGCGGCTGATGACGAGATCGACATGGCTCATGTCGATTCCGTTCTTTTCGATGAACGCCCGCAGACCGGCTTCCCTCAGGGGCAGCTGGTCCTTGAGGTCCTTGTACCCCGCAAGCTCGGCGGAGCTGTATGTGAGGGATTCCTGCACGAGCCGCTCCGCGTCCCTGTAGAAGGCAACCTTGGTGGACGTGGAGCCGACGTTGACGGCAAGGACATGGCGTGTCTTTTCCATAGTTACACCCTCCCGCTTAAAAGGACGGCAAGCTCTATTTCCGTCAATCGGTTCTCGGCCGGCACGAAGGGCAGGTTCAGCACGACGGGGTGGCTCGTCCCCATGAGGGCGCAGGCCATGGGCGTTTTTCCGATGAAGACCGAAAGCTCGGCCATGAGGAACCCCGCTTCGACATTGGGCATGAGGTAGATGTCTCCCTGCCCCGTAACGGCGCTATGCACCCCCTTGCGCGTCGCGGCCCTGCGGCTTACGGCGCAGTCGATATCGAGGGGCCCTTCGAGGGTGACGTCGCCGAACTGGCCTCTCTCGGCCATCTTCGACAGAATCGCCGCATCCATCGTGGAGGGGATGGCGGGGTTGACCTGCTCAATGGCGGAGAGCGCCGCGATCTTCGGAGAGCTGAACCCCAGAAGGCGGGCCAGACGGATGACGTTTTCCGTGATGGTGACCTTTTCGGCAATCGACGGGAAGCTGTTCACATAGGTGTCCGTTGCCATGGTCACCCGGCCCACCCCCGGCGGATCGAAGATGGAGACAAGACTTGCTACCCGCTCCTTCAAAAGCCCCTTCTCCTTGTCCAGGATAGCCACCAGGAATCGCTTTGGGTCCATGGCCCCCCGCATCAGGATGTCCGCCTCACCCTTCTTCAGCCTGTCGATGCCCAACGCGAGGGCTTTCACGGCGTCAGACTCTTCGACCATTTCGATCTCAGAGGCCTTTTTCCCCTGGCCCTTCACCCACGATGCGACAGCATCGCTCGATCCGATAACAACAGGGGAGACCAGGCCTGAGTCAAGCGCAGCGGAAAGGACGTTGAAATCCATTTCCGCAGGGACCGGTGCGATGACCATTTTCTTTTTCCCCCGGGTCTTTGCCTCTTCGCGGATCTGATCAAAGCTCGTCATCATGATGCCGCACCTCCCTTGATCTGCTCGGCCACGGTGACCCCGGCAGCGATCTCGCCGAGGATGGAGTCCTGGAAATCGGAGCGCGACGGGATGATGACGGGCCCCCGGGAGCTCATGACGAGGGAGCGCCTCCGAACGTTCTTCAGTGCGAAGTCGAGCTTCACGAGGATATTGCCTGTCGCCAGGTTGGGGACGAGCATGATATGGGGAAATTCGGCCTTGCCGATGTCGATGCTGCCCAGTCGAAAATCCTTCTGTCCCGGGCAGAAGATGTCCAGAAACGAAGTAGCGCCCATCACTTCGCAGGACCCGAGTTCCCCCGAGGCAGCTGCTTTTTTCAGTTCGAGGTAGTCCTGGTAGGAAGGCATGTCGCCCCCGATCTCCCGTTTGCCGGACAGGACACAGATCTTCGGCTTCGGATAGCCCAGTAAGTGAAACAGAAAGACGGCGTTGCGGAGGATCTCTGTCTTGGCCCGATAGTCGGGGGTGATGTTCACGCCCGTATCGGTGAAGCAGGTCAGGTGGTCAAGACCCTCGATATCCCACATCGAGATCACGCTGACGACCTTCCCCTTGCCCGCCTTCGACTCCTCGCGGATGATGGCGCGGTAGATGTACGCCGTCGGGATCTGGCCCTTGCCGGCGATGTCGACTTCACCGGAGAAGAGCATCGAAATGCCGAGATCGGCGATGGCCTGGCGGCTCTTCTCATAAATCTTCTCCGCCCCGCTGATGTCGAACTGCACCTGGTCGGCCAGCCGCTCCATCTTCTCGCGGTCACCGATAAGTACGGGTCGGGTGTAGCCCTCCTCGGCGCTTTTCTTGACGGCCATCATGAACTCCTCGTCCTCGGGCGCCAGCACCACGAGCCTCTTCGGCCCCTTTTCAGATGCCAGCCTGTCCATGTCAGCGAACGATCGGATCATCTCCTCCTCCTTAATTCAGGTAAAAGGTCAAAGGATAAAGGTAAACGGTTGAAGAGATAATCAGTGTAAATCCCTTTGTCCTTTGTCCTTTGTCCTTTGTCCTCTATCTCAGCACACTTCCGGAAATCACCATTCTCTGGGCTTCCGATGTTCCTTCGTAGACCTCAGCGATTTTGGCATCGCGCATCAGCCGCTCCACTTTCGCACCTTTGATATAACCGTACCCTCCGTGGATCTGAACCGCCTTGACGGTGTGATACATTGCCTTTTCCGTCGCGAAGAGTTTCGCTATCGAGGCTTCTTTGCCAAAGGGTAGCCCTTGGTCCTTCAGCCAGGCGGCATGATAGGTGAGAAAACGGGCGGCGGCGAGATCCGTGGCCATGTCGGCAATCATCCAGGCAATCGCCTGGTGGCGGGCGATAGGGCTTCCGAGCTGGACCCGCTGCTTTGAATACTGGATGGATTCATCGAGGGCCGCTTGGAGCATTCCGATACCCTGGGCGGCGATTCCAACCCGGCCATGGTCGAAGCCTGCCATAGCCATGGAGAAGCCCGCGCCCTCCTTCCCGAGCAGGTTTCCAGCGGGAATGCGGCATTTTCGGAACACGACCTCCGATGTCTGAGAAGACCGCAGCCCCATTTTGTCGAAGTGCTTGCCCGGGAGAAGCCCGGGCGCGCCTTTCGGGACGATGAAGGCGCTCATGCCCTTCCGTCCCGCCGAACGATCCGTCCAGCAGAAAAGAATGTACGTGTCGGCCAGAGGCCCGTTGGAGACGAAGGTCTTCGTCCCGTCGATTACGTACTCCTCCCCTTCCTTCACGGCGGTGGTACTGATGGCCATGACGTCGGTTCCGGCCTGCGGCTCTGTCAGGGAGAAGGCCCCCATGTGCTCCCCTTTTGCCAGGGGGACGAGATATTTATTCTTCTGCTCCGATGTTCCGTTGAGGGCCAGCGTTGTCCCGATGATGCCAGCGTGAAACGATACGGTGAACCCCGTCGATGAGCAGGCCCGAGCGACTTCTTCCACGACGAGAGCATGAGTCATAAAATCCGCGCCGGCGCCGCCGAACTCCGCGGGGAGGGGAATCCCCATCCAGCCTCCTTCGCCCAGTTTCCGGAACAATTCCTCCGGATGGCGGCTGTTCTCATCAATTTCCTGTGCGATGGGATCGATGTTCTTTTCGGCAAATTCCCGGATGTTTTTGCGGATGAGCTCCTGTTCTTCCGTCAGCCTGAAATCCATGTGATTCACTCCCTATTTCCGGATCTATCGACAGGCTCAATCCATCTTTCTGTCAGATATCAAAAGGCGCTTGTAAAAATCCCCCGGTATCGGTCTATGGTTTATTTATCCGTTGACCTGAGCGAAACTGTATTATACATTCACAAAAATTCAAAATATATTATTCGTATTGATTTGATATATATAAAGTATCAATGGAATTAAGACACCTCACCTACTTCATCGCCGTCGCCGAAGAAATGCATTTCGGCCGAGCGGCCAAAAGACTCAACATTTCCCAGCCGCCCCTCAGCCAGCAGATCAAGCAATTGGAAGCGGAAATCGGTGTTCGATTATTCAACCGAACCAACCGGCGCGTGGAAATCACCCCGGCGGGCATGGTCTTTCTGGCCGAGGCCCGTCGTGTCATGACCCTGTCCGAAGACGCAGTGCGAAGAACCATCCTCGCCGATAAAGGGGAGATTGGTCTGCTGGCGATGGGTTTTATCGGATCAGCCAATTACAGTGTGCTGCCCCAAGTGGTGCGCGAGTTCCGGAGGCGATTTCAGAATGTCCAGCTTTCCCTGACGGAGATGAGCACGAGCGATCAGCTTGAAGCCCTCCTTGACGGGACAATCCAGGTGGGATTCCTGCGCCCACCCCGGGGTATTAAAGAGAAGGGGCTGACGGTTGAACCCGTTTTCCGGGAACCCCTCATGGTGGTCTTGCCCCGGAACCATCCCCTGAAGAGTGAAATGTCCCTGACGCTTCGTCAGTTGGCTAAAGACTCATTTATTATGATTCCGAGACAGATCGGGCCGGGGTTTTTCGATCACCTTATAGTCCTCTGCCAGAAGGAAGGATTCAGCCCCAGCATCGTTCTCGAGGCTTCGCAATATCACACGGTCATCGGTCTGGTGGCTGCAGGACTGGGTATCTCTGTGGTCCCCGCCTCCATGCAGCGTTCCCGTTTTGAAGGAGTTGTTTTCAGAGCGCTTTCAGGAGGGACGGAGACCATCCTTGACATGGCCTGGCTTACTGGCAATCAATCCTTGATTCTCCAGAATTTCATCCATGTAGCAAGAAAGGTCGTCCGTTCGCTTACCTCACATAAATAAGCTCAGTTACCTCATCTCGATGCAGTACTCACCGCGCCTTCACGACATTTCCGATCCTCAGTCCCCCTGTCCCACGCCAGGGCCTTCGAGCCGCTCACCGGCGACGTAGGCATCGAGGATGGCTGCAATCCAGGCAAGAAGGAGCAGACCCAGTGCGGCCGTCGTCGCGGCGTCCGAGTTGGCTGCAACGGTCTTCTGGATCGCGGGCATGTCGATCGCAACGCCTTTCGCCGCGGCGGCTGTGATCTCCCGATAGGCATGCACCGTAATGTGAATGACGACATAGGCAAAGATCAGGATCACCGCGACAATGAATGCCCAGCCCCGCCTTCGGCGGCCCAGGTAGACCTGACCTGCCCCCGGGAATACCAGACCGGAAAGAAGAGCGGCTTTGACTGATTTCTTCATGGCCCCCTCTCTCCCATAGAGAAAAGTCGAAGAGGACAAAGAAAAAACCCCGCCTCTTTCCGGGAAGCGGGGTCTTTTGTATGTCTTTTCTCCGTGGGTTCCCGGATTATCCGACTTGGGTGGACAGGAAGATCTGCAGCGACATCTGCTGGATCTGGTCCTGGAGTTCTTCGATCTGGTCGATGTGCCGGTCCTCGTCCTTGAGGATCTTTTCGAGAATTTCACGGGTGGCATAATCCTTGACGTCGCCTGCGAGGATGATGGCGTTGTTGTACGATTTGATGGCGCCCATCTCGAGTCCGCGGTCGCCCGCCAGCATCTTGGGCACGTCGGCGCCGATCATCATCTTGTTGTACTTGCTCACCGTGGGTAAACCCTCGAGAAACAGGATTCGACCGATGAGCGTTTCGGCGTGTTTCATCTCGTCAATAGCCCTCTTCTCGAAATGCTGGTGGAGCTTTTCGTAGCCCCAGTTGTGGGCCATCTCGGAGTGAACCATGTATTGATTGATGGCCGTCAGCTCATCGGCGAGAAGGCCATTCAATGCCTGGATCAATGTCTTTTCACCTTCCATATCGTCCTCCTTTAAAAGTTGATTTGTTCATTAATGTCTTATTATAGACGAAAAAGAAAGTCCGTGGGAAATTTTTATCGGACCCCTCATGCCCGGTCTTCACCCAATTATGTGGCATAATGTTTGCTCTAGGTTTACTCACTGCCATGAGGTGCGGGTAGCCGACATGGAAAACCTGAAAATCCTGATCGCCGAAGACAACTGTTTCAGCATGAAATTCTACGATAATTTCATCTCCGGCAAAGTCTTCGACAAGCGGTTCGCAGAGAACGGAAAACTTGCACTTGAGCTCTATGAGCGGTGGCATCCCGACATTCTCCTGTTGGATCTGATGATGCCCGTTGTGAGTGGTCAGGAAGTGCTGCGGGAAATCCGCGAGGCCCGGAAAGACATTGCTACCACCATTATCATCTCATCCCTGTCGTCTCACGAGTACGACGTCGCGATCTGTTCCCGATATGGGGTGCAGGGCTACCTCGTAAAGCCGCTCAACCCCAAAGAGATCAGCAAGATCCTCCTTCAACTCTACAAGAAGGCCAATCCCCGAAAGGCCGCCGACATCGTGGCCCTCATGCAATATCTGTAGAACTCATTTCCGGCTTACATTTCTTCGAAGCGGCTCATCCGCGAGAATCTCCACGCGTCCCCCGGTTCATATCAAGATCACACGCAAGGCAGAATTCTGATGTAATACGGCTATCGGTCACTCACCAGAAACGCGAGAGCCCTGCGATACTTTTCGATGCGCTGCCTGTCGCTCTTTGTCGGATTATGGATGCGGGAGGGGTCGAGGTTGTCCTCCACGTCGGCAATCTTCACGTGACGCCCGATCGGATGTGCCGCCGCCCGGCGCACGAAGTCCTCGTAGCTTTCGCCAGGCCTTTTCGTAAGCGCATCGATCGCACCGACCACGGGTTCCGAAAAGCCTTCGGCCCGAAGCCGCTCCAGCGTCCACCCGCAGTCTTCCATAACGTCGTGGAGGACGGCCGCCATTCGTTCCTCCGGCAAATCGAGTTTCAGCATTACCCGGAGCGGGTGCAGAATGTACGGCTCGCCAGCCTTGCCCGTCTGGCCTTCGTGAGCCTTTGCCGCCAAAGCGATGGCATGCTCAAGGGTGCTCAATCATCCTCCTCGGGCAGGTTATGCTTGTCTTGTGAAGCGGCACCGGACCCGCCGTTTCGCTGGGAGCCTTGAGCTACAGGCCCGCCTAGCGTTTGTATCATGAAGGTGACCCGGAAAGGCAGTCGGGCAATGTCGCGTGTCTCTACTTCAACAAAACCGAGTTTCCGGTACCATTCCTTCAGTTCGATCTCGCTTGCAATAATCCCGATTCTGACGTCACGGCAGCGCAGCGTCGCGGCTTCCGACAGGACGTGCTCCACCAGGGCTTCCCCATATCCTCGCCTGCGCTGCTGGGGAAGCACCGCCAGACGCTCCAGGTTGCACAGACCCGGCCTCACCTGTTCCAGGGCAACGCTGCCGGCCACGCGGCCCTCGCTCTCAAGTGCGAAGTAGCGTATGCCGCGGGCCGTATCCTTCCGAATCCACTCTGCCGTGCAGTTCGAGGCATGGGTGGGGCAGTTCTGCTCATTGAGTCCCAAGCGTTCGGCGACCGTCCCGAAGGCCGATCGAATCGTCGTCACGAGGACGTCGATGTCGTCAGCGGTGCACAAGCGGATCCGATAGGGCGATCCGACCTGTTTCTTTGCGTCGTTGCCATCCATGCAAGACTCAACTCGAACGATCGTGTGTTACATGAAGCCGAGAACCTGCGGAAGCCAGAGTACGAGCGCGGGAAAGAAGACCATGGCAACAAGCCCCAGGCCCATGAAGAGCAGAAGCCAGACAACCCAGCGCACGGTGGACTCCATGGTGGCTCCCGTCAGCCGGCAGCTTACCATGAGGTTCACGGCCATGGGCGGGAAGAACTGCCCCAGGGCGATCACGTACGTCATCATGACTCCGAACCACACCAGGTCCCAGCCGAAGTCATTGGCGATCGGGATGAACAGGGGGCAGAAGATGAGAAACACCGATATGCCGTCGAGGAACATGCCCGCTATCTTCAGGAAGATAAGCAGGATGAAGAGAACGGCGAGCGAATTTCCGCCCCCGAGGTCCACCAGCCCCTTGGTGATCGGGTCGACGATGCCGAGTGTGGCGGTGGCCCAGGCGAAAACGCTCGCCAGCCCCACCACGACGAGAATGACGGCCGAGGTCTCGGCGGATTCGATGAGCAGCTCAAAGAGGGCCCGGAAGGTGAGCGTCCGGTAGATCACGAACCCCACGAACAGTCCGAAGGCCACGGCCATGACGGCGGCCTCGGTGGGAGTGAACCAACCCGTCCGCAGCCCCCCCAGGATGAGCACGGGCATGGCCAGCGCCCAGGAGGCATCCTTGAGTGCAGGCCAGAATTTAGGCTTGGGCTCGGTGCTCTGGTCGACTCCGAAGTTGTACTTGAAGCTCAGATAAAGAGACGGGATGATGAGCAGGATGCAGGCCAGAATCCCGGGGATAACGCCGCCGACGAAGAGGGCGGGTACCGTTGCCGACGGCACCAGGACGCTATAGACGACAAACGCAACTGACGGGGGGATGAGAATATCCGTGGATCCCGCTGCAGCCGTGACGGACGCCGCGAAGGCCGGCGGGTAGCCGTTGCGCATCATGGCGCCCAGCATGACACCGCCTACGGCGGCTGTGCAGGCGGGCCCGGACCCGGAGATTCCGCCGACGATCATGGCCACGAGGATGGTGATCACCGCCAGCGCCCCCCGGCCGCGGCCGACGATGGATTCCGTGAATCGCAGCAGCCGCTCGGCGACACCGGCACGGTCGAAAATTGCGCCCGCAAGGACAAACATGGGGATGGCAAGCAGGGGATATTTGGCGATCCCCGTGTAGAAATTGGTCGGGAAGGCCATGATGCCCAATTTGCCCATGGCGATCGCCATCGTGCCCGCCAGACCCAGGGAGACGGCAATGGGAACGCCGGCGAACAGCATGATGAAAAAGGCGCCGAAGAGAAGATAGACCGTTGCCATCAGTTCTCCCCCCGCCATGATCGGATCATCAGCCCCAGGGCCCGGCCGCAGATAGCCAGGGCCAATATCGGGAGCCAGACGGTGTAAATCCACGTGGGAAGACCGAGTCCCGGCGATGTCACCTCGAATCGGTACTCGTCCCAGGCCATGCGGGCCCCGTAAATCGCCAGCAAGAGAAACATCAGAGCCGAAAGGGCATTGGATGCGCAGACGGCCATTCGCTTGCGCCCGGGCGAAAGCTTGTCCACCAC
>DATJPI010000128.1:0-3246 GCA_035506495.1 Syntrophales bacterium
AAGATCATCCAGATATGGCTGGGCGGCGGGCAGCTGGGAAGGCTGGATGTCGTTCAGAGTTATTACCCTTACGTAAACGGCGGCAAGTAACAAAAGGAATAATCATCATACACACAGACCGTATTACACATGCGGTTTTCCCGGATACGCATACGGAATAAGGAATGCCGGACTGTCGAAACCGGTTGATGCCGGTGCACTCACAGCACGAGATTGTATCGACATGAAACCCGAAAAAGCTGATGCGATTGACGGGATAGAATCTTTTTGACAGCGGACAAACAATCTGGCATATATACCCCTAGGGGGTATTGATATGGATGCGGAAAGAAAAAGGATCCTCAACCGGCTCCGCCGTATCGAAGGGCAGATTCGGGGGCTGCAGCGGATGGTCGAACGCCAGGCGCCCTGCGTGGATGTCCTGACCCAGCTTGCGGCCGTCACCTCGGCCATGAAGAAGACCGGTATCGCCGTCCTGCGGGTGAACATGAACCGCTGCCTGAACGAAGCAGTCGCCAATGACCACAAGGGACGGGATGACTTCGAGGCGGCCCTGACCCGGTATATTGATCTGTCCTGATTGCGGGAGCAACGGCCTGGCATAATGAATGCGGGCAACCGCATCGTGATGGAAGAAACGATGGGATCATCCGTCGGTCAAATTATGATTATTGTATAATCCACTCAATGTGAAGAGGACCCGATGAAGGCCCGACTCACCCTGCTCATCATTTTCCTGACCCTGTTGGCGTCATTCCTTTTTTATACCTACAGCCCTGCCAAAAATGAAAGCTCCTGCGTCACCTGCCACACCGACGAGGCGGCGCTCAAGAAGACCTGCAAGCCCTTTGTCATGCCCGAGGGCGAGGGCGAGGGGTGAGCGGGGGCGCCTCCGCCGGTCAAGGCGGAGACGTACCACCTGGGATTCCTTGTGGACCGCAAGCTCGTCGAGACGGACAAGCACTTCGAAAAGGGGTGCGTCCAGTGCCACAAGGGAAACGACAAGGTCGAAGACAAGGATGCCGCCCACGAGGGCATGGTGACGCGTCCCTCCGACGACCTGGCCCTCTGCGGGGAGTGCCACGAGGAGATCGCCGCGACGTACAAGGAGTCCTTGCACTACACGACGATCGGGCAGCGCAACCGGGTGATCAAGCGGATGTCCGTCGAAGAGACGAAGATCTTCGACGAGAAAGTGTTCGAGAAATCCTGCCGCTCCTGCCACGCCACGTGCGGTGACTGCCACGTCAAGTCGCCCTCCATCGGCGGCGTGAGCGTGGGTCTCATCAACAAGCACAAGTTTGTGCGCCGCGACGAGGGCAAGACCTGCGCCTTCTGCCACGGCGGCCGTGTCTACCCCGAATACACGGGCGAGTATGGGGGCAACGCCGACGTTCACTACCAGAAGGGCATGATGTGCATGGAGTGCCACACCATGGACGAGATCCACGGCGACGGGAGAGCCTACGCCCTCAAGGAGGAGGTGCGCGACCGTCCCCGCTGCACCGACTGCCACGAGCCCGGCAGGGAGGCGAAGCTGACGGCCCGCGTAGCCCATCTCAAGCACAGCCAGACGGCGAGCTGCTTCGCATGTCACTCGGCGGGCGAGTACCGGCAGTGCTACGATTGCCACCTCGGCGCAGGCTCCCAGGCCAAGCCGGGGTTCTTCCTGGGCACGAGCCCCCGCAACCACCGCTCGATGACGACCCTGCGTGTCATCCCCACGGTGCGGGACAGCTTCAAGCCCGCGGGAATCCAGCAGGCCCGGTTCGACTCCCTGCCCAACTACTGGGATTCGCCGATCCACAACATCCGCAAGAGAACGGACAGGACGCGCCGGTGCGACGCCTGCCACGAAGACAGAAAGGGGTTTCTCACCATGGAGACCCTTCTGAAGGACGGCTCCAGAGCAAACCTGGAGCTGATCATCAATCCACAACGCATCCCGATCAGCAAATAAATCATCAGGAGGTTTTGTTATGTTCGGAAAGAAGATGAAACTCATTACAGGACTGCTGGCCCTTCTCATGGTTGTCCCCGCGGTCGCCCTGGCCGCGGAGACCGTCGTTTCGCCGGCCTGGCTACAGGCGAATCTCTCGAAGGTGACCGTCGTCGACATCCGTAAGGTGGAGGACTACAACGCGGGGCACATCCCCGGCGCCATAAATGTCTTCTATGGGGTGTGGGCCATCCAGAAGGCAGGGCTTCTCAACGAGCTGCCCGCCGATGACGACCTGCGCGACATCCTGTCCGCGGCGGGGATCGAGCCCTCGACAAACGTCGTCGTGGCGGGAAGCGTTGACAATATCGGCGAGCGGGCCAACATCACGCGTGTGGCCTGGACGCTGAAGTATGCCGGCGTGGCCAACGTGGCCATCCTCAATGGCGGACTGAATGCATGGGTCAGCGCGAGCATGCCCGTCTCCAGGGAAGCCGTGAAGCCCAAGGCGAAGCCGTACCGGGGCGCGTTCAATAAGGCCATCCTGGTGAACAAGGCGCAGGCCGTGGCCGCCCTCGGGAAGGCCATCGTTGTCGATACCCGTGAGCCCGACTTCTTCAGCGGCGCCAAGAAGCTCGACTTCGTGGCCCGCCCCGGCCACCTCAAGGGTGCCGTGAATCTGCCCTCAGCCCAAGCATTCAACGCCGACGGGACTTACAAGCCCATGGCTGATATCGAGGCGATGGCAAAGAAGGTGGTAGGAGACGACAAGGCCAAGGAAATCATTGTCTACTGCGACAGCGGCAGGGTGGCCTCGATCTGGTGGTACCTGCTCAGCCAGTCCATGGGCTACACGAACGTGAAGCTCTACGACGGCTCCGCCCAGGATTTCGCGAAGGACTCGAGCGTACCGCTGGAGCCGTAACCTTTCACTTCGTTGACTACATTCCGGCATCCCTCCGGGGGTGCCGGAATGTTGAAAAACCGCTCTGCTTTTTTTTGCCGTTTCATTTTTTGCCGAACCCGAAATGCGGAATCTCTCATGAGCCGGTTGAAAACAGCTTTCATAACCGTGCTTCTTGCCCTGTTCGTGCCGCTCACGCTTGATGCCGCGCGCGCGCCGGACTGGAAGCACGAGGACATCTGGCTCAAGAACGACCAGGGGCAGCGCATCACCCCGACAAGAAACAGCGCCGACGCCTATTCTCCCCACCGGACCTGCGGGACCTGCCACGGCTACATGACGATCACCTCGGGCAGCCACTTCCAGCAGGGCTTCGACGAGATGAAGGACGGCTACGACCCGA
>DATJPI010000129.1:0-4458 GCA_035506495.1 Syntrophales bacterium
GACGGGCACTTTGTCGAAAATCCGAATGCGATTCCTGCTTGGTCATGGTGAGCAGTCATCGTGAGCCAGACGTATGACGAACCATCCCTGCCGGAGAGCTCTACCCCTTGATCGGAGCGCTTCACATGATCGAGGCTGCCCTGCGTTTCCAGTCCCAGCTCAACGAACCTCGAAAATTCTGGAGTCTGAACTTTTTTTCGCAGAAATCTTTACATTCGGTGAAGAAAGCGCTACATTTTTTGTAGTAGAGCATCCCCGATACATATTCATACTACCTTTTCATTAGCTCGCCCCATCAACTCTCTCGATCGTTTGGATGTCAAAGAAGAAAAAAAGGGGAAAAAAAAGGCAATAAGGTGGATCATGCGTAACCGAGGCACCTTTCTTGCTCTGTCTGGAGCTTGAAGAGGTCAAGCAACACCAGGAGGTTCGCGATGCATAATAGATATCCTTCTGCTGTTAAGCTTTTTGTCGAGCTTCTATTCGTCGTATCCGTGATTATGATTTGCATGGGAGCAGCCTTCGGCAAGCTAGATGATTTCGTCGGGCACCCTGTTTTGGCCTTTGTGATCTTCTGTGCGGCCATATTCCTCTGGTACCGGTTCCAGGAAACCTAAATCCCCCTGCCTCGAGGAGAGATGTGCGGTCCAGCCACTCGGTATTGTTGACGCAAGACTTTGTACGTGAAGTAGCCAGCAGTGGCTTTGCAACCGGGAGAAAAGAGAATGTTCTCAAATGAAAAAGGGCGGGATCGGTTCAGCGCCCTCGCCCTTTTTGCGCTCATCCCGTCTTTCTACGCGAGGAACGGTCGGTTCTTCCAATCGCCCGACTCGATGATGTCCAGTTTGGCCGTCGGCCGGTTGTAGAGATAGGCCCAGGCAATCAACGAATCCCCCTTCGGGCTCTGCACTCGAATCAAGGCCCTTCGGAACTCCGAGCGGGTATTTCCGTAACCCTTGAAGTCCTCGACGATATCAAGCATCTCAAATGCTTGCCGGTTGTCGCGAAGGCGATACAGTTCACCCCGAACAATTTGCCCGTCCTTTTTTGCCGGTAGCAGGCAGGGATGCCCCTTCCGGGAGTCAAAGAGGATCCCCGGGGCTCGGGCTTCTTCCCGGGTTAAGGGATGGGCCCAGGCCTCCAGCAGATGGTGCCGGGAGAAACCCTTCATCAGTGTCCCGTAGACAAAGATATGGTCGATCGTCCAGGGCGCTTCTCTTCCGGCGGCAACGGCCACCAGCATCCGGTCGTCGAGCCCGTGCGAGAGGAGACCCTCCCTCAGGGCTGCAGCATAGTCCAATCGAGGGGGATAGAACGTCCCTGCGATGCGATCGGCGAACACCCGGTAGGCCACAGCCTCTCTCTCCCGGCCGTCCTCCGTGAGGACGATCGTCTCGAAGGGGCGGTAACAGCGGGGCACAAGTTTTTTTGCCTCGATGGCCTTCCATCCTTCCGGTTTCACCTCATAGAGGACGCCGGGCATCGCCTGACCGAAACGCCGGCGGATGTTCGAGACGCGTCCCCGGTTCTCCATCTCGCGATAGTTGAAGATCAGTTCGTGATCGGGGAGCCAGGCGTTTGCCACTTTGCTCTTGAGCGGGTAATCGTAGCCGTTTTTCTCGCACCAGCGCGTGAGGACTCTTTCATTAATGTCGGAGGAATAGGCGAAGTACAAAGAGGGCTTGCTCATAAGAATGACCTTTCTCCTATTGCCGGATGATCATATCTGAGGGATGGCTCGTTCGTCAATGAAGAGTCTGATCCCTGGTTACGTTTTCTTCGCGGCTTCCATGGCGCGGCGGAACTCGCCGAGAAGAACATCGCGGCCGACACCGTGGTCGATGAAGTCCCAGGGAAGAAACTCGCCGGGGTCCTTCTCCCGGTAGACGTAATAGTCGGCATTGATGTTGACACCCTTGAGAGCCTGGGGCCAGTTGCCGCCGTTTTCGTGAACAGCCAGGAGAATCTCGCCGACCAGACGGTCCCCCAGTGAGAGCAGGGCCTGGATGTAGTTCCATTTCGGCAGGTCGTGGATGACGTTCACGAAGCGCTCTTGCCCGACGGCCCTCTTGATCTTCTGTATCCGTCGCCGCACGAGGCCTGCGTCGGCCAGGGGCAGCCACTGAAAGGGAGTCGCCGGCTTGGGGATGAACTGGTTTACGCTCAGGGTGATCCGCCGAAAGCGCCGGGTGCCCTTCGAGGTCTTGATGGCGTGGTGTCCAATCCTCCGGGTCAGATCGATGATCGCGTTGATGTCCTCATCCTCCTCCGTGGGGAGCCCCACCATGAAGTAGAGCCGAAGGTTCACGATGCCGTTTTCGATAAGGTTCTCCGCGGCCCGGAAAATCTGTTCCTCCGAGATCCCCTTGCGGATCAGGTCGCGAAGCCTCTGGGATCCAGCCTCGGGGGCAAGCGAGACCATTTCCACGCCGGAGGCGGCGAGCAATCCAGCAAGATCGTTCGAGATCCTGTCGATCCGAAGCGACCCGATGGAAAAGGTGCCCTTGCTGTCCAGGACCTGCCGGCAGATATCGACAAGCCGGGGGTGGTCGGAGACCGCTGTGCCGAGCAGTCCCACCCGTCCTTTTCTCCGGAGCCCTTCTTCGAGGGAGGGCGCAAGCGCCTCGAGACTCCGGAAACGGGCGGGCCGATAAACAAATCCCGCGGGGCAGAAGCGGCAGCCCCGCAAGCAGCCCCGGCTCACCTCGGTGAGAAACATGTCGCCAAACTCCGCATGAGGGGTCGTGATGACTTGGTCCGTGCGGAAGACGTTGATGTTCTCGACATGCCGCACCCGGATGATTGCCGGAAAAGCCGGGTCGACCGGCCGGAAGGAATCGATGCGCTGCCCCGGCCCGTACCCCACGCGGTAGAATTTCGGCACGTAGGCCCCCTCGACGTCGCGCTGTAGAGCCGACAGGATTTCCTCGCGCGTCGTGCCGCAGGCGCAGAGCGCCCGGTATCGCTCGAGGAACTCCGGCACCATCTCCTCGGCTTCCCCCAGCAGAAAAAGATCGAAAAAGGGGGCCAGCGGTTCGGGGTTCAGGATCACGGAGATCCCGCCTCCCATGATGAGAGGATTCCTTTCGCTGCGGGCTGCGGCTGTAAGCGGGATGCGTCCCCGATCGAGTATCTTTAAAATATTTGGATAGTCGTTTTCAAAGGAAACGGAGAAGGCGACGATGTCGAAGTCCCGAAGCGGGCGGCCCGATTCCAGGCTGGAAAGGGGAGGGGATCCCGGGGAGAAGGACCCTTCGTCCCCGGGATCTGGAAGGAAGACTCTTTCGCACAGGAAAGAGGGGGCACCGTTGATGAGGGCATAGAGCCTCTGGAAGCCCAGGTTCGACATGCCCGTCCGGTACTGGTTCGGGTAGGCAAGACAGATGCGGATCCTGTCGTGCCACCGCGCGATGACAGTACCTTCTTCTTTTGAAAGGAGGGAGGATTCGTTCTCTTTGAGCCTCCCGGCCATCCTAATCTGCCTGTCTCCTCAAGAATGTCGGAATTTCCAGGTTCGAGTTTTCGTCGTCGTCGCCGGCCGCCATCTTGATGACGGCCTGGGTCGCCAGGGGCGTTTTGTCCTTCCTCATGAAGGCCGGCGTGTTCAGATCCTCGCGCTGGCGATAGCTGCTCAGATGCGAGACGTTGCCGGCGCCCTGCTTCTTCTTGCCGCCCTGCTCGAAGCCTGTAGCGATGACGGTGATCCGGATCTCGTCCCCCATGGTCTCGTCGATGACGGTGCCGAAGATAATGTTGGCCTCTTCGTCAGCCTCGCTCTGAATCAGGGTGGAGGCTTCACTCACTTCGAAGAGGGTAATGTCGGGCCCCGCCGTGATGTTGAGAAGCACACCGCGGGCACCCTGGATGGAGTTGTCCTCCAGCAGGGGCGAAGAGATGGCCCGCTGGGCCGCCTCGACGGCGCGATTCTCGCCGCTGGCGATCCCCGTCCCCATGAGGGCGAGCCCCATCTCGCTCATGATATTCCTCACGTCGGCGAAGTCCAGGTTGATGAGGCCGGGCACCATGATGAGATCCGAAATGCCCTTCACGGCGTGGAAAAGGATCTCGTCGGCCTTCTTGAAGGCTTCGAGCAGCGACATCGTCTTGCCGCCAACACTGAGGAGGCGCTGGTTGGGGATCACGATGAGGGTGTCGACGACTTTTTTGAGCTCCGTCAGTCCCTCTTCGGCCTGCCGCTCGCGCTTCTTCCCCTCAAAGAGGAAGGGCTTGGTGACGACGGCCACCGTGAGTGCACCCATGCTTCGGGCAATCTCGGCCACGATGGGCGCCCCGCCCGTTCCCGTTCCGCCCCCCAGGCCGGCTGTGATGAAGACCATGTCCGCGCCGGAGAGGGCCGTTCTCATGGAGTCCATCGTTTCGATGGCCGCACGTTTGCCGATCTCGGGGTCTGAGCCGGCGCCGAGACCTCGGGTCACGTCGCCTCCGAGCTGGACCTTC
>DATJPI010000130.1:0-2664 GCA_035506495.1 Syntrophales bacterium
ACCACTTGCTTATTGTCCCTGTTTTCTACCAGGGGCTGCGACCCCTTGAGCAGCTGGCGGGTTCTCTGCCCTGCCAGGATCACGAGGGCAAACCGGTTTCTTGCTTCCTTCAGTGCATCCTCTACGGTAACCCTTGCCATATTTAGACACCTCCCGATCGATCAAAGAATGATTTTATCTTCACCATCATGCGTTCACGCCTGCAGGTTTCCGCTACGTAGATGGAGCGCAGGCGATCGATAGCATTGTCCAATTCATCATTCACAATAATGTAATCATACCACACCAGCTCGCGAATCTCAGCCAATGCATTGTCGAAGCGTCGGCGGATCGACTCCTCGTTCTCGGAGCCGCGACCCTGCAGGCGCTTTTCCAACACCTCGATGGAGGGTGGGACGATAAAGATGAAAATGCCTCTCGGCCAGGCCTTCTTCAGTGCCCGTGCACCCCGCGTGTCCACATCCAGCAGCAGATCGTGTCCTTCCCGCAGAGCTGCCTCCACGGTTTCCCGGGAGGTCCCGTAGAGCTTGCCGTAGTTTTCTGCCCATTCGATCAGATCTCCACGGCGGATGCGGTCGCGGAACTCCGCCTCGGAGACAAAGTGATAATCCTTCCCTTCCGTCTCCGCGGGCCGAGGCGGACGCGTTGTTAAGGAAACGGAAAAACGAAGCCGCGGGAACATCTCCAGTAGGGCCTTGCAGACGGAGGTCTTGCCCGACCCCGACGGGCCCGTCACCGCCATGAACATTCCTTCGCCCGCAGGGCTGTTACTCGACATTCTGGGCCTGTTCCCTCAGCTTGGCCAGTTCGCTCTTGAGTTCGATGACATCCCGCGCGATGGCGACATCGTTGCTCTTGGATCCAATGGTGTTCACCTCACGTCCCATCTCCTGGAGAAGGAAGTCGAGCTTTCGGCCGATGGCGTCACTGCCCTGAAGGAGCTTTTCCATCTGGCCGATGTGGCTCTCGAAGCGGACGATCTCCTCGGTGATGTCGCTCTTTTCCGCAAGCAGTGCCACCTCCTGGCTCAGGCGGACGGGGTCCATCTCGAGACCTTCCGTCAACTCCCGAATCCGGTCCTGGAGCCTCTGTTTGTACTCCAGAACGGTTCGGGGAGTGCGGAGCTTCGCTGAAGCGAGATATCGCTTCAGGGTATCCAGTCTCGCCAGGAAGTCCTTTTTCAACACCTCGCCCTCCACCTGGCGCATCCGGATGAGGGCCTCGAGGGCTTCATCCAGAGTCTTCTGAAGACCGCCCCAGACGGCCGCCGGGTCGAATCGGGTTTCCGAGGGAACGAAAATCTCCTTGAAGCGCGAGAGGGTCCGCAGGGTCACGTCATCCTTGAGATTTAGCTCCTCCTTGATCTTCATCAGGAGCGAATAGTAATTCTTCAGAAGCGGCATGTTGAGGCTGTACTGAACCCCGTTGTCCGAGCCCGACTCCGCATCGGCCTGGATACTGAGCTCGATGCGCCCTCGGAAGATCCGCTCGCCTACCCTCTTCTTGATATCCACCTCCAAGGAGGAAAGGACATTGGGCAGGCGGGTGATGACTTCGATGTAGCGGTGGTTGAGCGATTTGATCTCAATGATCCACTTGCGCCCCTCGATCAGCGCTTCCGCCCTGCCGTAACCGGTCATACTGAGCATAAAATCACCATAACTCCAGGCTAAAGGAAAAAGGACAAAGGATAAAGGCACCTGAGCATGAAGGCCTGTAGCCTTTAACCTATAGCCTGCCTTAATTGAATCATATATCGCTTCCGCAGCCCGTTGAGCATCCCGATCGTTCGCTCCGCGCGGTAGTCGGGGTAGGTCCACTCAAGGGGCCGGTAGGTCTCCTTGCGGTACACAAGCGTCAAATCCGCGTAGATCCCCCGCCCGATGTAGGGTCGATGGGCAAAGCCCTTCCCCGTGGCAAGGATGAAATGCTGTTTCGCCACGTAACCAGGATCGATGTTGACCCGTCGAGTCCCGCCTCCGGAGAACCGCTCCTCCAGTTCATTCGTCGCCAGCTTGATTGCTGGAAGCTCTTCGGACCGGATCAATCCATCAAAGGCAACGAAACGCCGGAGGAGCGATTGCCCCATCTCGGCGGCGTAATAGTTCGTGTAGTCGAAGGAGAGAACCTCGCTCACGTAGTCGGGAGTCCCATAGCGTATCGTCAGCTCGCGGATCGTTTCTGCCAGCAGCGTCACCTCACCGGCAAGAATGCTTGCAAACAACTTCACCGGTTCGGACTCTCTCGGCTTGCTCATCAGACTCGTCGATCTCGTCTGCCTGGTCTATTTCGTCACGGCGCCTGCAGCGTCGTATGTCATGCTTTGTGGCTCGGAGCTAGCGGCTTGCGCCCCTTATACAAGCCGATTGAGTTCCGCCGGAGACACGGTGGCGGTGCCGATCTTTCCTACAACGATGCCGGCCGCCTTGTTGGCCAGGTAGGCTGCCTCACGAAAAGAGGCACCGGAGGCCAGCGACAGGGCGAAAAGACCGATCGCCGTATCCCCCGCGCCGGTCACATCGAACACTTCCTTTGCCTCGGCGGGGATGTGAAAGTCCCGGCCCCCGCGTTCGAAGAGGTCCATGCCCGCCTCGCCGCGCGTGATGAGAACCGCCCGGAATCCGTATTGTCTCATGATCTCCCGGCCGATACGTACGATCTCGG
>DATJPI010000131.1:0-4537 GCA_035506495.1 Syntrophales bacterium
GCAGTTCGATATCCGAGCAGAACGCGCTGCTTGTTGCCACGCTGCTTTCGCCCTGGGGCGGGATCAAGATCGGCCACGACGAAGTCCTGAAACTCCCGACCTACTTCGCCCAGGGCTGCATCCCCGTCATGCACGGGATGCCGCCGTACGACTATTACGCCCTGCCCTCTCCGAAGTGGAGGATCCCCATCCATCGGACCGACGTGGGCACCCTGATCGTGGCGGATCTCATCGGGGCAAAGAGCTGCATCCTCATAAAGGATGAGGACGGCCTCTACACGGACAACCCCAAGAAGAACAGGAGAGCGAAATTCATCTCTGAAATCGACGCCAGGGAGCTGATCCGTCGAAACCTGGACGATCTCATCATCGAGCGGCCCTGCCTGGAGATCCTACAGAACAGCGAGGTCCTCGACCGTATCCAGATTATAAACGGTCTCAAGAAGGGAAACATCACAAAGGCCCTCAGCGGCAAACACGTCGGGACCATCATCCACAAGTAATGTTCAGCGAGTGCCGCTCGAAAAGGATCCCTTCGCAGGCCGGCGACATGCACTTTGAAAGGAGCTTTCTATGAAAAAAGGATTGCTTGTTCTCGCTATCGTCTTGTCCGTAACTCTTGTGCTCTCAGGCATGCTCTTCGCCCAGGCGAAAAAAGGGCCCGCCGCTGAAGGCAAGGCCCTCTGGGACTTCGTCCAGAAGGAAAAGTACCAGAGCTGGAAGATGTGGCCCGGCACCGAGGCCCAGTATCAGGGCCCCGAGCCCCACGGCTCATTTCTCACGACCTACGTGAACCCGGCCGCCTTCGATGCCATCAAAGGCAAAAAAGGAAAGCTCCCCGAAGGGGCCATGATCGTCCAGGACAACTTCGGCAAGGACAAGAAGCTCAAGTGGGTCGATGTGATGTACAAGGTGAAGGGCTACAACCCCAAGGGAGGCGACTGGTTCTGGGCGCAGCTCAAGCCCAACGGCAAAGTGGAGTCGGAGGGCAAGGTCGATGAATGCATCAAGTGTCACGAGGCCCAGAAGACCAATGACTACACCTGGACGAGCAAACTGAAGTAGAGGGTATCGACTTCGCTGCGGCCGGCCCCGATCGGAAATTCCTTTCCATCGGGGGCCGACCGTCTTATATTGCCTCATGACTCGGATCCATCCCCGGCTGACAAGGGAACGCAAGACCGTCGAGGCCATGATCCGGATTTACTGCCGGGATCATCACGGGGCTCCCCCGCGGCTTTGCCCTGAGTGCAGCGAACTTATGGCTTATGCTGGAAAACGCCTCGACAAATGCCCCTACGTCAAAGAAAAGCCCAGCTGCACCAACTGCCCCGTCCATTGTTACAGACCCGACATGCGGCAGCGAATCCGGGAGGTCATGCGCTACTCGGGCCCCCGGATGATCTGGAGCCACCCCTTCCTTGCCGCCTTTCACCTCCTTGACGGGCGCAGGAAAGCTCCCGCCTGGACCGCCCCGACAGAGCAGGACGGGAAATAACCCTTGACAAGTGCTTGAAAAAGCTTTAAGTTAAGCGTGCTTTGAACCGGTAGTGGCACATATTGTCCCCAGAGCCCGTGAAAGGCCGTGGGGATTTTTTTTGGCCTGATCTATGCTGATTTTGCCGGTTTGCACAGGAGGAATATGGGAAAAAGAAATCACAACCAGTTCATCAAGCGACAGAAAGAATTGGAGCGCCAGAGAAAAGCAACCGAGAAGATGGCCAAGCGCCAGGGAAAGAATATGAGGAACGAACCGGTAGTGGAGTCCGCAAGTGCGGAACCCGCCCAGGCAGAGGCCGAAGCGTAAAAGATCCTTATCAATGTCAACCGCCCGTTACTGAAGCGGGCAGACCGGCAGGCTTGCCGGTAGAGATGCCAGAAGAGAGGTTTGTCTGTTAATGAGTTTCAAGTTGTTCAATTTACATCCACTGATTCAAGCGGGCGTTGAGGCCCTCGGCTACGAGGAGCCCACGCCGATCCAGACCGAATGTATTCCGCTCATACTCCAGGGACGGGATGTCATGGGAATGGCCCACACCGGTACAGGGAAAACGGCCGCCTTTGGTCTCCCGATCCTGCAGAGACTGATGGTGGGGCCGCGTCGACGCGTTCGTGCGCTCATCATCGCCCCCACCCGGGAACTGGCCGAGCAGATCCACGAGGCAATAAACGACCTGGGCCGAAAAACGAAAGTGAAGAGCGTTACCGTCTATGGAGGCGTGAAGCAAACGTCCCAAGTCAAGAAACTTCGGGACGGCGCGGAGATCGTCGTGGCATGCCCGGGGCGCCTGATCGACCTCATGGACCAGGGGGTTATTGACCTGTCCCATATGGAGGTACTGGTTCTGGACGAGGCGGACCGCATGTTTGACATGGGCTTTATGCCCGATGTCCGCAAGATCCTGAAAAGAATCCCTGCCGAGAGGCAGACGCTCCTGTTCTCGGCAACCATTCCCGACGAAATCCGGGACCTCGCAAAAGATATCCTGAGGGACCCTGTAACCGTGCAGGTGGGCGAGTCGACCCCTGTTTCAACGGTCTCCCACGCCCTCTACCCCGTGGATCAGCACCTTAAGACGGCCTTGCTGGCGAAGATCCTCGACCGCACGGACACGGATTCGGTCCTCGTGTTTACCCGGACCAAAGACCGGGCAACGCGTGTGGCAAAGCATCTGAAAAAGGCGGGGTTCCCGGTCGCGTCCATGCAGGGGGATCTGTCTCAGAGCCAGCGCCAGGAGGCGCTCAACGGATTCCGGAACGGTAAGTACCGGATCCTCGTAGCCACCGACATTGCCGCCCGAGGCCTTGACATCTCCCGGATTTCGCACGTGATCAATTATGACATGCCCGACACGGTTGATGCATACACTCATCGTATCGGGCGCACGGGTCGCGCCGAGCGGACCGGAGATGCCTTTACCTTTGTCACCCGCGAGGACAGGGCCTTCGTCTGGGCCATCGAGAATGTCCTCGGGGAACAGATCGAGAGACGGACGCTGGAAGATTTCGACTATGCCGCACCGCCGAAGCAAAGCAGGGATGGCCGCAAGAGAACTTCGGGGAGGGACCGAGACGATGAAGCCCCGAGGCCTCAGCCGATGCAGCGCGAGCTTTCGGTCTTCGCCGGATTTCATGCCGCCACGGGGTCCCCGGAAAAGTCGAGGAAAGTGACCCTGTTTTCGACACCCCGTCCGAGATCGCGCCGGGTACGCAGTGCCCGCTGACCCGAAAGCCCAAAAAGAGGGGGGGTATGATTAACATTGCAGTCAGGCCCCTTATGTGATAACGACTCATTAAGATTGTTGGAAAGCCGGAAGAGGATCAGGTTCACCATCACAGGAAACATCAATTTTTCAGGAGAGGTCGATGAAGATTTACGTCGGGAACATGCCTTACGCTGTCACGGAAGAGGATCTGAAACAGTCTTTTGAAGCATTTGGACAGGTGACGTCCGTGACGATCATCAAGGACAAGATGAGCGGACAGTCGAAAGGGTTCGGCTTTGTCGAGATGGCCTCGGCAGAGCAGGGCCAGGCCGCCATCAGCGGGATGAACGGCAAGGAATTGAAGGGACGGAAGCTCAATGTCAACGAGGCGCGACCCCGCCAGGACGACCAGCGCGGTGGCGGTGGCGGCATGAGGCGCCCCGGTGGCGGCGGTGGCAGACCCCGTTACTAGACTCCGGCTTTTCTCACTCGAAACAAAAGTCAAAAAGCGGGGTCTCCCGGCAACGGGAGGCCCCAGAAAATTTCACCGGTTCCCGCCCATCTCTAGGACCGCCCACCTGACGGCCGTATGCTTGTGTACGTGTGCAAAGGCCGCAAGTTCCCTTGATAAAGGTCGAATGAGAGTTTTATTTAGCAGAAAAAAGCGGGAGTCGTGTCTTGAATATCAATAAACCGGGTTGCAAGCCTGAGATCATTTATCCTTGCCCCTGGGGCTACAAGGTCATCGGATCGGACGTGGATCGCCTGCGTAGTGCCATTGCCGAGGTGATCCAGGAAAGGTCTCACACCATAACCCCCTCCAACACGAGCCCTACGGGCAAGTACCACTGTCTCGACGTGGAACTCATCGTCACGAGCGAGGAATGCCGCCTCGAAATTTACGAGAGTCTTCGAAGGCATCCCGCCATCAAGATCGTCCTGTAAAAAGAGCAATAAGGATCAAGCAGCAAGCCCCAAGGTTCAAAGAAAAGAAATCCCCCTTTGTAAAAGGGGGGAAGAGAGGGATTATATTTTAAGATTGTCACGGACTTCGTCCTCACAACCTTCGGGATCGCCACGCCTCGCACCCTTCGACAGGCTCAGGACAGGCGGCTCGGCTCGCGATGACATTTCTTGATTTATCTGCCTTTGACGAAATAGACAAGAAAGACGAAACAGAAGAGGCAGACCATTTTGCTGTCTGCCGTAAGTGAGCCCCTATTCCTGGAGGTAATAGGTCCCGCCGTGGCGGACGAGAGGTGTCTGAGCCTCCGTCAAGCCTGCATTCTCAGCCGCCTTTCGGTAGTCCTTCGGCGGGAGATCCATAGGCT
>DATJPI010000132.1:0-7322 GCA_035506495.1 Syntrophales bacterium
CCGTCGGTCGCTGAGGTGAAAGCCGAGCATGCCACCGCTTTTCTGGGAGAACTCCGGGAACAGGGCCTATCGTCCGCATCGATGAATCGGAAGCTTGCGGCCATTCGCGGCTTTTTCAAGTATCTTCTTCGCGAAGCCAGGCTGGAGGAGAATCCTCTCGCCCGAATCAGGATCGGACGCACTTGGATGCGGCTTCCCGGGACGCTCAGCCGCGAAGAGATGGAAACCCTTCTGGATCAGCCTGCTGACGCCACTCCGGCCGGTATCCGGGACAGAGCCATCCTGGAGTTGCTCTATGCCACGGGGATTCGCGTCTCGGAGTTGACAACACTGACCCTCAACCGCGTCAACAGACAGATGGGCTTTCTGGTGACGGTGGGGAAGGGGCGGAAGGAGCGAATTGTCCCGGTCGGCCAATCGGCCCTGGAATGGCTGGGGCGCTACATCGATCAGGTGCGGCCTGTGTTTCTGAAAAGAAGGACGTCGAATGTCCTGATCCTGAACCGATCGGGGGAGGGGTTCAGCCGGCAGGGACTCTGGAAACTGATCAAGAAATATGCGAGAATGGCGGGACTCGAGCGCAAGGTGCACCCGCATACCTTCAGGCATTCATTTGCCACTCACCTGCTGGAGGGCGGGGCGGACCTTCGGTCGGTCCAGGTCATGCTGGGACATGCCGACATTGCCACAACGCAGATTTATACCCACGTGACGAGGGACCGGCTCAAGGAGATCCACAAAAAATATCACCCGAGAGGATAAATCGGGACTCAGGCTTCAGGAATCCGGAATCAGGCAAAACGCAGAATGGATTATTATAAGAAGGAAGAACGGAAGAAGCTCAGGCTGCGAGCAGAGAGATCAGGGCGCCAGATCGTCCTTCTCATCGCGACCGTGGTGGCGGTCGTCGCTATCGTCGGGGCGGGCATTCTGTTTGCATTCTACGGCGGAGGCGACATTCTTTCCTACAAGGGTCTCAAGGGCATGGTCCGGGTCGGTATCCTGGGCAAAACGCCCGAATTCCATTTCCTCATTATCGAGCGCAACGGAAGCGACGAACGCCTTACGGCGACGGACACCTTCAAAATCGCCTACCGTGACGAATTCATCATCAAGCGGGTCTTCACGGATTCCCCCTTCGGAAAAGACGTCACCGTCGATGTCGAGGGCCTCGGTGGGGACAATGACCTGAAGGTTCTTCTCAAGGCCGTCGAACTCGTGGACAAGGCCATGTCCTCGTCTGCGAGAGAGGCGCTGCGCGGGAAACCCCTTCCTGCCTATGCCATCAGGATCCGGTACGGACAGCAGGTCATCGGCACCGTCCCCGTCCAGATCGAACTCACCGCACAGGACTGGCTGCGCTTCGCCAAGTTACCCGCCAACGCGAAATGGCAGGCTCAGGCTCTCGAGAAAGCCCTTGCCATGAACCCGAATGACACGGCCCTTCGGAAGACCCTGGCAGAGCAGTATCTCGAAAGCGGGAAAATCGACGAGGCCGCTTCGCAATTCCGCGCCGTGCTGGCCCGGAAGCCAGACGACATGACGGCCCTGGCGGGACTTTCCCGCTGTTACATCGAGAAGAAAGACTATGCCCGGGCCCTGCCGCTGACGAAGAAGATCACGGAGCTCAATCCGAAAGACGCCGGCGCCCACGCCATCGCGGGGTTCCTCTACGGAAAGATGGGCAAGTGGAACGAAGCCATCAGCCACTACCAGAGTTCGCTGGAGCTCAAACCCAATGACGCCATGGTCCGCTTCAGTCTCGGTGGAGCCTACGAGAAGACGGGAAAGATCGCGCTGGCCGTCAAAGAGTATGAAGCCGCCCAGAAGCAGTTGCCGAACGATCCCAGAATTGCGCAAGCCCTGGCGGATGCCTATCGCAAGGCCGGCAAAGATCAAGACGCAACGCGGATGTATTCCAAGCTGGTCAAGAAAAACCCGAAAGACCCGAATGCCTACGCGAGCCTCGCCCAGTCCTACGGGAAAAAGGGCCAGGTCAAGGAGGAGATCGAGGCGTACAAGAAGGCCATCGCCCTGCAGCCCAAAGACCCCATCCTGCACTACAACCTGGGAGTTGCCTACGAGAAGGCAAATCGTCCTAAGGAGGCGCTGGCCGAGTACGAGAAGGCGCTGAGTCTCAAGCCCGACGACCCCGATGCCGTAGCGAGGATCTCCGAAACTTATTTCCGCCAAAAGCGCTACAAGGAAGCCGTCGAGGCTCTGAACCGAATCAAAAAAACAGCACCCAAAAATCCCCGTGTCTATGCTGATCTGGGTTTTGCCTATGCCGAACTGAAGCGTTATCCCGAGGCGGAAGAGAATTACAAGAGGGCTCTCCAGATGGGCTCCAGCGACCCCAACATTCAACTGAACCTCGCAGCCATCTATGAAAAGCAGGGACGGTCGAAGGATGCGGCGAAGGCCATTGAGAAAGGCTCCAAATCGGGGAAAACCTCTACAGAGGCCCTGGAGCGCATGGGAGCCCAGCAGATGAAGACAAAAAATTACGACGCGGCGCTGAAAACATACCGGCAGATGGCTGCCGCAGACCCCAAGCGGGGACTGGCCTATGCCAATATGGGTTACATCTACAGTGTCAAAGGGCAGACGGACAAGGCCATAGAGAATTACAAATTGGCCGTCAGGTACGACAAAGAGGATGAGGGCTCCTGGCTCGGTCTGGGCGAATCCTATGAGAAAAAAAAGATGTACAAGGATGCCCTCGAAGCGTATAAGGCCGCCTATCAGATCAACCCCGAATCGAGGGCAGCGGAGAAGATTCCGCAGTTGAGGATCCAGATGATGGAGAAGAAATACGAGGAGTAGGTATCAGGTATCAGGTATCAGGTATCAGGTATCAGCAGTCCGCTTTACAACATCTTTCTTCCTGACACCTGACACCTGAAACCTGTCACCTGTCACCTTGGATGACGGGATTTTGGGTGCATTGGGAAAGTTAGATCCTATGAGAAAGATAAGCATCGGCAAGATCAAGGTGGGTGGTGGGGAGCCCTTCGCGCTTATCGCAGGACCGTGCGTCATCGAGAGTGAGAAACTCACACGGGGAGTGGCCGCGAGGCTGAAGGAGATTACGGCGGAGCTCAAGATCCCGCTGATCTTCAAATCCTCCTATGACAAGGCCAACCGGACTTCCTTTTCGTCCTTCCGAGGCCCGGGGCTCGAGAAAGGTCTGAAAATCCTGCAGGGGATTCGAGAGGATTTCGGCATTCCTGTCCTCTCCGATGTCCACCGGTTCGAGGAGATCGCAAAGGCCTCGAAAGTTCTGGATGTGGCACAAATCCCTGCCTTTCTGTGCCGCCAGACCGATTTCGTCATCGAGGTGGCCAGGCATGCGAAGGTCGTTAACATCAAAAAAGGTCAGTTCCTGGCCCCTTGGGACATGGAGAACGTGGTACAGAAGGTCCGGTCCACCGGCAACCGCAATATCCTGATCTCCGAGAGAGGAGCAAGCTTCGGATACAACAACCTCGTTTCCGACATGCGGTCCATCCCGATTCTGCGAAAGATGGGTTATCCCGTTGTCTTTGACGCGACCCACAGCGTCCAGCTTCCGGGCGGTGCCGGGGAGGCCTCGGGTGGAGACCGTGCCATGGCCGTTTACCTTGCCCGTGCTGCTGTGGCAGTCGGCATCGATGCGCTCTTCCTGGAGGTCCACCCGGACCCCGACCGGGCACGCTGTGATGGTCCAAACTCCCTTGTCCTCGGGACGCTGAGGGAGCTTCTCACGACACTCAAGGCAATCGACTCTCTGGCAAAGCAGGCCTTGAAGAAGGGGTGAACATGGAGCTCGAAGGAAAGCACAGGGCAGGCCTGATCGAAAAGATGCGAAAGGTGAAGGTCCTGATTCTCGACGTGGACGGGGTGCTGACCGATGGACGGATCATCATCAGCGACGACGGGCAGGAGACCAAATGCTTTGATGTGCGTGACGGACACGGCCTCAAGATGATCCAGCGGGCCGGGATCGAGGTTGTGTTTCTGACGGGCCGCAAGTCCCAGGTTGTGGCGCATCGTGCCCGTGAACTCGGTGTAGACAGGGTCTACCAGGGAGCCCTGGACAAGCTGGCCGTGTTCCAGGAAATCCTCGCTCAGGGGGGGCTTGTCCCGGAGCAGACGGCCTACATGGGCGATGACATCGTCGATCTGCCCGTGCTCAGGCGAGCCGGTTTCTCCGTTACCGTGCGCGATTCCCACGTCGAGGTTTTGCAGACCGTGGATCTGGTGACGCAGAACCCGGGCGGCCGCGGCGCCGTACGCGAGGTCTGTGAGCTGATCCTCAAGGCACAGGGGAAGTGGGAGGAGTTGACGGGGCGTTACCGGTTCTGACAGCCCCTGTTGAAGCCGTCCGGAGCTGCCAGCGTTCCTGTTTTTGGCTTTACATCTCGGGTACCGGGTGATATGGTTCACCCCTGCGATTGAAATATGTCTAAGTGGCTTGATTTTTTTCGGAAACTCGCAGGGAAGAAGGCCGGCAGATACGGTCTTGTGGTGGTCGGGCTCCTTGCGCTCACCGTGATTGCCGCCGGAGTTTACTGGGGGCAGCCGAAAGAAAAACAACAGCCGGCACTGAAGATTATCGACGACAAGGTCGATCTCTTTATTCGAGATGTACACTATACGGAAGTCGGCGAGTCAGGGAATCGCCTGGAAATCAATGCCGACTCGGCCACCTTTTTGAAAAAAGAAAACCAGGCCCGCTTCGACAAAGTCCGGATGAAGCTCATTCAGCCGGATGGGAAGATCTACGAGCTGACGGCGGATCGAGGCAACCTCAGAACAGACATCAAAGATGTCGAGATCGAGGGCAACGTTGTGATCGTGTCAAACCGAGGGGATCGGTTTACGACGGGACGGCTGCAATACTCGGACAAAGAAAAGAAGATATCGACGGAGGATGTCGTCACGCTTCAAAATCCGCGGTTTGACGTGACGGGAAGCGGGTTGGTCCTCCTGCTCAATTCCGAGCAAGTGACGATTGCCAAAAACGTGAAAGCCCGGGTCCATTGAGACACCGGGATCGACATGGCGAAACCGAAAACATGAAGAGAAAACCGGTCCTGATCCTGATGTTGCTCGTCATGGCCTTCCTGATTCTCCAGGGAACCCTCTGGGGGCAGGATACCCGGGCGAAGCTGCTCAAAGCGGGGGAGAGCAAACCCATCCAGATCGTTTCCGACCGGCTCGATGCATACCAGGAAAAAGACCTGGTCCAGTTCTCCGGCAATGTCGTGGCCACTCAGGGTGAGCGGGTCATGCAGAGCGATGTCCTGATGGTCTATTTCAAAAAGAAATCCGACGGCAAGAAGCCGGAGAACAAGGAAGCAGGCACGGATGGAGCGGCCAAAGCCAGTGACATTGACAGGATCGAGGCCAAGGGGAATGTAAGGATTACCGAAAAGGATCGCATTGTTACGGGGGAGCAAGCCATATTGTACAACGAGGAGCAGAAGATCATCGTAACGGGCAACCCCGTCATGAAGGAAGGCAAAAACGTCATCACGGGAGACCGTGTCGTAGTTCTTCTCGATGAGAACCGAGGGGTCGTGGAGGGAGCCGCGAACAAGCGAGTCACGGCGACGATCTACCCGGAGGAATCCAAGGGGACAAAGAAGTAAAAGCAATGGGAGAACGACTCCGATTGCCGGGGTGACCGGAACTCCACAGGAATGGAAAAACTCGAAGCCAAGGGATTGACGAAGGTCTACGGAGGGCGCACGGTCGTCAGCGGCGTGGATTTGGAAATCCACCCCGGGGAGGTGGTCGGACTCCTGGGTCCCAACGGGGCGGGAAAGACGACGACTTTCTACATGATCGTCGGCCTGATCAAGCCGGACGGTGGCAGGATTTACCTCGATGCCGAGGAGATCACCGGGGACCCCATGTATGTGAGGGCCAGAAAGGGGATCAACTACCTGCCCCAGGAACCTTCGGTGTTCAGGAAACTGACGGTCGAGGAAAATATCCTGGCCATACTCGAAACGCTTGACATCGGCGGCGAGGAGAGGAAGAATAGGCTCCGACAATTGCTCGGTGAGCTCGATCTTACAAGTCTGGCACGCAACAAGGCCTACTCCCTGTCGGGAGGAGAGCGAAGGCGCGTGGAGATCACACGGGCCCTGGTCACCTCCCCGCGGTTCATCCTTCTCGATGAGCCATTTGCGGGAATCGATCCTCTGGCCGTGGCCGACATCCAGAAGATCATCCAGAAACTGAAGGCCAGAAACATCGGGGTGGTCATCTCGGATCACAATGTGAGGGAGACCCTGTCCGTCTGTGACCGGGCCTACATCCTCAACGATGGAATGGTGCTCATCGAAGGCTTGCCGGACATGATCGCAGAGAGCAAAATTGCCAGAAAGTTCTATCTGGGCGATGACTTTAAGTTTTAGCGGGTCGAGGAAGAAGGTTCCGGGTCCATGACGTTTGAACTCAAACAGAGCCTGAAACTGAGCCAGCAGTTGATCATGACTCCTCAGCTGCAGCAGGCCATCAAGCTGCTTCAGCTCTCCCGGATCGAGTTGGTTGACATGATCCAGCAGGAGATGGAGGAGAATCCCCTGTTGGAGGAAAGATCCACAGAGGAATTCGGCGATGAGGGGGCTCCGGCGCCGGAGGTCGACGAGGTCAAGGCGGTCGAACGCACGGGGGAAGTAACCGGCGAAGGGGACGGCAAGGAGGACTTCGACTGGAACAACTACCTCGAGGATTACGGCCCCATGAGGGTGACCTACGACCGCGAGGAGGACGAAGGGCCTTCCTGGGAAAACATGCTCTCCAGGAAAACAACCCTTACGGATCACCTGATGTGGCAGCTGGGCCTGTCCCGGATGAACGAAGCCGAACGAAGAGTCGGGGAGCAGATCATCGGCAACCTGGACTCGAGCGGATACCTTGCAGCCTCCATCGAAGAAATCGCCGTGCAGGAGAAGACCGGTGCCGATCACGTGGAAAAGGTCCTCGCGAAGATACAGGAATTCGACCCACCGGGAATTGCTTCAAGGGATTTAAAGGAATGCCTGATGATCCAGGCCAAGGTTCTCGGAGCCGAGAATTCACTGGTCGAGATCATCGTGCGGGATTACCTCCACGACCTGGAGAACAAGAATTACAACAACATTGCCAAAAAGCTGAAGGTGCCCCTGGCGGAAGTGCTGGATGCCATCTTCCTCATCAGTCGCATGGACCCGAAGCCGGGTCTGGTGTACAGCGACGAAGGGCCTCAGTACATCATCCCGGACGTCTTTGTGTTCAAGGTGGCCGATGAGTACAAGATCATCCTCAACGACGAGGGTCTGCCGAGG
>DATJPI010000133.1:0-30720 GCA_035506495.1 Syntrophales bacterium
CACGGATGCATCGCGATCCGATGAGGATAATTCCTGTGTCTGCGTCGTTGACAAGGAAGCGGATGATGCCTGCATCTTCTGCAAGGTGTCCCAGCAACATTACCTTCTGGAAAATGATCATGCCTTTGCAATCCCCGACAAGTACCCCATCACCGATGGTCATACCCTCATCATACCCAAGAGGCATTTTGCGGACTACTTTGACAGCATGAAGGCCGAGCACGACGCGATCTATGATTTACTCAAAAGCCGGGGCAAACAGCTGGCGGAGAATGATCCCCATATCGAGGGTTTCGATATCGGCGTAAATGTGGGAGAGATCGCCGGTCAAAAAGTATTTCACTGTCATATTCATCTGATTCCGCGGAGGAAGGGAGACTCTCCGAGGTGGGGGGAACGGAACAAATGAGGCGGCACATGATTGGATGCAACGGCCCTGGACAGCACATCGTGCACTGATTCGGCAACAGCATAGCCGACAAAAGATGATGGAGGGGACATCGACATGGAGCACAATCCGGGAACCAACAAGGGACAGATCACACTCTATGCACTGAGTACCTGCGTGTGGTGCAAAAAAACAAAGTCACTGCTCGAAGACATGGGGGTAGAATACGATCACGTGTACGTGGACAACCTCTCCGGGGACGCGCGAGAGAAGGCCGTGGAGGAAATCAAGCGCTGGAACCCCAGATGCTCCTTCCCGTCTCTCGTCATCGATAATTCCAAGTGCATCATCGGGTTCGACGAAAAGAAAATCAGGGAGGCCATCGGGTGATGGACAGCGAATCGAGCGCAACGGAACAGCAGATGAATGCCCTTTTCGAGAAACTCCGGAAGGAGGCGGAAAATTCGGGGTACCACCTGAATCCCGATGCAGATTTCACGAAGGATCTCGTCCGGGGCCTGCTGGAGAACGAAAGACGCTTCGGGTATCGGGCGTGCCCCTGCAGGCTGGCTTCGGGTGATAAAGAAGACGATCTCGATATCATCTGTCCCTGCGACTACAGGGATCCGGACCTGGACGATTACGGCGCCTGCTACTGCGCACTTTACGTCTCCGATGCGGTGTTCAGAGGGAAGGCGACGGCGGGTTCCATCCCGGAAAGGCGGCTCTCACCGGAAGAGAGGGCTGCGGGAAAATCGCAGGCCCGCTCCGGCCGGTTTGCCGATCTGCCGTATCCTGTGTGGAGATGCAGGGTCTGCGGGTATCTCTGCGCGAGAGAACATCCTCCGGATACATGCCCCATCTGTAAAGTGAAAAAGGAGCGGTTCGAAAAATTTATCTGACTGGAGAAAGAGCGGGCTCTTTGGAAGCTCGCGTGTAGAAAGGTGACAAAAAATGATCAGACGAAGCAATCAGATGCGAGAAGAACGTATTCATGCGCTGAAGGAAGGAAAGGGTTCCATAAAGCTGTTCCATTTGCTTGAGAAACAGGAATTGTCGGGCAAGGGACGGCTCTGTGCGAGAGAGGTGATCGAACCGGGAAATTCCATTGGTTATCATCAGCACGAAGGAGACTTTGAGCTATATTTTGTGCTGGAAGGAGAAGGCGTTGTAAATGACAATGGCGTGGAATCGACTGTAAGGAAGGGGGATGTGGTTCTCACAGGCCACGGCGAGTTTCATTCTATTCAAAACGTCGGGGACAAGAACCTCGAGCTTATTGCAATAATATTATTTCAGTAATCTTCGGCCCGGCATGGCCTTTACCAAGATTCAGTTTGTAGCGAAAAGGCGCGCCGGAGGCATAGAATTTCTGCGGGATTCTTCGTATTGGCAGGGTCAATTGGCCCTGCTTTTTCGTTTGAAATGGCCGAATTTCTTTACAAATTCCTTTCCCTTCCAAATCGCACAATCAAGCAAGATCGAACGCATTTCAAAACCACTTTCTAAAGTCAATCAGACAAATGCCGATTAAATAAGAAGTTAGACGATCCGGGTTTCCCCATGAAAAAAATTGATAACCCCAGGGTCATCCCCTTCCACCCTCATTTTCACTACGAAGGAATGCACAAGAGATGCCGGATGATCGCTTCGTGAAAGCCGCAGGCAGATTGAGGCAGATCGTTCGCAAACGGGTGCAGTCTGTCAGCCTTCGATTCAAAATCTCTCTTTTCGTTGTCCTCCTTCTGACGGTGACGTCATCCATTTTATGCATCATCACCATCCGCATCATGGACAATTATATACTGGACGAAATTCTCAAGCGTGGAGAGTCGCTGACGAAGGGTGTGGCCCTGTCCGCCGGATACAGCTTGTCAGCGAGAGACCTTCTGGGTCTCGATAATATCGTCTATCAGGCGAAAACGTCTTACACGGACGTCGACTATGTTGCGGTCATCGACCGGCAGGGAAAGATCGTCGTGCACAGCGATATGCGCATGAGCGGCAGGATGCTTTCGACCCCGGACAGCTCGCTGGTCAACAACATCGAGCCGGTTGTAAGAGAATTGCCGAAGGAATCGGGTTCTATCTTCGAAATTTCCTGCCCCATCGTCTTCATGGGAAAACCGTTGGGACAAACAATCCTGGCGGTCAACCGAAACATCCTGCTGGAAGCGCGACAAAATCTCATCGGCAGAATCCTGATCGTCTACGGCGCGATCCTCGTGCTCGGCGTGATCGCCAGCACCTCGCTGTCCAGGCTGCTCATCCAGCCCATCAAAGAACTGTCCGCGGGCGTGGAAAAACTGAAAAACGGCATCGCCAAGGACCCGCTCAAAATCTATTCTCATGACGAATTGGGCGATCTGACGAGTAACTTCAACGATATGTCCGTCCTGATTGCCGAGCAGCGCGCGGAGCTGACCCAGTATGCCCGCGATCTCGAGGAATCCTATGTCTCTATCGTGAAGGTCGTGGCGGCGGCGATCGACGCGAGGGACTCCTATACCCACGGTCATTCCGCCCGCGTGTCGCAGCTTTCCCTGCTGCTGGGCCGGCACATCGGTTTGGATAGGTCCGAGCTGGAGGATCTGAAGGTCGCCTGCCTGTTTCATGACGTGGGAAAGATCAAGATTCCCGATTCCGTCCTTCGCAAACCGGGCAAGCTGAATCCCTCCGAATTCTTTGAAATGCAACGCCATACGGAATACGGGGCCTGCATCCTGGACAAGGCACCCCCGCTCAGGAAGTATATCCCCGCCGTTCGACATCATCACGAGTGGCACAACGGCAAAGGATACCCGGATGCGCTCAACGGCGACGATATTCCCATTTTCGCCTCGATTATTGCCATTGCGGATTGCTTCGATGCGATGACCACCGACCGCCCGTACAGAAAGGCCCTGTCCAGGGACGAAGCCCTGTGCAAAATCATCCAGCGGTCCGGAACGCAGTTTCGATCCGATCTGGTAAATGCTTTCATCAATCTGATGCAATCTTCCAACAATGAGTCTAATGCTCAGGGAGCAGCACAATGCCGGCTTCAGCCAGATTCGGAATTATCTTTGCCCTCTGCATAATGTTATGCATGGTACTGGCCTGTTCCTCAGTGGAAACGTCCGCGAAACCCGACGAGCCCGTTCCGGCTCCAGTGAAGCCGCAGACAGCGAATGAGTATCAAGGCATCCTGAATGACTGGAAGGCCAAACAGGCTAAATACCCCAGGAATCAGGAGATCCTGAAGAATTACGCAAGAGCCGTGGAGGAAATGAAAACGTCGGCGGACAGGGCATATGAAAAAGAAAATTATGCCCTGTCGGGAAGGATTTACGGCACACTTTTGAAAAATTATCCCGGGTTTAAGGCCTTTGCCAAAGGCCTTTCATTTGACAGGCAGGAATTGAAAGACAGGCTTTCCAACTGCAAGACGGCTCTCTACCAGAAAGGGTTCGAACATTACAGGAATAATCAACTCAATGAAGCAATCCAGTCCTGGCAGGGCCTGCTGTCTATCGATCCCCACAATGAGGACATCCGAAAGGCCGTAAACACGGCCATCCTGCAGCGGAAAACCCTGCAGTGACTGGATTCTACCCTTCCGGCATCACCGCGGACGGTGGCTATCTATATGTTACGGAGGCGACAACCATTTGGAAGATCGAGAAAGGCACGGGTGCGGTCACAACCCTGGCCGGTTCGGCAGGGATATGCGGGTTCTGCCGATGGACCCCGGACAACAGCGAGCTTCTACACCCCTTTTAGCGCCACAACGGACGGGCTCAGCCTGTATGTTTCGGATCAGGGCAATAATACCCATCCGGAAGATTCAGCAAATTCTGTCTTGACGTGGTCCCTGGACAAGATCAGTGCCCCTGACCATCCATTCCGGAGCCGCTATCCCCGCCGCTGAAGGACCGGCGGTCGGTGTAGGTCAGCCGCAACCCGATATTTGAGCCGGAGGCACCTGTATCCCAGAGGTCGACTTCCATCTCGAGCTCGTTTGCGGTGTAGGCGATGGCATTGCCCTCGAGTTCATATCTCTTAAAATTCATCACCGTCCCTGTCCACATCCGCGACTTCAGGTATGCATCGTGATCTTCGAGGACCTCCCGCATGCTCTTCTTTCCCAGATTTGCATAGGGGACCTTCCACATATCCATGGTGACGTCATCTGCGAACATGACATATCCAATGCGCTGGTAGGGGAAAGGACCTGCCGTTTCGAAGCGGTAGGTGTTCCATCTTTTGCTCCCAACATCCGTCGACAGCGTATTCGTGATATCGAGCGGCTGCCAATTGACCATCTTAGCCGGCATGCAGCCCCCCAGCACAACGGCCGACAGAACGACAGCCAGCAAACCGCCTGAAGCCATCCATTTGTTTCTTTTCTTGATATTTGCCATGTCATTTCTCCTTCATGCTCAACGTTTATTGCGCCTGGAAGAATGCCTCTTATGGAATCATGAGATTTGCAGAATGCCTCGTCAACGTGGTCAAAATCTGATGATCCCTAAGGCTTTGGAGAAGACGTGTTACACATTCAAAACGATACGACCTTCCTTTCTTCCTGTGGATATTTCCCGTGAATTGCTCTATATTTTCTTGTGCATTTCTGCGGGGGACTCGGCAGGCCGACGCAGGACCGACATTTCAGGCCAGGAGGACTTTAGCGAATCCGTTCATCAACGACCGTAACTGAATAAGGAGGGAGCCGGCATGTCTAACGAACTCTTCCGCAAAACGGCAATCAAGGGGGTGCGCAAGAGCGAAGGGCGATGGCAGTCGGAATGCTACGCCGCGCAGAAAGAGCAGAGCCGAAACTTCACGACCCTCTCCGGTCTTCCCGTCAAAGCACTGTACACACCTGCCGACATCGAACACCTGGACTACCTGCGGGACCTCGGCTTTCCCGGCGAAGAGCCCTTCATCCGGGGCGCCCACCCGACCATGTACCGGGGGCGCACCTGGACACAACGGCAACTGGCCGGTTTCGGACCTCCGGAAGAGACCAACAAGCGCTACAAGTTCCTTCTCGGGCAAGGCGCAACGGGCATCAACGGCGTCTTCGATTACCCGACGCTTCGCGGCTACGATTCCACCGACCCCGATGCCCGCGCCGACGCAGGAAAGGGCGGCGTCTCCATCGACACGATCGAGGACATGCGGGCCCTCTTCGACGGCATTCCCATCGACAGGGTCAGCACCTCCCTGGTGACCTGTCAGCCCATCTGCAACATCACCATTCAGTCCATGTACTTCGCAAACGCAAAGGCCCGGGGCATCCCCCTTGGGGCCCTGACCGGCACGAGCCAGAACGATTTTCTCATGGAGACGGCCATCACGGTGGCGCCCGGCGTCCTGCCGCCCGCGGCGTCTTTCAAGTTGAGCTGCGACGGCATCGAGTACTGCGCGAAATATGCCCCGCGCTGGAACCCCATCAGCTTCGCGGGATACAACTACCGGGAGTCCGGCTGCACGGCGGTCCAGGAGGTGGTCTTCACGATGGCCAATGCCATCGCCTGCGCCGAGGAGATGATCCAGCGCGGCTACGACATCGAGAGCTTTGCCCCGCGCCTGAGCTTTTTCTTCTCTTCCCACAGCGACTTCTTCGAGGAAATCGCCAAGTACAGGGCGGCCAGGAGGCTCTGGGCCAAAGTGATGAAAAGCCGGTTCGGCGCAAAGAACCCCCGTTCGCTCATCCTGAGATTCCATGTCCAGACGGCCGGGGTTTCGCTGACGGCCCAGCAGCCCCTGAACAACGTCGCCCGGGTGGCCTACCAGGCACTGTCGGCCGTGCTGGGCGGCGCCCAGTCGATCCACGCCGACGCCTATGACGAGGCCCTCTGCGTCCCTACCGAACTGTCCTCGCTCACGGCCCTGCGGACCCAGCAGATCCTTCAGCATGAGACCCGCGTCACCCACACGGTGGATCCGCTCGGCGGCTCGTATTTCCTGGAGAGCCTGACCTCTGACCTGGAAGAGAGAATGGAAAGCCTCCTGAGGGAAATCGACAAGATCGGCGGCATCGTCAAGGCAACGGACAAAGGGTGGATCCACCGGGAGATCGCCGACGCCGCTTATGCCTTCCAGCGAACGGTCGAGTCGGGCGAGCAGCTCATCGTGGGAGTCAACTGCTTTCAGGTTGAAGACGAGGTCCTGCCCATTTGCCTCTTTGAAGTTCCGGAAACCCTCGCGGTCCAGGAAGCGAAGCTCGCAAGGATCAGGAAAGAACGGGATGCCGCGGGTGTCGAAAAGGCGCTCACGGAGATCGCCCGTGCCTGCGAGCAAGGTAGAAACCTGATGGAAGTCATCGTGGATGCCGTCCCGGCGCGCCTCACTGAGGGAGAAATAACACGAGTCCTCAAAGGGCATTACGGCACGTGGAACCCACCCCTGTTTTAACGCAGCGCCATGGAGGTTGAGATGAGCCGAAAGACCCGGATCCTGATCGCACGCCTCGGACTGGACGCACACTGGAGAGGCAGCATCGTTGTGGCCCGCGCACTGCGCGATGCCGGCATGGAGGTTATCTACCTGGGAAACCAGAACCCGGAGACCATAGCCAAATCGGCCCTCGAGGAAGACGTGGACGTCGTGGGCCTGAGCACGCTATCGGGCAATCACATGATCCTGGCCCCCGAGGTCGTCAGGCTGCTCAGGCAAAAAGGCGCGGGGGACATGATGGTGGTTCTTGGGGGCACGATCCCGCCCGACGACATCCCGAAGCTGAAGGCGGAAGGCATCGCCGAAATCTTCGGACCGGGCACGGCCCTGACCAAAATCATCCAGTTTATCAGCGCAAAGACCATGCAAAGTTAACACTGCTCCTTTTCTTTCGGCGAGACGGAAGAATACTGAAAAGGAGGGCTCAGCATGAAACGGGACTATTCCACCGGAGTCACCGGCTGGCTGTTTATCGCCGGGGCGCTGATGCTCTGGGGCGGCTGGGTGCTGCTTCCCGTCCACATCGGCACGTTCTTCAAACCCGATGATTTTGCCGCTGTACATGTGCACCTCCATTGGTGGATCTGGCTGTACCGGGTTCATTTGTTCGGCTTCCTCGTATCCGTGATGGCTCTTGTCGCCCTGGCCGCGGTGCTTGCCGACTCGGAATCCCGCGTGTTGGTGTGGCCAGGGGTGGCAGTGGCTGTTGTCGGTTTGGCAACGGCGTGCCTCGCAGCGGCTTTCTATTACCACCACGGCGCCTGGGGCGCTCTCCAGACTGCGGGATACTCGCCGGAGAAGCTGCGCGGCCACGCGGATGCGTTGTACCTGCAAACGGAGTACATCACCTGCCTGGTCCGGTTCGGGCGGGTCTTTTTCGGGCTTGGGCTGGTGGTGCTGGCAGTGGCGCTCATCAAGTGGCGGATTCTCCCGATCGCGTTCGGCGCGGGCGCCGTGCTTCTCGGTGTGGCGGCCATGGCCGTAACCATGGCCTTTCCGGACAACCTGGAGTTTTACGCCCCGGTCTTCCATCTCAACTCTCTGTGGCTCCTGGCCACGGGTCTCGTCATACTGAAGTCCGGCCTGCGGCTCGGGGAGTAACGTGTGATGGCCCGCTATCTTGAAGACTTCAAGCCAGGCGATCGCTTCGAGACCGCCTCCGTCGAAATCACAGAGGCGATGATCTTCCAATTCGCCGGGCAATACGATCCTCAGCCTTTCCACCTCTCCCGGGAAGCGGCCGATAACTCCATATTCAAAGGACTGGCAGCAAGCGGCTGGCATGTGGCAGCTCTTACCATGGGTCTTGTCGTTCGGGCCGGTCTGGATGTCGCCAATGGGCTCGTCGGAATTGACGTAACGCTGCGCTGGCCCCGACCCACCCGCCCCGGAGACATCCTGCGCGTCGCCGTGGATATCCTGGAAGCTCACCCCTCGCATACGCACCCCGGCTGGGGCATCGTCAAGATGCGATGGACAACCAGCAATCAGAACAACGAGATTCTCGCCGAGATCGTGCCGGACTGCTGGGTGCAGGCCCGCCCCACAGGCTCATAACGGGTGAATTTATGGACGCCCTTCCGATTTGCAGTTTTCAGTCAAGACGTGGATTTAGGGTCACCCATGAAATTCGACGATTATCGCATTGCACCTGAAATCAAGCGGAATCTGGCTGTCATGGGCCTCAAGCGCCCGACCGATATCCAGTTCAGATCCATTCCGCCTATCCTGAACGGGGAGGATGTGCTGGCCATTGCCCAGACCGGCACCGGCAAGACAGCGGCCTTTGCGATTCCGATTGTGCACATGCTGCACGAACAAAAAAGATCCCGCCGCACGGAGGGCATCAAATGTGTGGTGATGGAGCCCACCCGTGAACTCGCCCTGCAGATCACGGAAGTGTTCGACTCCATCGGCAAGCACACCAAAGTAAAAGCGCTGTGCGTGTTTGGCGGTGTGGAGCAGGATCCACAGATTGCCCGGCTGGAACAAGGCATCGATGTCCTTATCGCCACACCCGGCCGCATGTTTGACCTCGTGAGCCAGGGCCATATTCACCTCAACCAGGTGCAAATGCTGGTGCTCGATGAGGCCGATCACATGCTCGATCTGGGCTTCATCAAGGACATCCAGGACCTGATCCGCTTCCTTCCCCGCAAACGGCAAACCCTGTTCTTCTCGGCCACGATCAACGAAAAGATCAAGAAATTAGCCTATTCGCTGGTCAAGAACCCGATTCGCATCCAGATTGCACCCGATGACCCTGTCGCCCGGAATATCGTCCACTCCGTTGCCTTTATCGGAATGGATGACAAGCGGATCTTCCTTGCTCGCCTGATACAGGAAAATCCCGACAGCAAAATTTTAGTATTTGTTCGCACAAAAGTCCGGGCGGAGCGCGTGAGCAAGGCCCTCGCACGCGCCAAAATTCACAGCATCACCATCCACGGCGACAAGGACCAGCACGATCGCCTGGATGTGATGAAACAATTTCGCGAAGGGAGTGTAAAAATATTGATTGCCACCGACGTCAGCGCTCGGGGGATCGATATCTCCGACGTGGATATCGTCGTGAATTACGACCTTCCCGACGTGGCCGAGAACTACGTCCACCGCGTGGGCCGTACCGGCCGCGGCGACAGGAAAGGCAAGGCCATTTCTTTCTGCAGCCCTGAAGAAAAGCCCGTCCTCGACGAAATCGAGGGTTTTCTAGGCAAACCCGTTACGGTGCTCGCCATCGATAAGAAAGAATACAAGGAAACCCTGATCACCCACAGTGACCACCCGGATAAATGGAAAGCGCTGATGGAGGAGATTGAGAAGGCAGAACAGCGGGCGAAGAAGAGGCGCAAAGATCGGCGCTAACTATTATCCATACGATATTAGATCATTGAAACAATGGGTTCAGATATTTTATTAAAGATATAGATGAATATTTTGTCCTGCCCGAATGCAAGTTCCGCCATGTGAAAAACCACAGCTAGATGGGTCTTCGCCCCTGAATGATTCTGACCAGGATGATGACAATGGCAATGACCAGCAGTATATGTATAAAGTAACCCATCGTATAACCGCTCACCAGTCCGAGCAGCCATAGTACTATCAGGATGACAGCAATTGTATACAGCATAGGATCTCCCTCCTCGATTGTTGAGGCTCGATTGCCGGCTGCCGCATTCCTTTAGCAGTCGGCAACGAGCGGTATTTGTTCAAAGTGTTGATCGATGGGACGCGTCGGGTCAAGGATGGGTTGCCTATTTCACAATGAGCGCATTTTTGACGGATTTAACCCCTTCGACACCACGTGCAATTTGGCCCGCCTTATCTTTATCTTTTTGGGTATTCACGAAGCCGCTCAGTTCTACGATGCCCTTGCGGGTTTCGACGCTGATCTGAAATGACTTGAGAAACTCATCACTTGCGAGCAACGATTTTATTTTCGTCGTGATGACGGAATCATCGACAACCTCGCCCGTGCTTTCCTGTTTTGGCGTCGAAGCACAGGCCACGAAAGCGGCGATCATCATGAGGACGACCAGAAGACGGAATACCGTGTATGCCTTTTTCATCATACTTCTCCTTTCTCCGAATTCGTTGAGAAAAAGCTTGTTCTTGTTTGACTGGTTTCGAGATCGATTACGTTAATCGTTTTCTTTCCTATCACACTAGCAATCACTGCATATGCCAATCGGATAAGATCTGATTTGCCTCATCGAAATTCCTTACGCAGGAAAGGGTTTGGCGTACCCTGGCGGGATCCCTAATTTTATCAGCATGACATTTCCTGTCTTGACTCATCAGCTGCGATCGGAAAACATTAATGGTAATTCAATGATTGGCCAGACAGAAAGGAGAACCACCATGAAAACCAAGACTCAAAAAATCACCCCCTTCTTGTGGTTTGACGATCAAGCCGAACAGGCAGTGATTTTTTACACCTCAATTTTCAAGAATTCCGGGATTGTGAGCACGACCCGATACGGAGAAGAAGGGGCGGAGGTCTCCGGAAGGCCGAAGGGAACGGCAATGACCGTCGCATTCCGGCTCGACGGGCAAGAGTTTGTCGCACTGAACGGCGGGCCCATTTTCAAATTCAGCGAGGCCATTTCTTTTGTCGTTCATTGCGAATCACAGGATGAAGTGGATTATTACTGGGGTAAGCTTTCCGAAGGCGGGGACCCGAAGGCGCAACAGTGCGGCTGGCTGAAAGACAAATACGGTCTCTCATGGCAGATCGTTCCCACGATACTGGTCAAGCTGCTGAATGACCCTGATCCGGAAACATCGCGAAGGGTTATGAAAGCAATGCTGCAGATGAAAAAAATCGACATCCAAACGTTACATCAGGCGTCTCGAGCATCGTAGAGGGGCCGCCCCTCGGATTTGAAATCCCGGATCCCCGTGTGTTCGCTGCAACAATCCCGTCATTTATCAGGTCTTTCCTCTTCCCATTTGACCGGAACATTACAGCCGGGACAAATTCCGGAGTGATATTTGGTAATCTCCGCCTCGGTACCATAAATTGCAACCCCTCTGTAGGGGCATCCAGACTTGTGCACTGCCAGGTCTTTCCATTTCTTCATTTTTATCTCTCTTCCTTGATTGAACTCCATCCGCATAACCCCAATAAATAATAGAGAAAGCTTCTTTTATCACGCCTCATTTTAAACGCCTATTGATTTATGTTGGCTTATTAGGGTGGTTAAACCATTGTACACCAATCTCCTGTTTTTGCCTTTTTTTCTTTCACTTTAGACACATAAAAATTCACAGTGTGTTTTTATCGACTGCACCTCCTACTATCGATTCATGGTAGGGAGTCATAAATGGTAGGATGACAGGAAAGCCAGGAGAACGAGATTGCACCCGGGCCCCATCTATCTCATATAAATCCTAAGGGTTTTCTTTGATTCCCCGTGCTCTGGGAATCAAATCACCGATTGACAACTACTGCGGAAAATGATTCTATTCAAAGGAAATAATCTTGAGGAACACAGAATGAGGCATTTACGTAAACATCCTATGTTCCTATTGGCTATGGCTTTTGCGCTGCCATTGGGCGTAGCTTTTCTGTATTACGATTTCTACGATGATAGTGATCTCGTTTGTCAAACCCAAATTTCGATGGCTGATAATGGAGATTTGCTAAGTATTTTGAAGAAATCTTCCAAGGTCTTAGTCGCGGTTGATGAACTCCTTCAGTTCGCCAGTATCAATTTATTGGAGACAACATTCTTCCTTTCTATCAATCCCGTTTCAACCATCCAGTCGAGTTCTGTCCTTCGCTGTTAGAATCGCAGCTCCTTTCTCACATATCTCGCAGACCCTGACACAGAATCTTTCATAAAGACCCGAAGTCCGTAATGCCTGTAGTGAGCTGGAGTGGGGGGGGTGAAATGGAAAATAATGACAGACTCCTGTCACTGATGAATAAAGCCATCGCACTGATGCGAGAGTCACAGGAAAAGAGAAAAGAGCACCGAGAGGGAAAAATATCCGATGCAGAAGCAATGCAATTTTTAAAAAATTATGCCGAGATATTCAGTGAAGTGCAGCGAGAAATCAAGGAAGAAATGAAGATGTAAGGAACTTGGTGATGAAGATAGTCATTGCCTGTGAAGGATTTAGAAAAATTTATTCTGTACCATGCGATCGTGCCGCTCGATTGGCGCGATTGCCCTCAGAGGCCGCCTTGCTGCTGACCAGGGCGGCCTCCTCCTTTACTTTAAAGAAGAACGGGACGGATTACGAAACGATTGATGAAAAGCACGCTCGGGGGAGCGTTACCGTAGAGAGATTAGCGGAGACCACCCGGACCGTATGACGCTATCGGTCCCGTGCTTTAAAATTAAGAGAAGGAAAGAACATCCTCATGTTAAAGGAAGTTCGGAAGAAGCGTGCCTACGAAGACATCGTCGTACAGATTCGGGATCTCATAACGAAAGGAAGATTAAACCGGGACGACCAACTCCCCAATGAGAAGGATCTGTCAGATACCTTCAAGGTCTCCCGATCCACAGTTCGCGAAGCCATCCTATCCCTGGAGAGGATGAGGCTGGTGGAACGGCGCCAGGGCGACGGGACGTATGTGATCGCCACCAGCGAAGAAGTTCTGGTGCAGCCCCTGGCTTCCGCTCTTTTCGGCGAGAAGGACGATCTCAGCGATATCTTTTACCTCCGGAAGATTGTCGAACCGGAAGTAGCACAGATTGCCGCGGAAAACGCCACGGCGGAAGAAATCGAGGAACTGGAGAAGATTCTCAGGGAACAGGAAAATGATGTCATCGGCGGCGGCCAGGGAGTGCAAATCGATTCGACATTTCATCGCCTTCTGTCCCGCATCGCCAAAAACAGGGTCTTGGAGCGTCTGTCAATGGCCTTGATGGATTTGTTGAGCCAGACACGGGAAGCATACCTCCAGTCGGAGGAGAGAAGACGTGTATCGGTCAGAGGCCATCAATTGATCCTTGACACCATCAAATCCGGAAATGGGCGGGCTGCCCGGAATGCCATGCTCAAGCACTTAGCAGACGTCGAGAACATCGTATTTATCAAAAAGGAGGAGAAGAAATCGTAGCACAGGAGGCATTACTGGATGATTAACTCTCCCCGCGATCGTTGGAGGCCGCGATGGAGTATTTTCAAATCGTGATGTTTGGCCTGGTTATGACGGCAGTTGTTGGCTTCGTCTATTCGGCTTGGAAGCGCGAAGAGAATGAGCAGCGGCTGTATAGTGTTATTCAGGCATCGGCCATTCCTATCTTCGTGATCCGGAAAGATCATAAGATCGTATATTGGAATCGAGCATTGGAAATACTGAGCGGGATTCAGGCCGACGAAGTTCTGGGCACCGACCAGCACTGGAGAGCTTTCTACAAGATTGCACGACCGTGCATGGCTGATCTGGTGGTTGATGACACTCTCGAGACTATCCCGAACTGGTATTCGGGTAAATTTAGAAAATCGAAGCTGATCGAGAAAGCTTACGAAGCCGTGGATTTTTTCCCTGAACTCGGTAATGGCGGCAGATGGCTTCGCTTCACTGCCTCCGCCATCAAGGATTCCAGAGGTCATCTGTTCGGTGCGATCGAAACGCTTGAGGATGTCACGGAACAAAGGATAGCCGAGGAAGAGCTTGTCAAAATAAAAAAACTGGAATCGATTGATACCTTCGCCAGCGGAGTGGCCGAGGATTTCGATCGGTTGACATCGGCCGTGTTGCGCAACATCTTCCTCGCAAAACTATCAGCGGATGATCAAGATGAAATCCTTGGAGAGGGCTTGACCATAGCCGAAAAGGCCAGCCTTCAGGCCAAAGAATTGTCACATCAATTGATCACATTGGCCCGGGGAGGATATCCGATGAGGAAAGTCGAGCCCATCGGTCAACTGATCCGGGAAGCAGTAGAAAATGCCCCGAAAGATTGCAATGTTCAATATTTGATCTCCATCCAGAATGATCTGCCGTCTGTTGAGCTCGACAGAAAACAGATCCATCATGTTTTTGAAAACATCATTCGGAATGCTGTGGAAGCCATGCCGGAAGGCGGGATAATCGAGTTCCATGCGGAAAGCATCGCCATCGGCGCAGAGAACATCCTGCAACTTTCACCGGGGAAGTACGTGAGAATATCGATACGGGATACGGGTCACGGCATCAAAAAGGAGAATCTGACACGAGTATTTGACCCGTATTTCACGACGAAGACAAATAACGCTAAAAAAGGGTTGGGACTTGGTCTTGCCATATGCCATTCCGTGATCAAGAACCACCACGGCTCTATCACGGTCGAATCCGAAGCAGGCGAAGGGACTGTTTTCCGTCTGTTGCTGCCGTCCAGTTCTCTACAGCCGGAAGCACGTACTCGACAATCATCGAGTTCATGAAGTACAGCAACAGACGTTAGCAATCGGGCACCATGTCACGGGTCAGGTTTCGGGCAACAACCTGACTACCTCCTTTTTAGGGACCGCCTGTTCGGGGTCCCTTTTTTCGTGAATTGCCAACTGTAATCCTTAGATTTTTGAAGTATTCTTCCTTTGATGAGAAAGAAGTACGGATTATTTCCTTGCTCGCGGCATTTTCATTTTTCGTGGTATAATTTGATGTATTCGTTGGACCCTAAACTCACCGTGGGAGGCAGCGTTATGAAGTGCCTATGTTTTTCACGTATTCGCCGGCTTACCAGTCTGACGCTCTTCGGCATATCCCTGCTGTTCGCCATCCTTCTGGGCGGTTGCTACGTATACCCTTACCCGGCGCCTGCGCCATACCCATCCTACTACGGACCGAGCAGCTATGATCGTTCGTGGAACGCGGCGCAGGATGCGATGCAGGATGTGGGTGTGCGCATTGTATCATCGGATTATAACGGCGGGGTCATCCGCGGAACCCGGGATGGCGTCGAAGCGACTGTCAACGTCAAGGGGCAAGCGGATGGGCGCGTGAGAGTGGAGTTCCATGCCAAGGAACCCCTGGGCGACCAGATCTACCGAGCCTACGAGCGGAGAATGGGACGGATGTAGACAGCCATCAGGTCTCTTATTTCGGCGTATCGTTTGAAATGAACTCGCTTCACGAAGACGCAGGAAAAACAAAACGGCAGGTCCATCTCAGGCCCTGCCGTTTCTTTTCGTAAAGAATCGTCTGAACGTCATTTCAGTGTAATGGCCCTGGTGGGGCACATTTCCTGGCAGCAAAAGCAGGAAATGCAAGTGTCCGCGTCGACACGGGGGAACTCCCCGCTCATGGAAAGGGCGGATACGGCACACACGTCCACGCACGTCTCGCAGCTCGTGCAGAGCTTCTCGTCGACCCGGGGCTGCAGGACGGTCTTCGACTGGATCAACTGCTGGATGTTCGGGTTTCCGATGTTCGCCTCGCCGCTCAGCGGGGGAAGCTTGAAGTCCGGCAGTAATTTCAATTCCCCGACGATGTCGATTTTTGAAAGTTCGTAATCCCCCAGCCCCGCCGCCTTCGCCTTCTGCAGGAAGCGCAGGCGTGCGGGATCACACCCCATCATGGTCGCGATGACGGAATCCACGGCGACGCCGTTGTTCGATGCCAGGATCAAACCGATCTCCCGAAGGTCGGGGGACGCGGGGCCGTTGCCCTCCATGCCGACAATGGCATCGACAATGAACAGGTCCGGTACCCGGATTTTGAAGACATCCACAATCAATTCGTGAAAACGATCGGCGTTTCCCGCCGCCTTGTGCAGCTTCGCCTTCTGCGCGCCCGGCAGCAGGCCATAGCTGTTCTTGATCGCACCGGTGATGACGGTCAACCCGTGCGTCTTGAATTTCGGCAGGCTGATCACAACATCGGCCTCCAGGACGGCCGTCGACACGCTGACGGCAGGCATGAATTCCGGGTTGAAATCCTTTTTCACGGACTCGTTGCCGATATTCCGGTAATAGGTCCCGGCCGCCTCCATCAGACCCGTCGTCCGGAAGCATTCCTCGTTGTCCCCGTAGCCGAAAAGGCCGGGGTTGTCGCCGACAATGAGGGAGGCCGGCTTCAGGGCCTCGACCTTCTCCACGACAGCCCGGAGAACGGCAGGGTGTGTCACGACGCCTTCCTTCGCCTCCGACGCCCTCAGTACGTTTGGCTTGATAAGGATCTTCTGATTCCGAATCTTCAGCGGGAACAGCTCGAAGGCCCGGTCGACGGCCTGCCGGACATCTTCATAACTCGCGGGGTGAATCATGACTTTTGACATGGATCTCGCGCCTCCATTGATCTTTTTCCATAGTACATTTTCAGGAAACGGGATTCAAGGACTATGCTGGCGGTTCACCTGAAGAGAAGTCGGGGTGACTTGCCCTTCATATTATGATAATGTCCCCCTTGAGCCGGAGGGATATTCCCCGCAACAAACACCATTGGAGGGGCCTATGCAGACTGCAGATCTGGAAAAGTATTGCGAGAAGGCTGTCAAGGCGGGTGTAACCGATGCGAAGGTCATCGATCCGAAAAGCGTGGTCACGGCGGCGTGGGTCAGGATGAAGTGCCTGTTCGGCTGTCCTTACAGGATCAGCCATTGCTGCCCTCCCACCACACCGACCCCGAAAGAGACAAGGGAGGTGCTTGACGGCTATTCTCGCGCCATCTTGTTTCATATCGAAGCGCCCCGGACACCGGAGAGAGGCAAAAGGAATATCGGCCTGTTCGACATGCTCGTCGCCATGGAGGGCGAAATTTTCAAAGACGGATACTACAAGGCATTTGTCTACCTGGCCGGCCCCTGCCCCATTTGCAAGGAGTGCTCCAAGGGCAAAGACGCCGCTTGCAACTTTCCCGGCAAGGCAAGGCCGTCCATGGAGTCATGCGGGATCGACGTGTTCCAGACAGCGAGGAACAACGGATTCTTCATCCAGACATTGAAGGAGAAAACGGAGACGCAGAATCTTTACTGCCTTATGCTGGTGGATTAACGGAGCACATCGCTGGAGAGGCTCCGAAGAGAAGTCAAAGGGTGAGGTACCCGTCCGGTGCCAGGCTGGTTGCCAGCATGACCATGTTGATGTCCCGATGCTCGGTCCAGCTGGCCAACTTCCGGTTGGCGGGTTCAAGCCAATGCGTTTCGATCCTGTCGCGCAGGGACGCGTAGTCCATCAGGTAATCCGCCCGTGACCGCAAATGCGGCTTCGCCTTGACATTGCCCGGCGCATGCCGGATCAGCCCCACCAACTTCTCAGCCGCATGAAGCCCGATAGACAACCCCAGCTCCCGGAACGCAAGCCTGTAGTCGGCAGGAAACGCCAGTTGATTACTTCTTTCATAGGTCTGCAGGCCCAGCAGGGATGACTGCAGCATATTCTCCAGGAGATCCTCGTATCCCAAACCCTTTTCGAAGATGAGCTGGGCCAATTTGAAGGAGGAACTCAAAAGCTCGCCCAGGCCAAGAGGATCGTCGGTTGCCCAGTTCTTCCCTTCGCACATCCTGGCGAGATCCGCAATCTCCGCGCTGAGGTCGAGTTCGGCGGATGGATGAGAAGTGCCTGCCGACGCAGTCTGAAGCTGGAGATACGTAATAAAGCCGTCGAGGGGATCATGATGGCCCATCGCCGAAACGTGCGGATGCGAGAGGTCGATGCTCATTTTCCAGTAAATGCGTCTTTGTCCGCCGCTCAACGGGGCGCAGGTAAACCGGGCATGGCCCGTCTTCGCAAGCTCGACGGCCCATCGATGACAGGTTGCATTGTGGGTCACTGCTCCAGCGCGATTTAGAGCGTGCATCCATTTCGTCAGGTAATGATAATATTGCCCGTCACGTTCCCATTCCAACTGATCATCGTAGGGCTCACGAGGCCCGCGCTCGTTCATCTCCTTGCCGATTCTCAAGCCGCCCAGAGTCGGGTGCAGTTTCCCCTGCTGCTCATCCAGCCCGCTGATCCATCCGCTTCGCGTGTCATCGGCACGATGACGCCCGAGTATGCCGTGGACCTGATCGATGAGTCGCAATGCAAGCGGCTTGCATTCGCGATCGCCCGTCTGCTGATAAAGCCCCAGGAAGTTGCAGACCGCAAAGGCATCCGTCCACAGGTAGCGCCGAGGCACTTTCTCGGCCGGTGACAGACCGGTCAGACCGGCGAACTCCTTCATGATTTCCCGGGCCATGGACAGAGCGGCGCTTTGCTTCATCATGCCCTCCTTTCAGTGCGGACCCTTTCATCGATCCGATTTATTATACCACGAAAGGCTCACCCATTTTTTCTCCTGGTTCAGCGGATTGGATCCCCTGTTTGCGCCTCATATACCCGATTGCCTCAAATCGGTGACTGACTTAAAATAGATTTGATCCCCGGTCGTGGGGCGACATTCAATCCACTGATAAGCAGCGCATGAAATACCTGAACGCAAAGGCACTCGGCGGGCTTCTCTTTCTTCTCCTCGTGATGGCGGTGTTATTATTCCTGCCGGCAGGTACGCTCCGTTATTGGCAGGCATGGGTCTTCCTGTGCGTGTTCGGCGCCTCGTCGCTGGTGATCACCCTGTACCTGATGAAAGAAGACCCGAAGCTCCTGGAGCGGCGGCTGTCTGCCGGGCCGACGGCCGAGAAGGAGACGGCGCAGAAGCTCATCCAGCTCGTTGCGTCAGCGGGATTCATCGCGATCCTGGTTGTTTCCGCCGTCGATCACCGCCTCGCCTGGTCTTCGGTGCCTGCGTTCGCTGCGATTGTTGGAGACCTCCTCGTTGCTCTCGGGTTCCTCATCATCTTTTTTGTCTATCGGGAGAACAGCTTCGCCTCGGCAACGATCGCAGTCTATGCTGGACAGAACGTCGTATCGACGGGGCTGTATGCGCGGGTGCGCCACCCCATGTACATGGGAGCCCTGCTCATGTTCATCGGCATACCGCTGTCGCTTGGGTCGCTCTGGGGATTGTTCGTGTTTGGCCTGATGATGCCCGCACTGATCTGGAGGCTGCTGGATGAGGAGAAATTTCTCGCGAAGAACCTGCCCGGGTACAGGGAATATCGGAATAAAGTGAGATACCGTCTCATCCCTTTCGTCTGGTGAGATATCGTAGGATGAGGTACCCGTCCGGCGCCAGGCTTGTCACATGCATCTGACGGCCTGCAACCGAGACGAAACCTGCGCGCGGAGAATGCTCCCCGGTTTGGAAACGATGCAAGTTCGACTGCCTGAAAACGTAATCGAGAGGCCGGAGTTGCGGGATCGCGTCGAAGTATTCCGGGACCGCCAGCACGCCGGTGAAGTCCTGTCGGGGATGTTGAATCGCTACAGGGGCTCCCGTGCGATCCTATTTGCCGTGCCGTCGGGAGGAGTCCCTGTTGCCGCGGCCATGGCCGAGAGGCTCCAATTGCAACTGGAAGTGGCCGTCGTTAGCAAGATCACCCTGCCCTGGAACACCGAGGCCGGATACGGTGCAGTGGCTTTCGATGGGAGTGTGCTTCTGAATGAGGCCATGCTTGACCGTGCCGGGCTCTCGAAAGAACAAATCGAGGAGGGCCGGCAAGCCACATGGGAGAAAGTGGAGAGGCGGCTGATCAAGTTCCGCGGCAACAGGCCCCTGCCTGATCTAAAGTCGGCAACCGCTGTACTGGTCGATGACGGCCTTGCCTCAGGATTCACGATGCTGGCGGCAATTGGCGGCCTGCGTGCCCTCGGCGGCCGCAGTGTCATCGTCGCCGTGCCCACAGCGAGCGCCGCAGCCGTCCATCTTGTCGCCCCCGCCGTGGAAACCCTCTACTGCGCAAACTTTCGCGGCGGCATGAGTTTCGCCGTCGCGTCCGCTTACGAACAGTGGGAGGATGTGAAGGAAGAGGAAGCCGTCAGATTGTTCCGGCGTCTCACGTCAGGCGCCCCCAACGGCACGAATGGATAAGGGTAGACTGGGAATGCATCGGGAAGACCCGGATCAGAGGTACTTGTCGATATCGACCCCTCGGATGCGCGCCCTTCCTCTGTACCATTCCTTCTCGTTTGCCGGTGGCTCCGTGATCCGGTCCTTTTCCTTCCGGACCAGATGGATGGCTTCCGTAGGGCATGTCTTGATGCACAGGCCGCAGCCGATGCACCGGTCCGGCACCACGCTGTATTCGCCATCTTTCTCCACGATGGCCCCCACCTGGCAGCGCTCGCCCGCACAGATGCCGCAACCCGTGCAAAGCTCCGGATCGATGACGGCATAGTGGTACGAATTGATGACGTGTGTGGCCGGGATGCCCAGCTCGTTGATCGCCCTCAGGACCCCGCAGCAGCACTTGCAGCAGTTGCAGATATACATGTGACCGGACTGGACATTGCCCGTCAGGTGCACAAGGCCGTCTTTTTCCGCTTTCTCCAGCAGTTCCTGGGCTTCGTCCTTCGTGACAACGCGTCCTATGGGCGAGCGGTCGAACACCCCGGGGATCGGGGCGATGGCCAGGCAGACCCCGACCGGCCTGTCGCAGGGCTTCCCCACAAGCCCCCGCTCTTTCTTGCAGATGCACTCGTTGACCAGAAAGGCCTGGCCGCTTCCGATGATGGCCGAGACTTTCTCGTACGGCAGGGCCTCCTGAGAGAACGGGATCGTTACCTCGACGGAAAGCGTCTGCATCATCTGGGGCTTTTTCGAGAAGAACTCTTTGCCGTAGTCCGGCGCATACCTTTCGCTCAACTCGGCGAGCTCTTGATCCATGTGGGCAAGCTGGAATTCGTAGATCCCGAAAATCCAGGGCAGCATCTTGAACAGGTACGAGGGACCCGGCTTGACCATCAGGAGCTGACCCCGACCCGCCATGGACTTCAATCTTCTTTCCAGCCCTTCCAGGGGGCGGCCGGTGCGCTTGGCGATCGCCTCGGCCGATTCAAAGGAGAGCTTCAGATCGCAATAAAGCTCGGCCTGCTCGGGTGTGAAGATCTTCTTCAGCAGTTTAATCTCGACGCCGCTTTCCGTCGCGGGGAACCCGTTCGGCAGGCTGTCAAGCACCTTCGCCAATTTCTTATAGACATCGTCCGTCATCGATTTCCTCCCCTCCGGTCCGGTGTCTGTCGCTATCACGCCCGTCCGAACCCGTCAACAAGAATCGGAAATCACCCGTCCGAGAAGCCGGTCTTCAGCTCGACTGCCCTCTGGACTTCCGCGCGGACTTCTTCTACACTTCGTACTCGAGAGTCACCCGGACACCAGGCAGGGATAGCCCCATGAAGAAGCTTTTCGGAAGATTCGCCATTGCCATCCTCCTTTTCTTTCCCACTGCAATTTTCCCCGGGAATCATCTTCCATCGGCCCACGGTCAAGCGACCGCCGCTTTACAGGAATCCCAAACGGCCCCGGTACTCGACCGGGTCAAGAATTTCATCCGCGTGCCTCTGATCAGGCAAATGAGGGATTACACCTGCGGGGCGGCCGCCCTGCAGTCCGTCCTTGTCTACTACGGGGAAGACATCGGCCAGGCGGAACTGGCAAGACTCCTGGGGTCAGACCCCCAAAAGGGAACCAGCTACCGTGCGATCCTCCGATTTGCAAACCGGAAATTCCCGGACCCCCGGAAGCGTGATTTCTGGATGTGGAAGCGGTGCGGAATGACGATCGACGATCTCCGGCAGGAGATCGACAGGGGGAAACCGGCAATCCTTGCCTTCCAGGCCTGGGCAAAACCCGGCGTGAACTGGAAGAAGGAATGGAATGAGGGACATTACGCCGTCGCCATCGGATACGATGAGAACAATCTCATTTTCATGGACCCCTCTGTCCTCGGCCATTACGCCTTCATCCCTGTGGACGAATTTCTTGACCGCTGGCATGATCGTGACCCGTCAACCGGAGAGCGATTGATCCAATGCGGGCTTGTCATTGGAAACGACTGGAAGACCCCGTCCTACGATTACAGGGTCATTCAGCGCATTGATTGAGTACCGGCCAAATAACCCATCAGAATCATCTTCCAGACCTCATTGACCGCTGGATTTTCTGCATAAAAAAAGCTCCCCCGGTATCAGGGGAGCTTTTTGGGGCGATATGAAGTTCAGGTCTTACAGTTTGCGAACATTTGCCGCAGCCGGACCCTTGGGGCCTGCAACCACGTCGAAGCTCACCCGCTGACCCTCAGCTAATGATTTAAAACCCTCTGCCTGGATTGCGGAATGATGTACGAATACGTCCTTGCCACCGTCCTCCTCGATAAAGCCAAAACCCTTTGAATCATTGAACCACTTTACTTTTCCTTCAGACATCTTTACTGCTCCTTTGTGTGTGTTGGGTTCCTCCAGGGAACCATTAAAATTATTCCGGATCATCCGGCTGGCAGTCCGTTTCTGCGCACAAAAAAACCGCACTTGCCATGACTCTGGTTTGTGCGGCCTACTTTTCTGTACTTTGCTGATAACAAAAACGTACTGCACATCAAGTTCGAAATATAATAAAGGATCTTTCATGTAAAAGCAAGCCATATTTTGTCGAAATATGATGCGCCGGCGGAGGGTCCGAGGTGAATACGCTTGCGTGTCGGCAGCGGAGGCAACTTCTCCTTTACAAAAGCGGGCATTGCCGGTAGGCAGAGAGCGTTATTTTCTCGGGTTTCCTTGAAAGGGTGGGGCCGGACCAGGTGGCACCCCTCCAAACGAACACGTTGTTGTATGGCAAAAGCATATGGGACTTATCTGGATCAATGAAGTTTCGGTCAGCTTCGGCGGGCCGCGGCTGTTGGACGGCGCAACGCTCCAGATCGAAGCGGGAGAGAGGATCGGACTCTTGGGCCGGAACGGGTCAGGCAAGTCCACTTTCATGAAACTGCTGATGGGCGACATCAAACCCGATACCGGCGAAATCATACGAAGCGGCGAGGTCCGGACCGCCATGCTGCCCCAGGACGTTCCTGATGACCTGCCGGGAACGATCTATGACGTTGTGGCCTCCGGTGGCCAGGAGCACCTGGAGCTGCTCCGGGAATACCACGACCTCACCCTGCAGATATCCGGGGGCGGCGATGACGGCCTTCTGAAAAAACTCGAACGGGTCCAGCACCGATTGGAGACCTCGGGCGCCTGGCTTTTTCATCAGCAGGTAGAGACGATGATCGCAAGGACCGATCTGGACGAAAATGCCCAGTTCCGGTTTCTGTCGGCGGGAATGAAGCGCAGGGTTTTTCTGGCCAAGGCCCTGGTGAATGAGCCGGACCTTCTGCTCCTGGACGAGCCCACAAACCATCTGGACATCGACGCCATCCTCTGGCTCGAGGATTTCCTCCTGAAGTTCGAAAAGACCCTCATGCTCGTGACCCACGATCGCGCGTTTCTCCAGCGGCTGGCGACGCGCATCGTGGAAATAGACCGGGGCCGCCTGATCTCGTTTCCCTGCGATTACGGCACGTACCTCGAACGCCGACAGGCCCTGCTGGAAGCGCAAGAAAAGCAGTGGCAGGAATTTGACAAGAAACTGGCCCGGGAGGAGACCTGGGTCCGGCAAGGGATCAAGGCCCGTCGCACTCGCAACGAGGGTCGTGTGCGGGCGCTGGTGAAGATGCGCCAGGAACGGGCAGACAGGCAGGAACAGACGGGCAACGTCCGGCTGGCGATCCAGGAGGCGGAGCGCAGCGGCCGGTTGGTTGTGGAAGCGCAAAAGATTCACTTTGCCTTCGGTGATCACAAGATCGTGGAAGGATTCTCCACCGCAATCATGCGCGGCGACAAGGTGGGCATTATCGGGCCCAACGGCTCCGGCAAGACCACGCTTCTCAAGATCCTTCTCGGCGAGCTGGAACCGCAACAGGGCAGGATCCGCATGGGGACAGGAATCCGGGTCGCCTACTTTGACCAGCTCCGCGCCCAGCTCGACGAAAACGGGACCCTGAAGGACAATATCGCCGACGGCAACGACATGATCGTCGTGGGCGGCGTCTCACGACATGTCATGGGTTATCTCCAGGATTTTCTCTTCCCACCGGACCGAATCCTGTCGCCGGTCAGCTCCCTGTCGGGCGGTGAACGCAATCGCCTCCTTCTGGCAAAACTCTTTATCCTTCCCTCCAATGTCCTGGTCCTGGATGAGCCGACCAACGATCTCGACACGGAAACGCTGGAAATCATTGAAGACCGGCTCCTGGACTACAGCGGTACGATTCTCATGGTCAGTCATGACCGTGCGTTTCTCAATAACGTGGTGACTTCGACGATTGTCTTCGAAGGCAAGGGGCGGCTGCAGGAATACGTGGGCGGCTACGACGACTGGCTGCGGCAACGGGCAGTAAAGGATGCGCCGTTGAAGGCGGCACCGAAGGAACAGAAAAAGGAAAGACCCTCGAAAGAAAAGCAGAAGCTTTCCTATAAAGAGATGCGGGAGCTGCAAGAGCTGCCGCCGAGAATCGAAGCCCTGGAGAAGGAGAAGGAGCGCCTTCTTGAGACCCTGAATTCTCCAGCATTCTACGCCAGCAGGAACGCGGATGAAATAAAAAGGGCCAGCGACCGCCTGAAGACCCTGGAAGAGGAACTGGACGGGGCCTACGGGCGTTGGGATGAACTGGAGAGCCTCGCGACGCTGACAGCTGCGCTTCCGAGGAAACAGGCATGAATGGAAAGAATCGCTCGGAGATTGCAGTGGGAGCCCGCGTAAAGGTGGTCCAGAAACAGGATCAGCGTTCGGGGAGATTGACGGAAGGGATCGTTCAGGATATTCTCACGAAATCCGGCATGCATCCTCACGGAATCAAGGTGCGCCTGCGAAGCGGTGTCGTCGGGCGGGTCAAGGAAATTCTCAATGAATAAGATGTTCCCATGTATTGACTTAAACCATCGCCGGAATAATAATAGATGAGAGAGTTGAATGCGGATCTTTATTGACGCAGATGCATTTCCAAATGTGATCAAGGATATATTGATCAGGGCCTCGATGCGCCTGAATGTGCCCCTTTGTTTTGTCGCGAATAAGCCCGTAAGGGTCGAGGGGCATGCAAACATTTCCTTCATCCAGGTTGCCGAGGGCCTCGATGTCGCTGATGATCGCATCGCCGAGCTTGTACAACAGGGCGATCTGGTGATCACCGCCGATATCCCGCTTGCCGATCGTGTGGTGACAAAAGGAGCGTTTGCGCTTGACCCCAGAGGAACACTTTATACGCAGGATAATATTAAGAACAGCCTGGCCATGCGTGGACTGTTCAAAGAACTCCGAGACGGCGGCATGGTCACGAGCGGTCCGGCGCAATTCGGAAAGTCAGACCGCCAGACGTTTGCAAACCGGCTGGACCGTTTTTTGATCAGGCAATTGAAAATCGAAAGCGCCAAGATGTAAACGGATCCTGAGCATCAGGCGATCTGATCAAAGTGAGGCGTCAATGACCATTTCAGACTGGCTGGATCAGAAGGAAGCGGAAGGCATTGATCTGTCTCAAATCACATTGCCCAGCGAGCTGGCCTTCGACAGCGTTCCCGACGAGACCGTTTTTTTCCAGACCTACAAGCCCTGCAGCGTTCTTTGCGACCGGAATCATCCGTTTTCCACGGTCGAGCGTTTCGGTCCCTGGTACCACGCGCGGGGCCAGGACAAGAAGGCCGGCATCCACAAATCGGGCATGGAGTGGAGTTTCTTTACAAAAGACAAAGATCTCGCTATAAAAACAGCCAGATTACACATCGAATAGATGATCGAGCAAATCCCAAGGAGCAGCCGAATGAAGAAATTGCTGTGGGTGGCATTGATGCTTTCGTTGTGCGCAGGCACGGCGCTGGCGCAGGACACCGGTAAGGACAACCCGACCGTCGTAATCAAAACGAGCAAGGGCGTGATCGAGGCGGTGCTCTTCAAGGACAAGGCACCCCTCGCGGTGGATAACTTCCTGAAGTACGTCGATGCCGGGTTCTACAACGGGACGATTTTCCACCGGGTGATCTGGGGCTTTATGATCCAGGGCGGCGGCTTTGACCGATACTTCATCCAGAAGCCCACGCGGCCGCCGATCAAGAACGAGGCCGCCAACGGCCTGAAAAACGATCGTGGCACGCTGGCCATGGCGCGCACATCGGCCGTGGATTCGGCGACAGCCCAGTTCTTCATCAACCTCAGGGACAACGCCGCGCTCAACCACGGTGCGCGCGATTATGGCTACGCCGTCTTCGGAAAGGTCACCCAGGGCATGGACGTGGTTGACGCCATTGCCAGCGTGAAGACCGGACGGCAGGGGCCGTTTTCATCGGATTGCCCCCTCGACACGGTGATCATCGAGTCGATCCGGGTGAAGCAGGCAAAGTGACATTCTCTCTGTCTCCATGATGGACAGGATTCCGGATTTCAGGAGGAAGACATGGTTATCATTACGAGCAAATATGTAAAGTCGATGGACGTGATCGATTCGCTGCTGGCGGATCATCGCAAATTTCTCGATGATCAATTCAAGCAATCCAAATTCATCTGCTCCGGTCCCCAGAACCCTAGGGTCGGGGGCGCGATCCTCGCCAATGTCGGGATCGATGAAGCGCGGCAAATCATGAAGAAGGACCCCTTCACGATAAACGGGGCTGCAGAGTACAGCTTCGTTGAATTCACACCGGGAAAATACGACGAGCGTTTTGCATGCTTCGTAAAACCGTAAAGATGCCCTAAAAGTGGTCTTCGCGGCTGCGACCCCGCCGTTTCCAGCGGTGCGGGCCCTCTCCCTCGCGCCAGGGGCTCGTCTGCCAGTTGTCCGGATGCCTTGTCTTCGAAACCCAGGGTGGCAAGCTGACAAGAAAATAATTTGACATGGAGTAGAGGTAAGGCTCGTACATCAAGCGAAGCTCCGTCAGTCTCTGCTCAATCACCTCTCTATCCTTTGTTGCAAGCCCCTCCGCGGACAGCAGATCGCAGAGCTCAGCGAAATCCTCAGACGTCAGCCGGTTCTGCTCCGGGTGCCTGGGACGACAGGAGAATACCTGCGCCAGGTCTACAAGCGTATGCCGCGCCATCGCAAACGTGAATTGGGCCTGCCGGGTGCACGAGCCCTCCAGGCTGGCCAGGACGAAGGCGCAGGTGTCCAGTATCGCGGAAAGAGAGCCGATCCAGGACTGGCTATCATGATGCGAGCGAAATCGGGCGAGCACCGGGTAGGACAGGTGGCTCTCCAGCAGTTCCGCCGACCAGCGCTCCCATGAATGCAGCAGTTGGCGGAGATCGTCCAGGTTGCCGTGATTCAGATGGCGCCGCAGCATCTCGGCGGCCGTCGGCGGTGAACCCGCGCGGGAATCGAGCAGGGAGATCGTCACCTCCCGCTGCGAAAAGGACTGATTCAAAAGCGGGAGGAAGCTGATCACGAGGGCGAGGAAGCCGAACCCCATACCGGCCTCGAACGCAACCAGGAACCGCCCGAAGGATGTGCCAGGGGAGACATCCCCCAACCCGAGAGTGAAAAAGGTCGTACCGCTGAGGTATAGATAGGTTCCAAAGCCGGTCGGACCCGCCGCCGTCGCCGTGATCGCGCCTGATCCCCAGAGCAGTAACGCAAACCCCATGATGAGTCCCGTCGCCCACAGGAGGATCAGCAGAAGCATAAACAGAGGGCCGAAAAACCCCAGGAAGTTTTCCCGCCTCCTGCGGGACGAAATGGAGCGGGCCACGAGCGCCCAGAATTGCCAGGTATATCGGAAATAGAAGCGTGCAAGCCGGATTCGTCTTGTTACCAGGCGTGGAAGGACGATCGTTTCGAACGCATCCCAAAGCACAATGGCGATCAGCGCAAAGCCGCCAAGCAATGACGTGATATCCACAGCTTCCTCACTTTCTCCGCCATCTCCTGACGCCGGGTAACGATCGGAGACGAAGGGTGATGCTCTATATATACCCTGAATCGGCCGCCGTTCAAAGGGATCTTCTGCTTCGGCCATACCCGCTCTCGAGCGGATTCGTAAGCATGCAGGCGTCTTGCGTTTCGGCCCCGGAAGGACTATGCTTACATATCAGAGATGAAACCCTCTCGAGAAGAGCTGTCATGAGAGACCCCGGAGAAATTCTTCAACTCACAGCGGGCATCCTCATCCGATGTTTTTGGGGAGGAGTGGTGCTGCTGTCCGTCTGGTTCCTCTGTTTTGTATCGGCTTACGACTGGATGTATTCCCTTCACGCACGGTGGTTCATGATTTCGCGGCAGAATTTTGATACCGTCCACTATGCCGCAATGGCATTTACGAAAATAACTCTGATCCTCTTCTTTCTTCTCCCCTGGATCGCCATAAGGCTCGTCATCAAACAACGTAATTACGAAAAAGGGTAACCGGTAAAGGTCCCGGTGCTCATGACTTTCGTTCTCACGGGCATGATCCCAAAGATGTGCAGCTGAATCGACGAAGAAAAGGCAGGGCCGAAGACGACCCTGCCTTTCGTTGATGTAACGGTCTTCCATGCTTCCTTGCGAAGACCTGCCCAAAACCCTGTAACCGCGTTTCTTGACAATTTACCGGCTTACGTGCCGCGGTTCTGCGTCGGGATGTCTCTCCATTCGCTCGTCTCGATATCCCTACCGCGACTTACTCCTCGCAAACTCAATGGAAAGATGATCCGCGTTATTTTTCTTGTTTCCCTCGTGTACGACACTTTTTTCCGTATGGTTTACGAGAAATCGACTTCTTTACCGCAAGCCTCCTTTCTCTCGGATTTACCCTCGGGTAGAGGGTATTTTTCAGTTACGAGACTTTTCGCGACTTTTCCTTCTTCACGAGGCGAAGATAATCTCCGATCGCATTGCGAATCTTTTCAAGAGCCTCTTCCGTCGTATGACTCTGGGAAGAGACGCCCGGCAACTCCGGGCACTCGATCTCGACAAGGTCCCTGCCCTCTTCCACATCCATGTGGAGGTAGACCGCGTACTTTCTCCCCATGACCGTGACCTCATACTTTCTCTTGGTATCGAGTTCCTTGATTTCCCCCCTCAGCTCATCGATGAGCTGACCCAGCTGGACGGCGAAAACGACCTGCCCGTTTTTCAACGTATCGATGATCACGTTGGAATCCTTCGTCAGGACGAAGATGGTTGCGCCGTCCGTCAGGAACTTGAGGTCGGAAAGAGGCCTCTGCAGGTCCGGCATTGTCTTTCTCAGGTACCATACGGCCTTCCGGATTCGCTGAAGGCTGATCCCGTTGGCCAGCAGGGATTTCGCAACCTTCAACTGGACAAGATCTTCGAACGAATAGATCCGGGCGCTCCCATACCCCGCTGCTTCCCTGACAGAGGGCTTGATGAAATGCGTTCGATCCCAGTAATCGATCTGCCTCGTACTCAGACCCGTGATCCGTGCAACCGTTTTCGAGTTGAAGTTCACCATTGATCCGCGCAGCTCAAGTTTCTAAATACACCGACGTATTTATAAATTCATGATCAGGATCTGTCAAGAATTATTTGCATGCTGAACGAAGCCTGGGATCATCGAGTGCATCCGACAGCAGCCAACGACTTGTCCCGGTGTTCATCCCGTGAAAAAGCATTTCCCCGCCCAGAGCGACAATGGTATTCTATGCACAGTGGGAAACGCTACCAGGGGCCCAAGAGAATTTTTCAACGTAACCGCCCGCGGCGGCAATCGACGGCGAGGAGCCCTCGACACTCAACGTCGAGGTCATCATCGGCATCTCCGCCGAGGTCGAATGGATCAGGAAGTCAAAAGGGAGCATACGCCATGCAGAGGGAAACCAGCCCTTACACCTGTCACGTGTTCATCTGCACAAACGACCGCCATGGGGAGAAAAAGTCGTGCGGCGACGGCGGCGGCAACGCAGCGCTGAAGGATTATCTCAAGGAAGAGGTCGAGAAGCGCGGATGGAAGGGCCGTGTCCGCGTTTCGAGCGGCGGATGCATGGGTCTTTGCGGCAAAGGGCCCAACGTCATGATCTACCCGCAGAAAGCCTGGTTCGCCGTGGCTTCCCCTTCCGACGGCGACCGGATTCTTGAGGAAATGGATCTGCTGCTTTCCGATGAAGCGAAGGAGAACCGTCGTTGAATCGTCGCGAATTCCTGAAGGCACTGGGCATCTCCACCCTGACGCTGGGGTATGGAGGCAACCTTGCATTCGCCGATACCCCCGACAAGGGCAACCCCGAAGACCTTCTCAAGGGACTTCGCGTGATCGATGCCCATGCACACCCCGAGCGGTACCTCTCGGAGGGCCAGCGCCCCGAGGACTCCTCGACCGTCAGGGCCATGACGGAGATGGGCATGGCAGCAAGCGTTTTTGCCGCCGTTGGCGACCGGGTGTTTCTTTCCGGCGGACGACTGCCCGGTTCGGAATTTGACAACACGATGATCCAGCTCGACCACTGGAAGAACGGCATCCTCCGGGACGGAAAGGCGAAACTCATTTTGAAGGCTTCCGACATCCCGAACGATCCGGGTCCGGGCCGCGTGCCGGGCTGCATCCTCGCCATCGAGGGAGGCGATGCGCTGGAGGGCAATCCGGATCGCGTGAATGAATTCCACTCA
>DATJPI010000134.1:0-3622 GCA_035506495.1 Syntrophales bacterium
CGGGAGGACGGCTCGTTCAAGCCGCTCACGGACTTCTACACGCCGGGAAAAGAGAAGATCAAACACTTGAAGTAGGGGAGGCGACATGAAAGCCTATCGGGGGCAGCCGACCATTTTTGCCCGGAGACCTCAAGATCAGCAGAGGGCGGACCTTGTCGTAGAGCGACTGACACTGCGCTTCGGCGGCATCACGGCCGTGAGCAATGTGGACCTGACGGTCTCAACGGGCGAGCTCGTCTCCGTCATCGGTCCCAACGGGGCGGGAAAGACGAGCCTGCTGAACTGTATCACGGGATACTACAAGGCGCAGGAAGGCAGGATCCGCTTCAACGGGAAGGACATCTCCAGCCTGACGACGCACCGGCACATCGAGCACGGGATCGGCAGGACCTTTCAAAACATCGAGCTCTTTCCGGGAATGACGGTCCTTGCGAACCTGCTGCTCGCCCGTCATCTGCACTGCCGCTACAGCATTGCTGCAGCGGCACTCTTCAGCGGGAAGGCGAAAAACGAGGAGATTCGTCAGCGTCGCATCATCGAAGAGATCATCGACTTCCTGGAGATTCAGTCGATCCGGAAAAAACTCGTGGGGTCGCTGCCCTACGGGATGAGAAAGCGCGTCGAGCTTGGCCGGGCGCTTGCCCTGGAACCGAAGCTTCTCGTCCTTGACGAGCCCTTCGCGGGGATGAACCTCGAGGAGAAGGAGGACATGGTCCGTTTCCTTCTGGAGCTCAACGAGTCCTGGGGGCAGACCATGATCCTCGTGGAGCATGACATGTCAATCGTCATGAGCATCTCCAGGCGGGTCATGGTCCTCAACTTCGGCGAGAAGCTTGCCGAAGGCTCCCCGCAAGAAATCCAGGGAAATCCCGAAGTGATCCGGGCCTACCTGGGAGATCGGGTAGAGGACACGGCCGCTGCGACGCAGACGGGAGGTGACCGGTGACGGTGGCAGAGATGAAACAGCGCATCAATGGAAACAACGGGCCTGCCCGTCTGGATGCTGCCGTATTGGAGACGTACGGCAAGTATACACTGCCGCAGATCCTGGGAGAACAGGCGAAGCGGCTGGGCGCCGGGCACACAGCGATCCGGGAGAAGGCCTACGGGATCTGGCAGATCTTCAACTGGGAGGACTACGACCGACACGTCAGACACACGGCACTTGGCCTTTCGAGCCTGGGTGTGCGGCGGAAAGAAAACGTCGCCATCGTCACGAACAATCATCCCGAGTGGCTCTTCAGCGAGCTGGGCGCGCAGTCAATCGGCTGCGTCACGATCAACCTCTTCACTTCCTCCGTCGCCGACGAGTTGGCTGAGGCTCTCAAACGCTTCCAGGCGGCCGTGGTCATTGCGCAGGACCAGGAACAGGTGGACAAGCTTCTCGAGACCCGTGCGAGGCTCGGGTTTATCCGAAACGTCGTGTACGTGGATCCCACGGGGATGCGCAATTACGGTAGCGAGCCCTGGCTCATGAGCTTCCGGGAGCTTTTGGCCCGCGGGGAGCAGCTGGAACAGGAAAAGCCGCAACTCTACCCCTCCGAACTCTGGCGGGGCCGTCCGGACGACGTGGCTGTCATGATCCAGACCTCCGGGACGACAGGCCTGCCGAAGCTCGCCATGCTCACCCACCGCAGTTTCATGGCCATGGCCTCCAAGTGGCTGACCGCGTTGCCTATCGGGATTGGCTCCAACTGGCTCTCCATCACGCCGCCCGCCTGGATCGTCGACCAGATGTGGGGTGTGGGTATCACCCTTGCGGGCGGAATGACGATGAATTTCCCCGAGACGGCAGAAACGATCGAGACGGATTTCCGCGAAATCGGGCCCGACGTCATCGTTTCCTCGTCGAGGTTCTGGGAGGACCTGGCCTCGAAAATCCGGGTGAAGATGGCCGATGCCGGCATGGTAAAACGAAAGCTCTTCGCGATCGCAGAACGAATCGGCCAGAAGGCCGTCGACCTCGAGGCGAAAAAGGAGCCCCTGAGCGCAGCCCACCGCGTGATGCGACATGTCGCCGAATCGCTCGTCTTCCGGCCGTTGATGGACCGCGTGGGCTGCCTGCAGATGAAGAGCGCTTACACGGGCGGCCACCCGATCAGCCCCGAGGTGATCCGCTTTTTCCGTGCCTGCGGCCTCAACCTGAAGCAGTGCTACGGCCTGACCGAATCGGGCGGCATCTTCCAGGTTCAGCCCGACGGCGAGGCGAAACCCGAGACGGTCGGGAAGCCCCTGCCGGACACGGAAATCCGCATCGCCGAGGACCAGGAGGTCCTCGTGAAAAGCCTGTCCAACTTCACGGGCTACTACAACGACTACAGGGCCACCGAAGACGCCTTTCGCGACGGCTGGCTGCGCACGGGGGATGCGGGGTATCTCGACGGCGACGGGCACCTCGTCATCATCGGCCGCAAGGAGGAAATTATCCGGAACAAGTCCGGAGCCGCCTTCTCGCCTGATTTCATCGAGACCCGCCTCAAGTTCAGCCCGTTCATCAAGGAGGCCGTCACCTTCGGCGAGGGGAGGCCCTACATCGCGGCCTTCATCAACATCGACATGGGCAACGTGGGCAACTGGGCGGAGGAGAGGATGATCCCCTACACGACCTACACAGATCTTTCGCAGCAGCCCCGCGTGGAGGAACTCATCCTCGGGGAGATCCGCTCGGTCAACGAGCGGCTCCCCGACTACATGAAAATTCGCAAGTTCATCCTGCTCTACAAGCTTCTTGACGCCGATGACGAGGAGTTGACGAGGACCGGCAAGGTCCGCAGGCGATTCGTCTACGGCCTCTACCTCAACCTCATCGAGGCCATGTACCGAAACCTCAAGGAGCTGGAGGTCAAGAGCCAGGTCCGCTACCGCGACGGCCAGATCGGCAAGATCGAAACGACGGTGCGCATCATCGACGTGCCATAAGGAGAAACACATGGACTTCTTTCTGCAACTTCTCATCAACGGGATCAGCATCGGTTTTCTCTATGGGCTGTCGGCCATGGGGTTTGTCATGATCTTCAAATCCTCCAGTGTTCTCAACTTCGCCCACGGTGAAATTCTGGCTTTTGGCGCCTTCCTGTTTCTGGCGATGGTAACCTCGGCTCAGCTGCCCATCTGGCTTGGGTTTCTCGTGACGCTGGCGGGGACATTCATTCTGGGCTTCGTCATCGAGCGGATCTTCCTGCGGCCTCTCATCGGAGAGCCGCTGATCCAGGTGATCATGCTCACCGTGGGGCTCGCCGCCATGTTCAAGGGCGGGATGCTGCTCGGCTGGGGCGGCAACCTCTATACGTACCCGGATTTCCTGCCCGAGGGGTTGGGCATCCAGTGGGGGATCATCCAGGTGCCTCCGGTTTACGTGGCAGCGGTGATCATCGGGAGCCTGTTTCTCATCCTGTTCGGCCTGTTCTTTAAATTCTCGTCCCAGGGCATCTACATGCGCTCGGTCGCGGACAATCAGCCTGCGGCGCTTTCCCTGGGCGTACACGTGCGGCGGGTCTTCGCCCTGTCCTGGGCCATCGCAGCCCTCGTGGCGGGAATCAGCGGGATCGTCCTGGGGATCATCAACGGCATCAACGTCCATGAGCTCTCCGCTGTGGGTCTGAAGGTCTTCCCCGTCGTTATT
>DATJPI010000135.1:0-4830 GCA_035506495.1 Syntrophales bacterium
ACGCCGGCCTACCCCATCGACCTCTACGACAAGTTCGTGCGGGCCAAGCGCATCAAGGGGACCCGGTTCATCCACATTCACACACCCTGTCCCCCCGGGTGGCAGTACCCCACGAAGGACACGATCCGCATCGGGCGGCTCGCCGTCGACACGGGGCTCTGTGTGCTCTTCGAGATGGAGAACGGCAAGTTTCGGTTCACGGGGCGCAGCCGGACACTGGCCGAGAAGGGCAACAAGCTTCCCGTGGTGCACTATGTAGAGAAGCAGGGCCGGTTCAAGAAGATGAGCATCGAACAGCTCAACCAGCTTCAGGCCTGGGTAGATGATCGCTGGGAGGAGTACAGAAAGAAGGCGGAGGAATCGAAATAAGGCACGAGGTCCGAGGAACGAGGACCGAGGCAACAAAATAGAAATCCTCGATCCTCGAACCCGGGCATTACTGCTCAACTCAATAGACACAAAAGACAAAACAGACAAGATCGGATCAGGAGGCGACCATGGATCTGGAATTAAAGGGAAAGGTTGCATTGGTGGCCGGCGGAAGCCAGGGGCTCGGGCTTGCCGTTGCGACGGATTTTGCGCGGGAGGGGGCGAAGGTTGCCATCTGTGCCCTTGACGATCCTCATCTTCCGGCAGCAGCCGAGGCCATCAAAAAGGCAACTGGCGGCGAGGTCTTCTCCATCCCGGCAGACGTGACCGATATGGAGCAGGCGAGGAATTTTGTTCGGAAATCGGTGGAGCGTTTCGGGACCGTGGACATCCTGGTAAACAACGCCGGGGGACCGCCCTCGATGAGCTTCCTCGAGATCGACGACGATCTCTGGCATCGGGGCTTCCGGCTTAACCTGCTCTCCACGATCGTGATGACTCGCGAGGCCGTGCCCATCATGAAAGAGAAGCGCTGGGGCCGGATCATCAACATGACCTCCATTGCCGTCAAGCAGCCCATCGACGGGCTGATCCTGTCCAACACGGTACGCTCCGGCGTGATCGGGTTTGCCAAGTCGCTCTCCAACGAGCTGGCGCCTTTCAACGTTACCGTCAACAGCATCTGCCCGGGCTACACGATGACGGAACGCGTGAGGAGCCTATCCAGGGTTCTCGCAGAAAAACAGAACACGACTCCCGAGGCCATCGTCGGCAAGTGGGCGGCGGAGATCCCGATGAAGCGAATCGGCACGCCCGAGGAGTTTGCCAGTCTTGTCGTTTATCTCGCTTCCGAACGGGCGGGCTACATCACCGGTGCTGCCATCCAGATCGACGGGGGCTGGTACAAGGGCGTCATGTAGGCTCGAGGACTGAGGATCGAGGGACGAGGCAAGAAAAGGGAGACAAAACAAAGAGGGCATGGGGGAGAGGAATCCCCGGGCCCTCTTTTCATTCATGCACACCTATTTTTTCATCTTTTGTTTTTGGGCAAGAGCGTATTTCAAGTTTTCCTGGGCAGATTCATTGCCCGGATCCAGCCGGAGGGCCGTTTGGAAGTGCTGAATCGCCTCGTCGAACTGGTTTCTTTGCATCAGGGCGGCTCCCAGGTTGCTGTGCGCCTTTGCATAACCTGGGGCAATCCTGACGGCTTCCCGGAATTGCAAAATAGCTTCATCGATCCTTTCCAACCGGATCAAGATGTAGCCGGCGTTGTTGTATAACTTTTCATTCTGGGGCTGTGTCTCCATGGCCTGCAAGGTATAGCGCAGGGCCTCGTCGAGCCGGTTCTGGAAAATAAGGGCTTGGCCCATGCCGCCCGACGAGGGGTCACCTTGCGAAAGGGTCTGGAGGGCAAGGTTGAAATAGGACATAGCTTTGTCGGCGTCTCCCTTCGCGAGATAGATCTTTCCAAGCCACTCATTGGCCTGGTACCAATCGGGTTTCAATCTGAGCGCACGGGTGACTTTCTGGATCGCTTCATCATAGTTTCCTGCATGATAATGGATAATCCCCAGATTCAAGTTGGCCTCTGGGGAATACGGGTTGATCTCCAACGCCGATTGAAGGTGCGGAAGCGCTTCGGCATATTTCTTCTGGCTGATGAACTCTACGGCAAGACTATTGTGAGCCATGAAGTTTCTGCCGTTGACGTTTATGACGTGCTGGAACAGGGTGATGCTGTTTGTCCAATGACCCAGTTGAATGTACGTCAGGACTGTGAAGGTGACCGTCACAAGAACTGCGGCTGTCGGAAGGAACGTCTTGGGGAGGCGAACCTTTTTGGAGAGATCGCATGCACCCCAGGTCAACGCGACAAAGGGGCCGATCAGGGTGACATAGGTATAACGGTCGGCCATGGCGGCATCCCCCACCTTGATGATGCCGATGACGGGCAGGAGGGTGATCAGATACCAGAGCCAACCGACCCATAAATAGGGACTCTTGCTTGCCCATCGCACAGAGACGAATGTTGCCGCAGAGAGCAGCAATGCACTTGCCAGAACGACTGACGGGGAAAGAGGCTCAAAGGGGTAGAAAATAACAAGCCCCACGGGCCAGAGCATCTTCCAGAGGTAGGCGGCGTAGGACATGAGGGCATGGGCAAGTCTTTCCAGCAGCGGCAGCTGGGCAAAAGACGCAACCGCCCCGCCTTTCTGCTGCGCATAGATGGTGATGATGCTCGACACGGCAGAAAGCGCCAGCAGGGGAATCTTCTCATAGAGAAGCGGCAGAAAGCGGCTCCATCGGCTGACCTCCTTTGAGAAAGGCTGCTTTTGGGGCTCCCGCGGCTGTGGCGGGGTCCGTCTCTTGCGCTTCTTCTCCGGTGTAGGCAACGGCGTATGCGGGACTGAAGGCCTCGGTTCATTTCTTTTCAGCCGTCCCAGGGGCCAGTAATCCAGCAGCAGCAGCACCAACGGCAGTGTGACGAGCATGGGCTTGGCCATCAGGCCCAAGGCAAAGAAGAGAAGCACGGGCAGATATCCTGAAAGCCCCGGCTTTTTCACGTATCGAACGTAGGCGCCCATCGTGAGGAGCCAGAAAAATGTGCTGAGCACGTCCTTGCGTTCCGCAGCCCAGGCGACGGATTCTACGTGAAGCGGGTGCAGGGCGAACAGCGCGGCCACGAAGGCGCTGCGCCACAGGGCCCCGGTCATCTGCCGAAGGATTACAAACAGCAGGATCGTATTGAAAAGATGGAAGACAACGCTGACGAGGTGATGCATTCCCGGTTTCAGGCCGAACAACTGGACGTCCAGCATGTGGGAAAGCCACGTGAGAGGATGCCAATTGGCCGCTGTAAAAGTCGTGAAAGCCCAGCGGAGGCCCTTCCAGGAGAGACCATCGTAAATAACCAGATTCTCCGTTATATATCCCGGGTCGTCGTATTGTATGAATGAGTGATTGTAGACCTGCCCATAAACGGCAGCCGTCAGCAATACCAGGGAAACCAGAACGATCCAGTCCCAGCGGAGATCTCTCGCGATTCTCATCGGGGGCATGCCTTTGCGTTATGTTGCGTATCGGGGAAAACGAGCCACCTATGTTGAATGGGACGGATGATCCCGTCAAGAAAATTTTTATACGGTCCCGGCGTCATCCAGCATGCCGAAACGCGCTCCCGGCCTTTTCTGTATATGAATTTCGATGCCCGATCGAGGGGATGGGAAAGGAGAATGGCGTCAGGCCGCCACGGGAGGTTTCTCTTCTGTGTCTGCATCAGGCGTCTCCGCATTGCGGGAGCCTTTGGAACGGTCTTTCCCTTCGTGGATCAGCCATTCGATCTTGTCGAGAAGAACGTGAAACGTCGACGGATCCTGCGCCGAGATGGCAATGGCGTTAACCCGCCGGCACAGGGCGTCGAGAAGCTCCTGGTCGGCGATGCGATCTTGCTTGTTAAAGACCCGGATCGTCGGTTTCGATGCGATCTCCAGTTCCTCCAGGATCTTCTCAACGGCCACAATGTGATCCTCGAAATCGGGGTTGCTTACGTCGATCAGGTGCAGCAATACATCGGCCTCATGGAGTTCCTCGAGGGTGGCGCGAAAGGCCGCGAAGAGCTCCTTCGGTAGATTTCGGATGAAACCGACGGTGTCGGTGATGACAGCCTCCGTATCCCGCGGGAATCGAAGACGCGAGCTCTTCGGGTCCAGCGTGGCAAAGAGCCGGTCCTCGGTCAATACGTTGCTGTTCGTAAGGGCATTGAGCAGTGTCGATTTCCCTGCGTTCGTGTAGCCCACGATGGAGACGACGGGAAGCCCTGCCCTCTCGCGGGAGGCCCGCCGCGTATTGCGCCCCTTCTGGATCGCCTTGAGGCTCTCCTCGAGCCGGTGGATTTTGTCCCTGACCCGCCTGCGGTTGATCTCGAGCTTCGTCTCGCCCGGTCCCGTGCCGCCGATCCCGCCGGTGAGTCTCGACATGGCCGTGTTCTTCTCGATCAGGCGCGGCAGCATGTACTTGAGTTGCGCGAGTTCCACCTGGATCTTGCCGTCCCGGCTGTGTGCGCGCTGGGCGAAGATGTCGAGGATCACCTGAGTGCGATCGATGACCTTCAGCTCCGTGAAGTCCGTGACGGAGCGCACCTGGGCCGGCGTGAGTTCGTGGTCGAAGATGAGCAGATTGGCTCCGATCTGCAGGGCCCGGATCACCACGTCTGCGAGCTTTCCCTTCCCCATGAGGTACTTCGGGTCGATTTCCGGACGGTGCTGCACGATGGCGTCGAAGACCTCGACACCGCTGGACTCGCAGAGCTCTTTCAACTCAATCAGCGTGTTCTGGCGATTTCTCGAGTCCGTCTCCACGCGGATGAGAATGGCCCGCTCGCGGGAGTCGACTTTGCGGGTGCGCTGCCTGCGGGCGATCTGATCTTCGAGGTCCTGGATGAATCGCGAAAAATCGAGATCC
>DATJPI010000136.1:0-2638 GCA_035506495.1 Syntrophales bacterium
CGGCAAGATCAGCGCACTTCTCACCATCAGCCGTGCCATCACGTCCGAGAAGTACCTCGAAGACATCCTGCGCCTGATCGTCACCGTGACAGCCGAAGTCATGGGGTCCAAAATTTGTTCCCTTATGCTCATCGGTGACGACGGCAAGCTCCACGTCAAGGCAACCCAGAGTATCAGCAAGGAATACAACAAGAAACGAATCCTCGAGCTCGGCAAGGGGGTCGTCGGGAAAGTGGCCTCGGAAAACCTACCCGCCATCGTGCGAGACGTGAGGGAGAGAGAAGACTACCTCTATCCCGAGATGGCCCGCAAGGAGGGACTGGTCTCGCTTCTTTCAGTGCCCCTGGCCGTGAAGAACCGCGTCATCGGGGTCATCAACTGTTATACCTCAAAGCCCCACGATTTCACGGAATCGGAGGTCACGGTTCTGACGACGATCGCCAACCAGGCCGCCATTGCCATCGAGAATACGGAGCTTCTCGTCCGGAGCCGGGTCATCCAGGAGGAACTGGAGTCACGCAAGCTCATCGAGCGAGCGAAGGACATCCTGGTGGCCGAAAACCAGATCGCGGGCGACGAAGCCTACCGGAAAATGCAGCAGATGAGCATGAACATGCGGCGGCCCCTGCGTCAGATCGCCGAGGCGATTATCATTTCCCGGGGTGTCAATGAAAAGGCTTGACACATATTTGTAACTCTGGTAACGAAACCGTTACTTTTGGATAAGGGTGTCCAAATCTTGATTGGACGCCCTTATTTATTATCCGCAGGAAGAGGAAGGAGGACCAGCGTATGAATTTGAGGCAACCCAATGCAAACGAGGCGACCGGGACCTTTAACCGCTCGAGGAGCGTGGTCCCCATGTCCGGCATCTGCACCCGCTGCGTGGACGGCTGCCGGGGCGGCTGCGAGGTTTGGCTGTCGACGTTCCGGGGCCGCGAGGTGCTGTATCCCGCAGAATTCGGCAACATGACCGCCGGGGCCGACAAGAACTATCCCCTGGACTACTCCCACCTGAGCATCCAGGGCTACGCCGTAGGCGCCTTCGGCCTTCCCAAGGATGTGAAACCCAGCCCCGACACGGCCTTGTTCCCCCTCGTCGACACCGAGACGGAGTACGGCTGGACGAAGAAGGTCAAGATGAAACTGCCGATCTTCACCGGTGCGCTGGGCTCCACGGAAATCGCCCGGAAGAACTGGGAACACTTCTCGGCGGGCGCCGCCATCGCCGGCGTCACGATCGTCTGCGGCGAGAACGTCTGCGGCATCGACGTCGGGCTCGAGCGCGGGGCCAACGGCCTTGTCAAGAAGTCCCCCGAGATGGACCGCCGGATCGAGACCTACAAGCGCTACTGGGACGGCTACGGCGAGATCCTCGTCCAGATGAACGTGGAGGACACCCGCCTGGGTGTGGCCGAGTACGTCATGGACAAGCACGGCCTCGACACGATCGAGTTGAAGTGGGGCCAGGGCGCCAAGAACATCGGCGGCGAGATCAAGATCCCCTTGCTGGAGCGCGCCCAGGAGCTCAAGCGCCGCGGCTACATCGTACTTCCCGACCCGACGCTGCCCGAGGTCGAGGCGGCCTACAAGGCTGGCGCCATCAAGGAATTCGAGCGCCACAGCCGCCTGGGTTTCGTCACGCGCGAGGGCTTCATGGCCGAAGTTGCGCGCCTGCGCAAGCTCGGCTACAAGCGAATCACCCTCAAAACGGGCGCCTACTCCATGGTAGAGCTCGCCATGGCGATCCGGTTCTGCTCCGACGCCAAGATCGATCTGCTCACGATCGACGGCGCCCCCGGCGGAACGGGCATGAGCCCCTGGCCCATGATGTGCGAGTGGGGCATCCCGTCGCTTTACCTGCACGCACTGACCTACGAGTTCTGCCAGAAGCTCGCCAAGAAGAAGATCCGCGTGCCCGACATCGCTTTTGCGGGCGGCTTCTCCAGCGAAGACGGCGTCTTCAAGGCCATCGCCCTGGGCGCCCCCTACGTGAAGGCCGTCTGCATGGGCCGCGCGCTGATGATTCCCGGCATGGTCGGCAAGAACATCGGCGAGTGGATCAAGAACAAGGACCTGCCCAAGACGGTCTCCCGCTTCGGCAGTTCCATGGAAGAGATTTTCGTGAGCTACGAAGAGCTGCGGAAGAAATTCGGCAACGAGCTCGACAGCATGCCCACGGGCGCCATCGGGTTCTACACCTACGGGCAGAAGTTCAAGCAGGGCCTCCAGCAGCTCATGGCTGGAAGCCGCAACTTCAACCTCTCGCTCGTCGGCCGCAAGGACCTCATGTCCCTCTCGTCGGAGTGCGTGAAGGTCACCGGCATCCCCTACGTCATGGATGCCTACAGGAAGGAAGCGGAGAAGTTCTTGAAGTAAGCCGAGAAGCTCAATCGGTCAGGATTGAAGGGGCTGAAACGTTTGTTTCAGCCCCTTTTTTCATTCATCTTGCAACGGCGTGCCCCCTGCTGCTATATAAATAATATAATTCTGAAATTCAACCGTCTGACCGGCGGCGGAAAACGGGGGGAACGCAACAGGTGAAACAGTCCGGACAATGTCCCGAACCGCGCCTGCGCAAGGGAGAGGAAAGGCGGGGCTTCCGGGTCCGCAGGGTCGAGGCTGTCGATGATATCTG
>DATJPI010000137.1:0-7476 GCA_035506495.1 Syntrophales bacterium
TTCAGGGCCTCTTTTCGATTCAGGACGATGGACATGACCGCATCGTGGCGACGCATGGTCACAAAGGGTGTTTCCGGGCGGGGAGGGCTCACAGAAGTTCTCCTCTTCTGGGCAGGCGGTTGATCAACAGAATAAATATTATAATACCATATTTCTTCTGACAATGAACGAATCGCTCAGAAAAATGAGAGGCAGGATCGAGCCGATCCTGCCTCTCGCTTTCGGCATAACAGAACGGAGCCAATCACTTCCGGGTATAGGTGATCGCCATCATCTTCTCCTCTTTGCCGCCTTTCTCTTTGCCATACATGTCGAATTGCACGGTATTGTCATCGACCATCTTCGTCACGGAGCGCCACTGCATGGGTCCCCGGACAGGGTCATCGAACTGCGCCGTTTGTGTAATTGTCTTGTCGTCCGCACCGGCCGTCCCCTCGAAATACATGATGCCCGTGCTCATGGAGTCCATCCAGGTCGACACGTACTTCCGGGTCTGATTGTCGTACCCGGTGAAACCGATCCCGCTGAAGGGACTGCCCATCATTTCGCCTTTGAACTCCTGCTGAAGGTAGCGCCCGCCAAGGACCATTTTCTGCTCGCTTGTTCCCATCCATTCCACGGGAGGCGTGCCGGGTTCCATCCACGACAGGGTCCGGGCGGTCCAGCTGCCCGCCATGCCCGCCAGCAGCTTGTGCGGGGCTCCCGGGGTCCCCAGCTTCCTGTAGACTTCCATTGCTTGATCCATCTTGCCTTCCTTCCTTTTTCCCGTAGCCATCGTCAAGCCTCCTCGTCTATGGACGTATCGTCATGGTTTCATTCCGTGCATCAATCCGTTAGCTCCGCGTACCTGCGCCAGTGCCTCTTTGCAACGCCCTGCCTCCCTATCTTTTCCAGAAGCCTTGCCAGGTTGTAATGCGCGTCGGCAAAATCGGGATCGCTGCTCAGGGACCTTCGAAAGAAACGGATCGCCTCCTGCTGGTCGCCCGACTCCTCGAGCAGATTGGCCAGATTGTAGCAGGCCTCGGCGTGGTCAGGATCGATTTCGAGGGCACCGCGGTAATTCTCCACGGCGAGTGCTGAGAGTCCCTTGCGATAATGGATATTTCCGATGTTGACAAGTGCATCGACATCACAGGGATCAAGAGACAGCACGGCCTCGTAGATCTCCTTCGCCTCGTCCCAGAGCTCCCCCTCTTCAAGCTTCAGCGCCTTGAGAAAGAGAGGCGCGACGGGATCCAACGGCATCGGGATCACGGGGCTCGATTCTTCCCGGAAGTCGATCATCAGCTGTCCATCGGGTGTGAACGTCAGGCTGTCTTTTTTCAGGATGATCTGGTCCCCCAAGGCGTACACGCGCATCGCGGACAGGGGGTCCGTCACCTCCGGCATCTCCTGCCTCAGCGTCTCGACGCATTTGCGGATTCTCCGAATCGGTATGCCCTGATCCAGCAGCTGCTTCAGGGTTCGCAAAGCGACGACTCCCTTGAAATCGAACTTTGGAAGTCCCTGGCGCCCCGGAACATGGGGCACGAGGCCCATGCGGGCCCAGTTGCGTATCCGGGTCTGCGGCAGGCGGAGAAGCCTCGCCATTTCCCCGATGCTGAACATTCTCTTCATTGGAGCAGCCTCCTGAAAACAGGATGGTGGACGACCGCGCATTTCATCGACGGCCGCACCCACTGGATGCCCTGTGGCCTCCGCGGAGCAGGGATGGCCGGCGCCCAGGCCGGCATCGGGGCGATGTTGCGGTCACGCATGGGCTTCCTTCTTCCGTTTCAGCCCGGGCCGTCTCTTCAGCCCGGCTGTCGCCATTCCTTTCCTGGCTTTCTCGGGCCCCGCTTCCGACACGCTTCTCTTCAAGGCCTCCACGAGATGGATGACCTTTGCCCCTTCGATCCGGGGTGCCGCCCTGATCTCACCGCCTTCGGCTTTTGTCCGGATGATATCCATGAGTGCGCGGTCGTACTGATCGACGTAGTCCTCCGGGATGAAATCGCCGCTCATGGCCTTGATGAGATCCCTGGCCATCTTCATATGCGCCGCATCGACCTTGATGTTTCCCAGCTCCTCGATTCCCTCGATCCCGTCGGTTCCGATCATCTGCTCGGGGTAGTGGAGGCCGTAAGCGATCATGACCCCGTTGTAAGGCTTGATCGCGAACAGATGTTCACGGTTTCTCAGGACGACCCGGGCCAGCGCCGTGCGGCCCTCAGCCTCCATGGCCCGGAGGAAGAGAACGTAGGGCTCTGCCGCGACGCTCCCGTCGGGGATCAGATAGTGCGCGCCGGAATAGTAGACAGGCTTGATTTGATCATCCCGGACCATCTTCAGGACCTCCATCACCTCCGTCGATTCCAGCTTCGCCTTTTCGATGTCTTCATCCGTGACGATCACAACCCTGTCCATGCCGTACTCGTAGCCCCGGACGATCTCCTCATCGCCGACGATCCTGTCATCGGTTGGGCAGAAGTTCTGATGCCGGATACGGGATTTGCAGGTCTTGTGGAGAAGATGAGAGGAAACGGTCTTCTTCGCGGAGATCGCGCCGTACATCTTGATCGGGATCGTCACCAGTCGAAACTTCAAATAGCCCTTCCATTCGGTGCGCATAAGGCCGACTCCTCTTGTTCCGTGCTGTCCCGGGGCGTGAACTGCGTTCAGACAACTCACCGGATTGTACTTATATAAAACACAAGATCCGTTTCCGTCGATCAGGCGGACGATGATAGGGTCCTTCGCGATCTCTTATTTGGGGGTCAGGAAAGGAAGGACCGCGAACATGCCCTCCGGAGACGATGCGGCCATCTTCCTCTTCTCCACTCTGGTTTCCTGAGGGATTTCGAATCTGAATATCAGGGAGAGGTCGATTTACCTGGCCTGAAACAGACATAAAATGCCTACTATGAATCGTATCGGCCGGAGATGCTCGAAGGGGCGCCTACGCATCATTCACGGATGAGTGAGCCCAATAGGAGGGAAGTCATGAAGGTGAATCTAGTTCTCAGCCTCGTTATGGCTGCCTGGATTTCGTCAGGACCGGTTCCTGCACTGGCCTATGACATCGATGATTCGGAAAATGGTGCAAACACCTATTGAGGAGGCCTGGTCGGCAACTCGCAGCCTTCCTCCGTGGATGTGATCGGCACTCATTTCGACATCGCGGGGATGAATGTAGCCATCAGCGGAGCGAAGATGACTGTACAGCTCGTCGGTTCCTATTTTTACTATGTGGGCAGCCCGAGAAATGACGGGGATCTCTACCTCAGTTCGACGGGATGGAAAGTCTCCGGCTCTTCCCATCATCGTACCGATACGTTCATGACGGATGGAAGTGAGGGTTGGGATTATGTGGTGGGAGTAAAGAAAGTGTCGGATTACAGTACGGGGAGACGAGTCATCGTAGATGTTCCCGGCGTCTATAAACTCGTATTCGCGAATACCGATCCTCCTTTTGACAATGCACTCCAATACACAAACGGCGGTCCGTCATCCGGCGGCAGGGCCCTCCAGGCCTACAGAGGCGGCTACGGCGACTTTGTTGAGCCCGCCACGATAACTCCGGATTATGCCCATTCCATGTTGACCTACACGTTTGATACCTCCTTCCTGACGAATCCCGGCAGCATCGGCTTCCATTGGGCAATGTATTGCGGCAACGACGTGATCGAGGGGCAGTCACACAGCGTTCCGGAGCCCGGCACCCTGTTTCTTCTCTGCCTCGGCCTTGCGGGACTGGCAGGTGTAAAAAGAGATTCACGAGGGAACCCTTGCGATTTTTCCGTCTAAGACTTATCGAAGGGCGGAATCTTCCTGTGCCTGATGGATATTGATGACGGCGGTGATAGACTCAAATCAAAAGGGCCTCTTTCATATACCCCTTCCTCTAGATCACCTCATCCGTCACCCCCCTCTCCGTACGGATGAGGTGATTTCTTTTTGTCGCAAGCGTCGGAAAACCTTTATCTTGCCTTGCGCGGCCGAAGGGCGATATCATGGCAGCAAGAAATCAAAAGGAGGAAGAGCCATGCAGGACTTCATCAGGAGGATGAAAGTGCTCAGTGTCGGTCTTTTCTACATGGGTAAGGAGAAGGTCGAGGAGTCCGTTGCGGAACTGATCAAAAAGGGGGAAATCACAGAGAAGGAAGGCCGTGCGCTGGTGAATGAGCTGGTGGCAAAATCGAAAGAGGCGTCGAAAGATCTGGAGGAGCGCATCCACAAGATGATGTCCGACGCGCAGGAGAAACTCCATGCTCCGTTGAAAAAAGAGATCGACGAACTCAAGCAGAAAGTCGCAAAGCTGGAGAAAGAGGCGGCCGCCGCAAAGGCCAGGAGCACAAAAAACCCCGCCAAACCGGCCCGAAAGTCAGTGAAGTAAATCGCCCCATCGGCCTGCCCGCTGCACCAACGAAAGAGCCCCGCCGGAAGGCGAGGCTCTTGTTTGGTCCCTGAAATGGAGGGCAGGATCCGCTGGGCGCCGCCCTTCCTGTCAATCAGAAATTCTTGAAATCCCCGTCGATCGAGTCCCCGGGTCTGTCGATCTGCCCAGAACCGGATTTCTTCCGCGCCGCGAAAGACACAAGCGACCGGGCTCTCTCTAGGATGGCCTTTTGCGGCTCGGCGGTCATGGATGATCCCCGATCGGCTTGCTGCCCAATGCTGCTGATCCCGATAATCGCTGCCAGCTGAGCGGCCTCCGATTTCATCTGCTGGGCCTGAGCGCTCATCTGCTCGGAGGCCGATGCAGACTCTTCTGCGTTTGCGGCCGTCTGCTGGGTCACCTTGTCCATTTCGGATACCGCTTTGTTGATCTGACCGATGCCTGAAGCCTGCTCGCCGGAGGCGGTGGCGACTTCCTGAATGAGTGTCGTGACCTTTTTGCCGGTCTCTCCCATCGCCCGAAAGATTTCCAGGCTCTTGTTCACGAGATCATGCCCTTCGCCGATCTTCGCAGTGACTTCCTCGATGATCCCGGTCGTCGTCTTGGCTGCTTCTGCAGCCCGAATGGCGAGGTTTCGCACTTCGCTGGCTACCACGGCGAATCCCGCTCCGGCTTCGCCGGCACGGGCCGCCTCAACCGCCGCGTTCAGGGCCAGCAGATTGGTTTGGAAGGCGATCTCATCAATCGTCTTGATGATCTTTGTGGCCCGTTCGCCGGCCTGGCTTGTCTCCGTCATGCGGTCGTTTGCGACTTTGATGCTCTTGTAGCACTCCTTCTGGTACCGGATGGTCTCGTCCGCCGCCGCGCGCAGCGCTGAAGCATTATCCGCCGTCTGCTTGATCATAGACGACATTTCTTCGAGCGACGAGGAGGTCTCCTCAAGGGACGCAGCTTGCTCGGAAGCACCCTCGGCCAGCCGCTGGCTCGTAGAGGATACCTGGGAAGACGCCGAGGCGATCTGCCCGGAGACCTCATTGAGTTCCGTCGAGATGCGGGTGATCGGCAGGGAGATGCTGCGGGCCAGGAAGAACACGCCCGCCAGCGTTGCGGCAAGGAAAAGAGCTCCGATGAGTGCGATCACGTTCCGGATGACTCTTGCGGGGGCCATCAGCTCGTCGTAGTCCTGGGTGATGCCAATGCTCCAGCCGGCCAGGGTTGCGGGAGCAAAGCCTGCCGCCTTCTTCACTCCCTTGAAGACATAGGTCTCGGAATCCGTCTTTCCGGCAACCATCTTGGCCCCGAAGTCCTTCATACCCTCCGTCTGGGTCACATTCAGGGAGAGGATGAGTTCTTTGTTGGGATGGGCAATGATGATTCCGTTTCGGTCTACCGCATAGCCGTAACCGGTTGTTCCGATCTTGACGGCGCTCACTTTGTCCAGAAAGGTGATGTTCACGGCCGTGCCGACTGCGCCGACGATCTCGCCGGACTTCGATCGGACCGGAGCCCCGAAGGTCAAGACCGGCTGACCCGTCACCTTCGATTTCACAATCGTTCCCACATTGATTTTACCGTCCAGCCCGTTCTTGATGTAATCCCGGTCGGCAACATTCACCCCTTTATACTTTCCATTGACGCCATCGGCGAAAATGACTCCATCCCGCCCGGCGATAAATACCGTCTCGTACTCTTTGTTGCCGGCCGTCACGAGCTCGGTGAGCTCCGCCGTGGCCTTCTCGATCTCGGCCGCGCCATTTCCCTTCTCGTGTTTGGAGGCTGCATCGATGACCGTATCGCGAAGGGCAATCTGAGAGGCGATTTTCATCTCCTCCTGAACCCCGAGATCCGCCATGGCGGCAAGTCCCTTTGCGACCTCCACCGATTCCATCATCGCTTCCGCTTCCAAAGCGCTTCCTGTTTTATAAATGGCAAAAACCCCGACGATGAGAAGGGGAACCAGCACCGCCAGCGCTCCGCTCATCATCAGCTTGAAAGTTAACGACTTTTGTTTCATTCATTTCCTCTCTTTCGAATCCTGATGTACCTACGATCTCATGACAACGCCTTCTGAAACGGAAGAGGAGGGTTGTCCCCCTCAACGTTTATTGCGGATGAAATGCAATTTGTGCTGTCAAGCAGCGCCATAGAACGATTTTCAAATCCGTAAAAGAGCATTCATAATTCATGCCATTTCCTGCCTCTCGCTTTCGGGACTTATTCCAGCTATAATGGAAGCATGAAACCCAGCCCTGACATGATCTTTGATGCAATCGAATATGCCGCCCGGGCACACCGGGAGCATTATCGCAAGGGGACGCGGATCCCCTACATCATCCATCCCGTCAGTGTAGCCAAGATCCTCATCGAGTATGACTGTGCCGAGGAAATCGTTGTTGCGGGAATTCTTCATGATACCGTGGAGGACACGGATGTTACCCTGGAGGAGATCCGAGGCTCCTTCGGGGATAAGGTGGCGGCTCTCGTAGCGGCGGTATCGGAGCCCGACAAGTCGGACACCTGGGAAAACCGCAAGCGGCATACCATTGGATGTCTAAAGACGGCGCCTCTGGATGTGCTGATCCTCTCCTGCGCCGACAAGCTGGACAATATTCGCAGCATCAAGGAGGACTACGAGCGCTTCGGGGAAACGGTCTGGAAGCGCTTCCGACGAGCAAAGGACTCCCAGCAATGGTATTACCAGACACTGGCCGATGTGTTTCTGAAGAGGGCGGAAAGCGAACCCGGTGCCACCCTTTTCCGCCAGTTCAATTACGAAGTCAGACAGGTCTTTCCGGAGAACACGTTATAAAGAGGAAGGGCCCCGGGAGTTCATCCCGGGGAGCTTTTCAAGAAAAGGGGTTAGCCCAATCATGGCTAACCCCTTTTTCATTCTTGGCACAATCTGTGCGAAATCGCTTCGAGTTTCGAGTCCTGGATGGCGCGCCGCAAAAAGAAAGGGGTCAGCTTGAACCTACCCCAGTTTGACGGACACTTCGAGAAGGGATATACAGCAACCCTGAAAGGAGTGTCCGATGAAAAGGAGGAAGGCATTTAGCCGGGAGTTTAAGCTTGAAGCGGTTCGACTTCTTGAGGAGGGC
>DATJPI010000138.1:0-4250 GCA_035506495.1 Syntrophales bacterium
AAAACTACGAGTTCTTCATGACCATCGTCGAGCAGTCCCTGAACCACTTCCGCGAGCAGGATACCGCTACGGCCTGAGCGAAAAATTTGGCACTTCAACGAAAGCCCTTGCCGTTTCGACCCGTCGTCGACCAAGGATACAAGACAATGATCTCTTCCAAGTCTCAAATTTTCATTTTAAAGAAAAATCTTTTTCAATCATTATGTTTGCTTCGTCATTCTCCTAGGAAAAGACAAAACCCTGCCGCGCAACATATAAGAATAACAGGAATACACAGCATTAGCTTACGGGCAAAATGAGAGGCCTTCCCCCCTGCCTTCTCGCTGTAATAAGGGCCGGGTAAGGCTTGATCGCCATATCATTTCGATATCATTAACATATCTCCTTATTGACTTTCCCCTTGCCCCTTGGGATCATAGAATCAGCTCAAACAAGGGAGGATGGTGTGAGCGCTGGTGAGCAACCGGCAGGTTACGGGGTGTAAGCCCGGGCCGCCTGTCTTTCCCTTCCGCAGCCGGGATCATTCCCGCCCGTAACCTTCTTGGAAACATCCTATAAGACCAACCGGACGGCATACGTGCGCCTTTCCGGCACGGGGTTGTTCTTCTCGTCCAACCGGTAACCCGATCGGCGAGATTTCAGTGGAGGTGTTTGTCATGATCACAAAACTCATCTTGATCTTCATTGCAGGGTTTGTCATCGACCTGCTCATCACCAAGTACACAAGCGATGTGGCGGAGAAGCGCATCTGGCGGGCGACGCTTTTCAGCGGGATGATCACGATGGCAAATTTCCTGCTACTCACGGTCATCCTGAAAGACAGCGCCATGGACGGCGTCTTTAACATCCTGGCCTTCGCCGGCGGGAACAGCCTGGGGACGTTTTTCGCCATGAAAAGAACGTAGGTGCTGTGATAAGATGACTCCGCTGATTTATCGGGTCAGAAAGAGAATGCCGGGTTCGAGCTAAACGTCCGGAAAGGGGGCTTCCATGAAGAGATTCTGCAAGCTTTTGGTTTTTACTCTGGTCGTTCTTTTGCCTGTAGCGGCAGTGGCGCAATCGATGGATCCTCCCCGCCCTCCGTGCGTCACCGTGGCAGGCACAGGGGAGTCGCACGGCAAGCCTGATTTTGCCCAGATCCAGCTGGGCGTTGTCACCGAAGCCGCCACGGCAGCCGAGGCGCTAAAGAAGAACAACGAGGCGATGAGTCAGCTCGTCGTCATGATCCGAAAAAGAGGGATCGAGGACAAGGACCTGCAGACCATCCAGTTCGGCATCTCCCCACGGTACCGATACGACAAATCGCAGCAGGAGGCCCCGCGCATCGTGGGCTACCAGGTCGTAAACGAGGTCCACGTGAAAGTCCGAAACCTGACGGCCCTGGGGGCATTCCTCGATGAGGCGGTATCAATGGGAGCAAACCAGATTCGCGGGATCAGCTTCGGTGTGGCCGATCCGGCCCAGCTCCTGGACGAGGCGCGCAAGAAGGCCACGGCAGACGCGCAGCGCCGCGCCCAGGTCTACGCAGAGGCGGCGGGAATCAAGATCGGAAAACCCGTGCGCATCGAAGAGCAGGCAGGCCGTCCCACTCCTTACCCCGTGGCGCGCATGGACAGCGCGGCAGCGGGATCAGCCGTACCGGTCGCGCCGGGCGAGCAGACCTTCAGCGTTACCGTGATGGTGAGCTACGCGATCATCGAGCCAAAGTAAAATTGCGAGGTGAAAATGCCGCAAAAAATCAGGATTACCGTCGGGGCGGTTTCTCTCGCTGCGGAGCTTGCCGACACGGACTGCGCGAAGGCCATCGCCGGCAAACTGCCCATTGACGCAGTCCCGAACGAGTGGGGTGACGAGTTCTACTTCTCGATCCCGGTGAAGCTTCCCCTTGACGCCGCGGCTACCCGGAAGGTAAAAATTGGTGACATCGGCTACTGGCCGCCGGGCAGCGCACTTGCCATTTTCTTCGGACGCACTCCCATGAGCACGGGACCGGATCCCGTGCCGGCCAGTGAGGTGAACCTTGTCGGCCGGATCATCGATGATGCGTTGTTACTCAAAAAGGCAAAAGGCGCAGGGAAAATCCGGATCGAGAAGGGGTAAGACCGTGAAGAAAACCGCCATGATCGTGTTGATCCTGTTCGGACTCGCCCTCATCGGCTGCGCTCAGAAGCCCGTTCTTTACCCGAACAATCGCCTCAAGACCGCTGGCGATGCCCAGGCCCAGCGGGACATCGACGAGTGCATGCAAACGGCCGAGGCTTACGTGAAGAAAAACCAGGAATCCAAGGTGGCTGAAGGGGCCGTGAAGGGCGGCGCCATCGGGGCGGCCACCGGCGCAGCGGTAGGGGCTGTTACGGGAAACTTCGGCAGGGGGCTTGCCTCGGGGGCGGCGGGCGGCGCGGCCGGCGGCGCAACTTACGGTCTCTTCAAAGCCGCAGAGCCGAGCCCTGTCTACAAGAGTTTTGTGAACAAATGCCTCCAGGATAAGGGCTACGAGCCCGTGGGCTGGCAGTAGCGGCTGAAGCCGCTGGCTTCGGGAGTCCGGGAATCGGGCGTCAGGGAATCGAAGATCGACTATCCAGTCTTGTCTGTTCCGTCGAAGGAAGGGACTTCACAGAACGTCATCGCGAGCCGAGCCTTGCGAGGCATGGCGATCCCGAAGGTTGCGAGGACGAAGTCCGTGGCAATGTCAGTCTTTGTTAAACTGCGAGATTGCTTCGTCGCTGCCGCTCCTCGCAATGACATTGCGGCACATGCCTTGCTGCTTGCTGCTTTGCCACCCTGAGCCTGTCGAAGGAGCGGCTTGTGGCTCTTTACAGATATGGGAATATCCCTTCGATCACCTTCTCAAAATTCTTCTTCACGTTTGCCGCTCCCTTGACCATGCCCATGTGGCCCGGAAGCAGGTATTCGACATCGAGCTTGGAAAGATCCCGGATGCTCTGCTTCAGCAGCTTGCCGTCGCCGCCCGGAAAATCGGACCGGCCCACGTTCATCTGGAAGATTACGTCTCCCGGGAACAGGACCTTCTTTGCCGGCCAGTAGAGCCCGATCGAACCCGGCGAGTGACCGGGCACGATGGAGATCTCGAAGGTCTCGCCTCCCAGCTTCAGTTCACCCGCCTTCATGGGAAGGTTCACGTCGACGACGGGGGCCTTCAGGCCGAAGAGCTGATACAGGTAGGCACCGGGGCCTTTCATGAATTCCATCTCGATTTCCGAAAGGGCGATCTTGACCTGCGAGCTGTCAAACAGTGCCGAGGCCTCGTAGTGGTCGGGGTGCGAGTGGGTGTTGACGACGTACTTGATGTCTTCTTTTTTGATGCCGTCTTTGGCCATCCGCTTCAAGAGATCGGGCAGGTGTTTGCTCAGCCCCGGGTCGACAAGGGCCCCCACGGAATCCCCGATGAAGAAGCTGTTGCAGTTGTTCTCGAAGTAGTTCGTCCACTCGTAGACGTAGAGGCCCTCGGCAAGTTTCATCAGCGTCTCCTTTACGCATGTTTCGGCGCTTGAAATCTTTATCCTGCTAATCACAGAACAGACCAATTATCAACGGGAATGTGGAGAATGCCCTTGTCTTATCCCCAGTCCTTCAGCTATAGAGTTTGCCATAGACCCGTAACCCCATCGACAGAGGACTGCCGCCCTTGGAGCGCCAGACGAAGGCCTATCTTTATGCCGGAGCCACCGTTTTGCTGTGGTCCACCGTGGCCTCCGCCTTCAAGCTCACCCTGAGCCATCTGAGCTTTCTCGAGATGCTGTTTGGCGCCTCCGTCGTCTCGATGAGCGCCCTTTTTCTGATCCTCCTTGCCCAGGGGAAGCTCTCCCTCATCAGCACTTATTCCCGGGAGGAGATAGCCCGTTCGGCTGTGCTGGGGTTTCTCAACCCCTTTCTCTACTACGTGATCCTCTTCAAGGCCTACTCGCTTCTTCCCGCCCAGGAGGCGCAGCCCCTGAACTGGACCTGGCCCATCATGCTGGTTCTGCTCTCCATCGCGATTCTGAAGCAGCCAATCCGATGGGGCAACGTTGCGGCCATCATCGTGAGCTTTACAGGAGTGCTGGTCATCTCCACGCACGGCGATGTGTTGGGCTTTACATTCACGAACCTGCCGGGGGCGCTGCTTGCGCTCGGCAGCTCCATCATCTGGGCCCTCTTCTGGATCTACAACGTGAAAGACGGGCGCGACGAGGTCGTCAAACTCTTCCTCAATTTCGTTTTCGGGTCCCTCTTCACTTTCGCAGCAGTGC
>DATJPI010000139.1:0-5676 GCA_035506495.1 Syntrophales bacterium
CTTGTCAAAGGGCTTCGTCATGTAGTCCACGGCCCCGATCTTGAGGCCTGTCACCTTGCTCTCCACATCCGTTTTCGCCGACAGGAAAATAATCGGGATGTGCGCCGTCCGCGGATCCTTCTTCATTTTCTCGCAGGATTCGAAGCCGCTCTCCCCCGGCATCATGATGTCCAACAGGATCAGATCCGGCAAGCGCGACACGGCGAGTTCCCTTCCGGTGGGGCCATTTTCGGCCGTTAGCGTCTGGTAGCCCGCGGCACTCAGGATTTTTTCCAGGAGCCGGAGATTCACAGGATGATCGTCGACGATCAGGATCGTCCCCTTACTTCCCGCGTTTCCCCGGATTTCCCTCTGTGCGGTCGACATCGATTCGTTTCCCTGGCGGTTTGCCGTCACGCCCGGATGCCCCTGGCATGGCCCGGTTCGCCGCCGTTTCCTTTCTTTCGCCCGTCGTTCCCGGTGAGCACCGACTTGACGCTCCGGGAGAGCTGCAGCATGTTAAAAGGTTTCTGGATAAAGCCGCTGCACCCTCGCTCGAGGATCTGTGTGGCCTCCCCGTCAATGCTGTACCCCGACAGCAAGAGCACCTTCACATCGGGGTTGATCGCCTTCATGAAGTCAAAGGCCTGCCCGCCGCCCATCTTGGGCATGACGATGTCCAGCAGCACCAGGTCGATCTCGTCGTGGCGGCCGCGGTAAATTTCGACGGCTTCCTCGCCGTCTCGCGCCGTGAGAACCCGGTAGCCCATGGTCTGCAGGAGGTCGCGGCCGATTTCGAGCATCATCTGCTCGTCGTCCACGAGCAGGACGGTTTCGCTGCCTCGCTTGATCGGCTCGTTCGCCTCGCCGCCGTTGCGAACGACGGCCTTGTCGGTTGCCGCCAGATAAATCCGGAATGTGCTCCCCGTTCCCTTTTCCGATTCCACATCGATGAACCCGCCATGCCCCTTGATGATGCCGTAGACGGAGGCCAGCCCCAAACCGGTTCCTCGTCCCATCTCTTTGGTCGTGAAGAAGGGCTCGAAGATCCGCTCCATGGTCTTCTTGTCCATGCCCGAGCCGTTGTCCGTCACGGTGAGCATGACGTAGTTGCCGGGTTTGGGATTGTAGAGTTTGCCCTTCATGGCCTGATGGTCCGTATTGGCCGTAGTCACAATGAGGCTTCCACTGCCGGTCATGGCGTCGGCGGCATTGACAAAGAGGTTCATGAGGACCTGCTCAACCTGTCCCGCGTCGGCCTCAATGGCATACAGATCGTGGGCGAGTTCCTGGTGGATGAGGATGTCCTTGCGGGTCCGATTGAAGGTCTCGCAGGCCTCTTGAACGAGCAGGTTGAGATCGACGGGTCTCACCTCGTATCGGCCCTTGCGGGCGTAGCCGAGAAGCTGCGCCGTGAGCCGTGAGCCGCTCTGAACCTGTTTCTCGATGCCCTTCAGCCGTTCGTAGAAGGGGTGTTTCGGGTCGAGGTCAAAGAGCATGAGCGAGATGTTTCCCTGGACGACCATGAGGAGATTGTTGAAATCGTGGGCGATGCCGCCGGCCAGCGTCCCGACGGCCTCCATCCGCTGTGCGAGTTGGAACTGGGCCTCGATCCGGCGGTGCTCGCTCACATCGTTGAGGACCATGATGAGGGTGCGCTTCATCTCGTCCCGGATCGGCAGCAGCTTGACCATGAACTCCCGATCGTTGAGTTTCACGGGGTCGTCGGCGGCCACCATGCTCGCTTCTGCCGTCACCCGGTCAATCATCTCCCGCACCCGGTCGCGCTCCCGGGTGTTGAAGAGGCCCAACACGCTCGAGGCCAGCAGCTTTTGCTCCGGAATGCCGGTCAGCGAAATGGCTGCCGGATTGGCAAACACGATGCGGCCGCCCGGGGTGATCTCCAGGATGCCCTCGGAGAGACTGCCCAGCACCACCTCATAATGCTTCCAGATGGAGAGAAGTTCCTTGGTGATCTGCCGCGAGTAGAGATTTTCGGTCCCGAAGATGCGTCCCTGCGTTTCGCGCGTCCTGCCCTGTTCGGCGTCGTGGAGCGCGGCGATCACGTACTGGCCCATCTTGTCCAGCGGCCCCTTGGCGATGCAGGCATTGGCCCCGATTTCCTTGAAGTCAATCTGCTCTTCGGCAGCCGCGGCCGAAAGGATGATGAGATAGACGTCCTTCATGTCGGGCATGGCTCGGATAATCTGGCAGAGCTTCTTGCCGTCGATGTTGGGCATGATCAGATCAATGAAAATAATCCCGGGGTCGTAGCTCTCCAGAATGTCCAGGGCGTGAAGGCCGTCGCCGGAGGTCCGGACCTCATGCCCTTCCTTGGTCAGCAGTTTGGACATGTACTCCAGGATGATCGGGTGGTTGTCCACAACAAGGATTTTCTTCTTCTTCATGACGCGCGTCCTTTCGTCTCGGATTCCTGGCTGTTCGCCCCCCGCACGGCGTTTCGTCCCTCACGCTTTGCCTGGTACAGGAATTCATCGGCCTGCTCCATAAGCAGATCGGAAGACACTTTTTCTCCCTGCCGGACCGGCTGGTAGCTGGTCACGCCGAAACTCGATGTGATGCGCAGATCCCTGCCCTTCAAGCGGAACGGGACCTCCGCGATGAGCCTCCGCAGCCGCTCCGCCACAATGAACGACGAAGGCAGGTCCGTTTCCGGCAGCACGATGAGAAATTCTTCGCCTCCGTAGCGGGCCATCCAGTCCACGTCGATACGGATGGAGCCGGCAATCCGGTTCACGAAATCCCTCAAAATCTGGTCCCCGGCCCGGTGTCCGTGCTGGTCGTTGACCTCCTTGAAGTGATCGATGTCGCACATGATGACCGCCAGCGGGTGCCCGTATCGCTGGGAGCGCTTCAGCTCCTGAGGAAGGCGTTCCATCAGATAGATCCGATTAAAGATCCCTGTGAGGGGATCCCGGATCGACAGGGCGCGGACTTCTTCGTTCGTGATTCTCAGGGACCGCTCCAGGTCGATGATCCGTCGTGCAGCCTCAAGACGGGCGATCAGTCCGGCCGGATCGACCGGATGGGCCAGGTGTGCATCGGCGCCGGCCTCGAGCACTTTGAGGATATCTGCTTTCCGGTTACCCCTCGTGAGCATCAGGATGTAGACGTAGCCGGGCAGACTGCGGGCGCGGAGGACGCGGCACAACTCGAAGCCGTCCATTCCGGACAGCTGCGGTCCGATGATGACAATGGGGAAAAACTCCACGGCCATCGCAGCGACGGCCTTGAGCCCGTTTGCGACGCTCACGACCTTCCTGTACCCCGCGTCGGCGAGGATTTTCTCCAGCCCCGTCCGGTCGGAGGGATTCGAGATTGCGACCAATACGGACACGGGTTGTAGGGTCATCTGGACAATCCTTCCCGGCGCTCGTACGCCCAGGTTTTCACAAAGCTCATTTCCCGTTCTTTCGTCCCGGGATCCTCCTCTGGATCCTCAATGTCCCCCGAGTGCCGCGGAGATGGAGTCCAGCTTCCGTTCGATCTCGACGATCGCCTCACCGGCCCCGTCGAGTTTCTGTACCCGGGCCGCGGCTTCCACCCGCTTAGCGATCTCGTAGATCTCCGTAAAGCCGAGATTGGCCGACGCCCCTTTCAGGGAATGGGCGGACATCACCACCCCTTGGCAATCCCGGCTCTCACAGGCGTCACGCAACTTGGCGAGATCCGTCACACCCACGCTGACGAACAGCTCGGCCATCTCCCGGAAGTCCTGCTCGTCGAGCCCGATATTCTCCGCCATTTCACCGAAATTCATTTCTTCCCTCTTTTCTATGGCTATCGTATTTCGATTCGGCAGCTTCTTCTTCCCTGTGCCCTGTTCCCTTTACCCTTTACCCTTTACCCCGTACCCTGAGTTTTATCCTGCGGCACCCATTTCTGGAGCATCTCCACAATGGACTCTCTCCGAATCGGTTTCGCGATGTAATCATCCATGCCGGCGGAGAGGCACTTCTCCCGGTCGCCCTGCATCGCGTTGGCCGTCATGGCGATAATCGTCAGACGTTTCCCGCTGTCCCGCTCGGAGAGCCGGATGCGTGACGTCGCCTCATAGCCGTCCATCTCGGGCATCTGGCAATCCATGAACACGAGGTCGTAGGTACTCTTTTCGAGCATCTCGAGCACCTCCCTGCCTGTGGAGGCGATGTCGACGTTCATATTGAACTTTTCGAGCATTCGGATGGCGAGCTTTTGATTCACGGGATTGTCCTCCGCCACAAGCACTCGCACTCTTGCAGTGGGCGCTGCCGGCAAATCCGCCTTCTTTTTCTCCGAGCGCGCTTCCGCCAAGCTGTGCCGCGTGATGAGCGAGATGGGCTGCCCCGTGAGACCGGCGCTCCAGGCCGTGGCGAGTGCATCCATCAGGATGGACGAGTGAACCGGTTTGACGAGGTATGCCGCAAACCCCACATCCTGCATCCGCTTGGCATCGCCCCGCTTTCCGATGGAGGCGATCATAAGAAGTATCGTCTGCTTCAACTCGGCATCTGTCTTGATCCGGCGTGCCAGATCCTCGCTGGCGCTCTGTTCGTCGTGGTAGGCGATCACGGCAATCTGGAAGCCATCCCCCTCTTCATGGGCTTTGCGAAGCATCGCGAGGGCCTCTTCGTTGGATTCACAGCTGCTGTATCGCATGCCCCAGCAGGCCACCTGATCCTCGAGGGCACGGCGGTTGATCTCGCGATCGTCAACGATGAGGAGCCTGACGCCGCTGAGATCTGCCTCGGGAATGACCTCGACCGCCGCCTCGATGTCTATGGCCAGCGGCAGAGAAAACCAGAAGGTGGACCCCTTCCCTTCCCGGCTTTCAACGCCGACGCCGCCGCCCATGCACTCGACAAGCTGCTTGGAAATGGCGAGGCCCAGACCTGTCCCGCCATAGCGGCGAGTGGTTGACGTGTCGGCCTGGGTGAACTTCTCGAAGATGAACTCGAGCTTGCTCTCGGGGATGCCGATCCCCGTGTCCGCCACCCGGAAGTGGAAGATCGCCTGCGCCTGAGCTTCCGGTTTCACCTCGCAGGTCACATCGATGACGACGTGACCTTTTTCCGTAAACTTGACGGCATTGCTGATCAGGTTCGTGAGCACCTGCCGGATACGCCCCGGATCGCCGATCACGCGGCGCGGAGCATCGTGGGCATAGCGGACGACCAGGCTCAAGCCTTTTTCTTCGGCCCTTACAACCAGCAGGTCAGCCAGTTGCTCCACCGTGGTTCTCAGATCGAATGGGATCGGCTCGATGATGAGTCTGCCCGCCTCGATCTTGGAGAAGTCCAGAATGTCGTTGATGAGCGCCAGCAGGCTCTCCGCCGACACCTTGACGGCATCGGCGTACTCCCGTTGCTCCCCGTCCAGATCCGTTTCCAGCATCAGGGTGGAGAACCCGATAATGCCGTTCATGGGGGTCCGGATCTCATGGCTCATATTGGCCAGGAACTCCGACTTGGCGAGATTCGCCGCACCGGCGGCCTGGGCCATGATGTTCGCCCGTTCGATGGACTCTTCCATCTGGCGATTGATGGCTTCCAGTTCCCGGTTGACCCGCTCGGCTTCCTCCTTGGCCTTCTTCAGATCCTCTTCCGATTTTCGGCGGTCCGTGACGTCGCGGATGGATTCGATGGCCCCGACAATTTCTCCCTTCGAGTCGTACAGGGCGGCCGCTGTGCCGGCAAG
>DATJPI010000140.1:0-7495 GCA_035506495.1 Syntrophales bacterium
AGGCTACTTAAGCAGCCTGTGCGTAAACGTAGTTGTTGGCGTTTACTGTTTTTCTACCTGTTTAAGGAGCCCGGTAGAAACCTCCGCGTGCCACTGTCAACCTCAATTATCCCCGTCGAAACCGTGGCGCCCCCACATGTACATCGGCAAGGAATAACCTCGCCTTCAATTTAGCCCGCCTGCGCCGGGAAGTCAAGGATGGATGCGGGCCCGGCTACCGGTCGGGAATCTCCATCTCGAGAATGGCCGAGCTCAGGGATTTGCCGTGCAGGTCAATGGCCAGCGTGCGTGTCACTCCGCCACTGAGGGCCTTGTACATCACAAAATTCAGGGCACCGATATTGGGAAGTGCATAGCGAACGACATCTCCCTCGACAATTTCGGAGAAGAATTCTTTCACCCTCTCGGCAGTCACGTGTTTTTCCAGCAGAGGGTAGCGAGCCGGGTCGAAGGCGATGACCGAGATATTGGACGTATTGCCTTTATCTCCCGTTCGGGAGTGTGCGATCTCTCGTAGTTTCATTCAGATCACCTCGTAGTGGATGGAATAGCTCACAAGCTTTCTGGGGATCAGGGTGGACACCATCGCCACGACCTCCCTGGCTACTTTCCAGGCACCGGCTCCCCCTGCCGGCCCGTTAGTGTAAAGGGTCTCGACTTCGTTGCCGATACGTACAGCTTCCTTCATGCTCTTCGTGCGCCCGGCGACCCTCACCCGCACCTCGTACGGATCGTGCCCGGCGGAGAGCTTGTCCTTGTGAAGGGAGTTGGCGCCGATCAAGTCGTAACGGATCTCCTCGAACTGCACGCCCGTGAGCTTGAGCCTCTCCGCGACGATCTCCAGTGCAAGCTTCCCGCGGGCAACCGCCCCTGGGCCTCCGTAGCTGATCTGCCCTTCGCCGATGTAGCTGTCCACGCAACCGATGGAAACTTTCAGCGTATCGGTCCGGGGTCTTCCCTTGCCGCCTGTCACCCGCACCTGATCCGGGCCTACCTGGGTCATCTGTACGCCCGTGTAGTCGGCCACAACATCGGGGGTGATGTAAGATGAGGGATCGTGGATCTCATAGAGAAACTGCTCCTTACAGGTGGCCAGCGTGACCATCCCGCCGGAGCCGGGAACCTTGGTGACGACAAAGGTTCCGTCTTCTTGAACCTCGGCGATGGGGAAGCCCAGCCTGCTCAGACCCGGAACATCCTTGTAGCCCGGATCGGGGAAATATCCGCCGGTCACCTGCCCCGCACACTCCAGCAGATGCCCCATGACAATGGCCTGCCCGAGAAGTTTCCAGTCGTCCATGGCCCAACCAAACTCGTAGACAGCCGGTGCGATGAAAATCGCGGGGTCCGCCACGCGGCCGGTGATGACCACGTCGGCGCCCTCTTTCAGTGCATCCACCACGCACTGCGCACCCAGGTAAGCGTTGGCGGAGACCATCCTGTCCTTGAGCGACGAGGATTTCTCGCCCGTCTCCTCGATGCGGTAGTCGCCCTTTTTAATCACCTCGAGGACATCGTCGCCCGTCACGGCGGCGATCTTCAGGCCCCTGATGCCCAACTGACGGGCAACCTCCTTGACCTTTTCCGCCCCGGCCGCGGGGTTTGCCGCGCCCATGTTGGTAATGATTTTGACGCCGTTTTTCCGGCACATGGGCAGACAGGCCTCCATCCTCGCGATGAGCAGGGCGTCATAGCCGGCCTTGGGATCCTTCATCTTCGCCTGCTGCGCGATAGCAATCGTTCTTTCGGCCAGGCACTCGAACACGAGATACTGGATGTTCCCTTTTTCCGCCAGTTCCACGGCGGGTTCGATCCGATCACCCGAATAACCGGCCCCGGAGCCAATTCGTATTTTCTTCATGATCCAACCTCACGTTCTTCTTTTATGATGATCCTAAAACGGAAAGACGCCGATCAACGCACAGGTGATCGTCATCACAATCGACGCCGCCCAGAGAAACGGGATGGAGAACTTTTGGTGCTCGCCCAGTTCAACCCCCGTCAGGCCAGATATGAGGAACGTAGCCGGGGTGAGCGGGCTGACAGGAAAACCCACTGTCATCTGCCCCATGAGTGACGCCTGGGCGATGGTGATGGGCTCCATACCCAGCATTTTGCACATCTCTGCGATGACCGGCATGACGCCGAAGTAATAGGAATCGGGGTCGAATAGCAAGCTCAGCGGCATGGAGATCAGGCCCAGCGCAAACGGGATGTGCTGCGCCAGGGCCTGAGGAACGTAGGAGACCCCCACCTTGGCCATGGCCGTGATCATTCCGGTCCCCTTCATGATGCCGACAAACGCGCCTGCCGCAAGCAGGATACTGGCCATCATCAGGGCAGCCCGGGAATGAGCGTCCACCCGTGCTTTCTGCTGATCTACCTTGGGGTAATTGAAGACCATAGCAAAGATGACGCCGATCATGAACATGGGAGCGGGGTCGACTTTCCCGCTGATCATGACACCCATGACTACCAGGGCCAGGATGGCATTCGCCCAGAACATCCGGGGCCGTCTCAAGGTCTTCTCTTCTTCCTTGAGTTCCCTCTTCAGGACGATGTCGACCTGCGTGCCGTCAGTCAGGCCCAGGCGGCGGGCTTCCCTCTTGCCGAGCAGGTATGCGACGGCCATGATGAACGCAAGTCCCACGATTTGGGGGATGATGATCGGAGTGAATATCGCCGTTGACGGAATGTGAAGCACCGCCGATGACCGGAGGGTCGGACCCGTCCAGGGCAGGTAATTGACGCCAGCGGCCATGGCGACCATCAGGCAGAGGAGACGCTTGTCCATGTTGAGCCGTTCATAGATCGGCAGCATCGCCGGGATGGTAATCAAAAAACAGACAGCCCCGGATCCGTCCAAGTGGATGAGAAGGGCCAAAAGCGCCGTCCCCATCAGGATGCGGGGCGGCTTGGCACCTACCGTTCTCAGGATCAAGTTGATAATCGGGTCGAACAGACCCGCATCGCTCAGGACTCCAAAGAAGATGATGGCGAAGACGAACATCGTCGCCACCGGCGCGATGTTCTTGAGCCCGTCGACGACGAATTTCCCGATGTCCAGACCGAAGCCTGCGAAAAGCGCCCCGACGATAGGCACAGCAATGAGCGCCACCAGCGGCGAGAGCTTTTTCGTGATGATGGTAACCAGTAATACCAGGATCGTCAGCAACCCGATTAATGCAAGCATGGTTCCCCTCCTTTCTCTTTCAGTGAGGCCGCGATCATCGTCACGATGACCCCACGGCTTGCAAGAGCAACGACTGTGCCCTTGCAGATATGTGCCTTTTCGCATTGTGAAGGCTCTCGCGTACGGCATCATCCTGTGCTTCAGATATAGATCTCAACTAGCGAATAGAAATCCGTATTCGTATAATTATATCTTTCAGGGAAGCCTGTGCAGGATGCTGCGCCGCCGTGCCGGGGCACCGTTCGGTGAAATGGATAATTTCCGAATTTCTGGAAATAATAGATTCGAAACGGAGGGTAAAATCGTGTCAATATCAGGATTGGCCGCCGTTTCCGAATGTTCGGAACTGGAGCGCCGACATATTCCGAAAAATCGGAATCAATCTTCCTTGCCTAGCTCAATGCCGAGCGATTTCATTTTTGCATAGAGAGTGGATAGCGAAAGACCAAGCTCTTTGGCTACGCGCTTCTTGGCTGCAAGTGACCGCCCCTGGCTGCTTAGCTTGCCGAGGATCGTCCGCTTCTCCACTTCTCGGAGAATCCTCTCCAAGGTTCCCCCGTCAGGAATGGCCGCCTTGTCGTGAAATCCCCTTGGTAGATGCTCGGGAAGGATCAGGTCCGACTCGGCCATGTTTGCCGCGTACTCCACGGCGTTCATGAGCTCTCTCACGTTTCCGGGCCACTGGTGACGATAGAAGGCTTCGTAGACATCGGGTGAAAAGACGAGAGCACGGCTCAGTCGTTTTGCACACTGCTCGAGGAATCGATCCGCCAGGAGGTGGATATCCTTCGGGCGGTTCCGCAATGCAGGAAGAAGAATGTTCACCACATTGAGTCTGTAGTAAAGATCCTCACGGAATTGGCCCGCCTTGACCCGTTGCTCAAGGTCGCGGTTGGTGGCCGCGATAATCCTGACGTCGACGGCGACCTCGTCCGTTTCGCCGACCTTCCGGATACGGCGCTCCTGAAGAGCCCGTAGCAGCTTGGCCTGCATCTCCATGCCGAGTTCGGCCACTTCATCGAGGAATACCGTCCCCCCGTCGGCGATTTCGAACAGACCGGCCTTCCCTCCCTTGCGCGCCCCCGTGAAGGCGCCGTCGGCGTAACCGAACAGCTCGCTTTCCACCAGCGTAGCGCTGAGAGCTGCACAGCTAAACCCGATGAACGGCCCCGAGGACCGCTTGCTTTCTCTGTGTATGGCCTGTGCGAAGACTTCTTTCCCCGTGCCGCTCTCTCCCGTGATCAGGACATCGTTATCGCCCCGCGCAATGCGCCTGGCGAAGGCGATGACCTTTTTGACATCGTCGCTGACCCCGATGATATCATTGAATGTGAAACGGGCATGGAATGCATGCTGGACGATCGAGTTGAGCCGGTTGGCCTTGCTGACGAACGTCTTGAGCTCCTGGGAGAGGCGCTTGACTTCCGTGATGTCCTTGAGAACCGACACGCCCCCGACGATTGCGCCCTCGATCATAATCGGCGCCATGTCGACGACGTATTCGATCTGCCCCTCCCTGCGAAAAACCCCAGCGCGGGGAATCCCTGTACGGATGACGTCGGGCAAAATCGCACCAGGCCTGACCTGTCGCAGAGGCTGCCCCACGATCTGCTCTGGTTTGACGCCGGTGATTCTCGTGTATTCCGGATTGACGTAACGAACGATCGCCTCTGCATCGGTGACCAGGATTCCGTCGTAGATGGCGTCGAGGATATTAGAGCACCACTGGTCGATTAACCCTGCCGAGGGAAACTCCCCGCTGCGGCCCATCGATTTCCCGTTTTCCAAGGCCATGAATGATCCTCTATCCCGGCTGTCCACCGGCCGGCCTGGGGACCGCTATCGACCCCTGCCCCGGATGGCTCGTTGCATCTCCCGCTTGTCCGTCCTTTCTTTCAGATCCTGGCGCCGATCGTGCGTCTTCTTGCCCCGGCCTACACCGAGGAGGATCTTCACCTTGCCGTTTTTGAAGTAGGCCTTCAGCGGGATCACCGTCTGCCCCTTTTCCTGGGTCTTTCCATAGAGCTTCCGGATCTCGTTCTTGTGCAGGAGCAGTTTGCGGACGCGCAGGGGGTCGTGGTTCATGATGTTGCCGAACGTGTAGGGGCTGATGTTCATTTCGTAGAGAAAGACCTCGCCGTCCTTGACGCGGGCGAAGCTGTCCGTGAGGTTGCCCTTGCCTTCCCGGAGGGCCTTGACCTCGGTGCCGACCAGCGCGATGCCCGCCTCGTAGGTGTCCTCGATCTCGAAGTTCAGCCTCGCGGTCTTGTTCTGGCAGATGGGTTTTTCGCCGGTTTGTTTCTTAGCCATCGCTTCTGCCCCGGGGCATGTAATCTTTCTTGACGTTCTTCATGGCGCGGAAGAGGTTGTCCCGGACAAGCCGGTTGTCCTTCTCCAGAGTATTGAGCAGTTCCTTGACGTAGCGCCTGCGTGAATTCACACTCGTGGGGCACCGGTTTTCCACGACCGGAAACTGCCGCTCCCGGGCGAATTTCTTGACCAGATCCTCGCGGATGTAGGCCAGCGGCCGGATAATGTGAAGCGTTCCCGCGAAGATCCGCTGCTTCGGCATCATCGTGCTGATCTCGCGGCCCCAGAACATATTCAAGAGCAGTGTTTCGATCATGTCGTCGCGGTGATGAGCCAGGGCGATCTTGTTGCAGCCACGCTCATCGGCAATCTCGAAGATGCGCCGGCGCCTCAGGCGCGAGCAAAGAAAACAGGGGTTTTTCCGGTTCACCTCGCTGTGCGCCACCGGCCCGATGTCTGTCCGGTCAATAACGTAATCACACCCCGTCTGCCTGAAAGAGGCCTCTATCTTTGCAACGTCTTCTCCGCTTCCCGCAAAGCCAAGGTCGATATGCGCGGCCGTGACCGTGTAGTCTCCCGGGATCACATACTTGGGCGTTTGCAGCAGGTCCAGAAGGACCATGCTGTCGGTGCCGCCCGAGACCCCGACGAGGATCCGATCGCCCGGCTCGATCATGGCGTACTCTTCCGAGACGGTCTCGAACCACTTATTGAGGTGATTGTGGAGCCGGGTCCGTTTCTCCCCTTTCGGTTGCCTGTTGCTCACGTGATCGTTCCCTGTGCCGAGTCCGCGTTCCCGGGAATGTATACCACATCGGCAGGGTGAATCAAACCCCAATCGGACGGGAAACGGCGCACTTCGGCTTGCAAAATACAGCTATTTGCGCTAATCAGGGAGCGGAAAAAAGAAGAGGGAGAGGAAGACTCAGGAGACGGGCTGCTTCATCGGAAGAAGATTATTCCCCCTCACCCCTCCCCTCTCCCTCGGTGGGGAGAGGGAGTCTATGAGGAGTAAAATCATGCAGGAGGAGATATGAGCGAAATCATCAGGGTCCATGCGCGGGAAATCCTCGACTCTCGGGGCAACCCCACCGTCGAGGCGGAGGTCATGCTGTTGTCGGGAACCATCGGCAGGGCATCGGTGCCCTCCGGTGCCTCCACGGGAGAGCGCGAAGCCCTGGAGCTGCGCGACGGAAACAAGGAACGCTATCTGGGCAAGGGCGTGCAGAAGGCGATACAGAACATCATCCTGAAGATCGGCCCCGAGCTCGTCGGAATGGACGTCTTCGAGCAGCGCCGGATTGACTACACGATGATCGAGCTTGACGGGACGGAGACCAAGCGCGCCCTCGGGGCAAACGCCATCCTCGCCGTCTCCCTGGCCTGTGCCAGGGCCGCCGCGGAAAGAATGGGAATGCCCCTGTACCGCTATATCGGCGGCGTGTCGGCCAAGGATATCCCCGTTCCCATGGTGAACATCGTCAACGGCGGGGTTCACGCCGACAACAACGTGGACATCCAGGAGTTCATGATCATGCCGGTGGGCGCCCGGAGCTTTCGCGAGGGGATCCGCATGTGCGCCGAGGTCTTCCACAACCTGCGCTCGGTCCTCAAGGCGAAAAGCTACAATACGGCCGTGGGAGACGAGGGCGGCTTTGCGCCCAACCTGAAGTCCAACGAGGAGGCCCTGATCCTCATCGTCGAGGCAATCAAAAAGGCCGGCTATGAGCCCGGAGGCAACGTCTGCATCGCCCTCGACTCGGCGGCCAGCTCTTTCTACCAGAAAGGGAAATACAACCTGGCGGCCGAGAAGAAGCCCCAGAAGGACGCCGAGGAGATGGTGAAGTTTTACAGCGGACTCATCAAGAGATACCCCATCATCTCGATCGAGGACGGTCTGGCCGAGGGCGACTGGGACGGCTGGAAACTCCTGACGGACGAACTGGGAGACAGGATCCAGATTGTGGGCGACGACATTTTCGTGACGAACAA